>NZ_JBIBVF010000015.1:0-210813 GCF_043080045.1 Streptomyces sp. NPDC015125
TTCCAACCTTACCAGATCCGTTTCCGTCTCTGGCCCCCTGTTGGAGCGGGTCGGCCGTTCGGCTTTCGCTTTCCGGCCTTTCCGACTCTAGCAGACCCGATTTCGTTCCGTTGCCGGTCCGAATTCGTTTCCGATTACCCGTCGGAGGGGGTTCGCTTGGGGTGCGGCTTCTTTGCGTTGCCGCGCCTTTCGGCGTGATCACTACTTTAGCGGAATTCCTCGTTGACGCATAATCACGTCACGGTCGAATTTCGGCATGCCGAAATTGGTCCCGGTGAGGGGCCGTGCAGTAGTGGTGTGCCGCGAAGCGGCGGGATGGCTGCCGTGGGGCCTGTCGGCTCCGTGGCAACTCGGAGGACACTACACGAGGGGTTGGGGTTGTTCAAACCCGTGCCAGGGAAGGGTTTGCCGGGTACTTTGGGCCCATGACTACGCATGCGCTCGTACAGCTGTGGTGGCTCGCCTGACGGCGGCCGACCAGCAGCGCATGCATGACCACGGCCGCCGCTTCGGCGGCCGTTTGCGTATCTCCCTCCCGTAGCCGGCCGGCGAGGTCGGCGGTCTCGACACGCACTCGGCGTGAGTGCAGGAGTTCGGGAGAGACGGATGAACGAGATGGCGATGGCGGCCGGTGCGCGTAGGCGGATCTTCAGTGGGGTGAAGCCGACGGGGCATCTGACGCTGGGGAACTACCTCGGGGCAATGCGGCGGTGGGCCGAGGAGGACCAGCATCGTGCGGATGCACTGTTCTGCGTGGTGGATCTGCATGCGCTGACCGTGGAGCACGATCCGGCGCGGGTGCGGCGGCTCAGTCGGCAGGCCGCGACGTTGCTGTTGGCCGCGGGGCTGGATCCGGAGCTCTGCACGGTGTTTGTGCAGAGCCAGGTCGATGAGCATCTGCGGCTGTCGTATCTGATGGAGTGCACGGCCTCCGACGGTGAGATGCGGCGCATGATCCAGTACAAGGAGAAGGCCGCGCGCGAGCAGGCACGGGGCGGGAGCGTGCGGCTGTCGCTGCTGACGTATCCGGCGCTGATGGCGGCGGACATCCTGGCGTACGGGACGCATGAGGTGCCGGTGGGGGACGACCAGACACAGCATGTGGAGCTGACGCGGGATCTGGCGGTGCGGTTCAACCAGCGGTACGGAGCGACGTTCGTGGTGCCGAAGGCCACGCAGCCGGCGGTGGCGGCTCGGGTGATGGATCTGCAGGAGCCGACGTCGAAGATGGGGAAGTCGCACGCCCGGACCGCGGGGATCGTCTACGTACTGGATGAGCCCGAGGTGGTGCGGAAGAAGGTGATGCGGGCGGTGACGGATTCGGGGCGGGATGTCACGTATGAGCCGGAGCAGCGGCCCGGGGTGGCGAATGTGCTGGAGGTGCTGGCCGCGTGTGCGGGCGGTGATCCGCGGCGGCTGGCCGAGGAGTACGACTCGTGCGGCGCGTTGAAGAAGGACGTGGCGGAGGCCGTGGTGGAGCTGCTCCGGCCGGTGCAGGCGCGCCATGCGGAGCTGGCGGCGGACCCCGGGTATGTCGATGCCGTCCTGAGGGCCGGGGCCGAGCGGGCCCGGGGGCTGGCCAAGCCGCGGGTGGATGCGGCGTTCGAGGCGGTGGGGCTGCGGCCCATGGGGTGAGGGCCCGGGCTCAGGTGTCGTGGGGGTGGGCGGCCCGTCGGGGCGGCCCACTCCCCCGGGCTCCTGAGGGGTGGCGGCCCGGGTCGGCGGCCCGGGCGGCGGGGTCAGCCGTTGCCGGAGGCGAGTTCGCGGCTGCGGTCGCGGGCGGCCTCCAGGGCGGCGATCAGGGCGGCGCGTACGCCGTGGTTTTCGAGTTCGCGGATGGCATTGATGGTGGTGCCGGCCGGGGACGTGACGTTCTCACGGAGCTTGACGGGGTGTTCGCCGCTGTCGCGGAGCATCACCGCGGCGCCGATGGCGGCCTGGACGATGAGGTCGTGGGCCTTGTCGCGGGGCAGGCCGAGGAGGATGCCGGCGTCGGTCATGGCCTCGACGAGGAAGAAGAAGTACGCCGGGCCCGAGCCGGAGAGCGCGGTGCAGGCGTCCTGCTGGGACTCCGGGACGCGGAGGGTCTTGCCGACGCCGGAGAAGATCTCCTCGGCGCGGGTGAGGTGGGCGCCGGTGGCGTGGGTGCCGGCGGAGATGACGGACATCGCCTCGTCGACGAGGGCGGGGGTGTTCGTCATGACCCGTACGACCGGGGTGCCGGCGGCCAGGCGCTCCTCGAAGTAGGAGGTGGGGATGCCGGCGGCGCCGCTGATGACCAGGCGGTCGGCGGGGACGTGCGGGGCCAGCTCCGCCAGGAGGGTGCCCATGTCCTGGGGCTTGACGGTGAGGATGAGGGTGTCGGCGGACTTGGCGGCCTCGGCGTTGCTGACCGCTTCGACGCCGTACCGCTCATGGAGCTGTGCGGCGCGTTCCGGGCGGCGGGCGGTGACCAGGAGGTCGGAGGGTGCCCAGCCGCCTCGGATCATTCCGCCGAGCAGGGCTTCGCCGATTTTTCCGGTGCCGAGTACGGCGACCTTCTGGGTCATGCTGCGGTTCACCTCGCCGTGGTGCGTGCCTGATCGTTGCTCCGGTCATCCTCGCACCTGGGGGCATGCGGTGCCCGGCCGTATCGAGGGCCGGGACGGTGTCACCTCGTCCGGCGGCGGAGGGTGGCGGCGCCGAGGGCGAGGACGAGGAGGGCGCAGCCGCTGACGATGATCGCGTCGCGGACGAAGCCGCCGGTGATGTCGGGGTGGGTGAGGACCTCGTTCATGCCGTCGACGGCGTAGGACATCGGGAGGACGTCGGAGAGCGTCTCCAGGGCCGGCTGCATGGTGTCGCGCGGGGTGAACAGGCCGCAGAGCAGCAGCTGCGGCATCAGGACGGCGGGCATGAACTGGACGGCCTGGAATTCGGAGGCGGCGAAAGCCGAGACGAAGAGGCCGAGGGCGGTGCCGAGGAGGGCGTCCAGGACGGCGACGAGCAGGAGCAGCCAGGCGGAGCCGGTGATGTCGAGGCCGAGGACCCGGACGGACAGGGCCGTGGCGAGGGCCGACTGGACGATCGCCAGCAGGCCGAAGGCCAGGGCGTAACCGCTGATCAGGTCGGCCTTGCTGAGGGGCAGGGCGAGCAGGCGTTCCAGGGTTCCCGAGGTGCGTTCGCGGAGGGTGGCGATGGAGGTCACCAGGAACATCGTGATCATCGGGAAGATGCCGAGGAGCGAGGCGCCGATGCTGTTGAACGTCTCGGGGCGGGCGTCGAAGACGTAGCGGAGCAGGGCGATCATCACGCACGGGACGACGAGCATCAGCGCGATGGTGCGTGGGTCGTGGCGGAGCTGGCGCAGGACCCGGGCGGCGGTGGCCAGGGTGCGGGACGGGGAGAAGGGCGCGGTGGCGGAGTGCGGCGCGCGGGCGGAGTGCGGCGCGCCCGCGGGGAGGGATGCGGCGTCGGGAAGCGGTTCGGGGAGCCGTTCGGGAAGCGGTTCGGGGAGCGGTTCGGTGGTCATCGTGCTGATTCCTTGGGGGTGGCGGTGCCCGGCGCCGTCGAGCGGCCCGCGGCCCTGGCCTCGTCGACCAGATGGAGGAAGGCGGCCTCGACGGTCGGGGAGGCGGTGCGGTCACGGAGCGCGTCGGGTGCACCGTCGGCGAGGATGCGGCCCTCGCGCATCAGGAGCAGCCGGTGGCAACGCTCGGCCTCGTCCATGACGTGCGAGGAGACGAGGAGGGTGGCGCCGCGGTCGGTGGCGAGGGTGTGGAAGAGGTGCCACAGGTCGCGGCGGAGGACGGGGTCCAGGCCGACGGTGGGTTCGTCGAGGACGAGGAGTTCCGGGGCGCCGAGCAGGGCCACCGCGAGGGAGACCCGGCTGCGCTGACCGCCGGAGAGGTTGCCGGCGAGGGCGTCGGCTCGGGGGGCGAGGTCGACGTCGTCGATGACGCGGGCGACCGTCTCACGGCGCCGGGCGCGGGCGGCCCGACCGGGGTGCAGGACGGCGGCGAAGTAGTCGAGGTTCTGGCGGACGGTGAGGTCGTCGTAGATGGACGGGTCCTGGGTGACATAGCCGATGCGGGGGCGCAGCCGGGGGTCGCCGGCGGGGTGACCGAGGACGTCGAGGGTGCCGGTGACTTTGGCCTGGGTGCCGACGATGGCGCGCAGCAGGGTGGATTTGCCGCATCCGGAGGGGCCCAGGAGGCCGGTGATCCGACCGTGGGGCACGTCGAAGGTGAGGGCGTCGAGGACGGTGCGGCCGCCTCGGGCGACGGTGAGGTCGTGGGCGTGGACGGCGGGGATGACATGGACGGCGGTGCCGTGGGGGGCGTCGGGGGCGTCGGGGCCACGGCCATAATTCATCATGCGGTGAATAATGCGACCGGCCGAGTGGGGCGTCAAGGGCTCGGACGGGGCGGGTGGTCGGGTAGGGCGGGGCGAGGGGCGCGCTCAGGAGGGAGGGCGAGGGGCGGCTGAGGCATGGGGGTGGTGATGCGGGCGGGTGTGGTGCAGGGGCGGCGCATGGCGGTGCACCGTGCGCACCGGCGGACGCCGTAGTGAAGAGAACTGGCCGTTCGTGGTCGATAACTCCGCGTTTACAGGGTGGTTACAAACCGACTTGCGATCCTGCATGTTGGCTTGGACACAATGGGGGTGACCTGTCCAGCCGCGCCGGAAGGGGCGACGATGGCGAAGATCCGGGTCCGCGGCCTCGGCCGGCTCCTGTTGATCGTCGTGACCGTCGTGCTGGCCCTGTCCCTCGGCGCGGACGCCGTGTACGGAGAACACGCAGCGGCGGCACCGGTCACGAGCGGCGCCGGACGTACCGCGCCCTCGGGCACCGACCCCCGGGCGTCCGACACCTCGGAGAATCCGGAATCCGGCAGTGACCGCTGCCCGCCGCGCCGCGACGGGCGTTCCACGGCCTCGGTGTCCGCGCCGATGCCACCGGTCACCACCGTCTCGACCGCCGGACGGGGACGGGGACGGGGACGGACCGAGGGCGGGCTGAGCCTGACCGCTCCGCTGACCGGGCGGCAGGCCGTACCCCTGACGAGATCCGGCGAACTGCCGCTCCAACACGCCGTCTTCCGCTGCTGAGAGCCTGAGAGCTACCCCCAAGGGCCTCCCCCGGCCCGCGCATCCGAAGGGCCTCCTCGGCCCGCGTATCCGACGGATCCAGCCGTCACCTTCCCTCATGGCGCGCGCACCGCGCGGCAGTGCCCGGCAGCAGTCGTATCGCGGGCAACAGCCCGTCGAGCGTCGGCCGTTGGGCGCATCGCCCCGCGTCCGCTCGTGCGCATCCGTGCGCATCCGTGCGCATCCGTGCACGTTCGTCGGCGTCCGTTCGCGTTCGTCGGCGTCCGTTCGCGTCCCTGCGTATCCGTGTGTATCCGTGCGCCACCGCATCTCGCACTCGTTGGAGGCATCCCCATGCGTAGGTTCCGTGTTGCCCGTCAACGCCCGTTCCGGCCGTCCATACCGTCACGGCAGGCGCTGTCGGTCTGGCGCGCCGATGTCACCGCCTCGCTCGTCGTCTTTCTCGTCGCCGTCCCGTTGTGTGTCGGGGTGGCCGTCGCATCCGGAGTGCCGGCCGAACTGGGGCTGGTCACCGGGATCGTCGGCGGACTGCTCACCGGGTTACTGCCCGGCAGCAGTCTGCAGGTCAGCGGCCCGGCCGCGGGGCTGACCGTGCTGGTCTACGAGGCCGTGCAGGAGTACGGGCTCGGCACCCTGGGTGCGCTGGTGCTGATCGCCGGGGTGCTGCAGCTGGCCATGGGGGCACTGCGGCTCGGGCGCTGGTTCCGGGCCATCTCGGTGGCGGTCGTCCAGGGGATGCTCGCGGGCATCGGGCTGGTGCTGATCGCCGGGCAGCTGTACGCCCTGGTGGACGCCAAGGCGCCGGGCGGCGGGCCGGCGAATCTGAGCGGGCTGCCGAAACTGGCGGCGGACACCGCCGGGTCCGGCGCCTCGCTCGCGGCACTGGCGGTGGGCGCGGGGACCATTGTGCTGCTGGTGCTGTGGCCCAAGTGGCGGCGCGCGGCGCGGGTGGTGCCGGCGCCGCTGGTGGCCGTGGCGCTGGCGACGGTCGTGGTGTGGGTGCTGGAGCTGCCGGTGGCCCGGGTCGAGGTGGCGGGCCTGCTGGAAGTCGTCCAGCCGCCGGGCGGCGCGGACTTCCTGCGGCTGACGGAGGCGGGGGCGGTGGCCGGTGCGCTGGGCACCGTGCTGGCGTTCACCCTGATCGCATCGGCGGAGTCGCTGTTCTCCGCGGCCGCGGTGGACCGGCTGCACGACGGGCCGCGGACCGATTACGACAAGGAGCTGATGGCCCAGGGCGCGGGCAACACGGTGTGCGGCCTGCTGGGGGCGCTGCCGATGACCGCGGTGATCGTCCGCAGCGCCGCGAATGTGCACGCCGGGGCCCGGACAAAGGCCTCGCGGGTGCTGCACGGGGCGTGGCTGCTGCTCTTCGCGGTGGCCATCCCGGCGGCGCTGGGCGTGGTTCCGCTCGCGGCGCTGGCCGGCGTACTGGTGCATGCGGGCGGCAAGTTGCTGCCGGTGAAGCAGTGGCGTCCGCTGTGGCGCGAGCACCGGGGTGAGGCCGTGGTGCTCGCCTCGACGGCGGTGGCGATCGTGGCCACCAACATGTTCGAGGGGGTGCTGCTGGGGCTGCTGATGGCGGTGGCCAAGTCGGCGTGGGAGACCTCGCACGTCCACCTGGAGATCGTGGGGCTGGACGAGCCGGAGTCCCCGGACTCCGGGGACTCCGTGGCCGGCGGCGCCACGGCCGACCGCGGGACGGGCGGACGCACCACCGACGGACACGGGGTGGACGGAGGCAGGCCGGACGGACCCGGGACACGGGCGACCGGCGGAGACGGAACCCGCGGGACGGGTGGAGATGGAACCCGCGGGACGGGTGGCTCGGGCCCCCGGCGCCCCCTTCTCGTACGGGCCCTGGGCCATGCCACCTTCCTGCGGCTGCCGAAGCTGCTCGACCAGTTGGAGGCGCTGCCCAAGGACCGGGAGATCCAGCTCGATCTGTCCGGGCTGCGGCATCTCGACCATGCGTGTGCGGCGGCGCTCGGCAGCTGGGAGGAGCAGCAGCGGCGCGGACCGGACGGGCCCACCCGGCAGAAAACACCGTCCATCGCCCCGTAAGGCACCCCCGGGGGAAAGGACCGGCGTTGCGGCGGAAATGACCGTAGGGTCGGCATGCTCGTGACCGCCGACCCTTGGAGCGCTGTGAATCGCCGGCCTTTCCGCTGCTGCGGTGCGACCGCCGCCCTGTCCGTCGCCCTGCTGCTCTCCTCGTGCACACACGGCGCCGTGGGCGTCCGGGGGGCGGCGGGCAGCGGCGGGGTGGGCGATCCGCTCTTCCCGGCGCTCGGCAACGGCGGCTATCAGGTGCGCCATTACGGGCTCGATCTCGACTACGACGTGAAGAAGAAACGGCTGGACGCGACCGCCGAGATCACCTCCGAGGCCACCGAGGACCTGCGGTCCTTCCAGCTCGATCTGCAGGGACTGCGGGTGTCGGACGTACGGGTCGACGGCAAGGACGCCGCGTTCTCCCGTAAGGGGCACAAGCTGATCGTCCGGCCGGCCGAGAGCCTCAGGAAAGGCGCACAGTTCCGTACGACCGTCGACTACTCCGGCACACCGCAGGAGTTGAAGGATCCGGACGGCACGACGGAGGGCTGGGTCAAGACCGCCGACGGGGCGTTCGTCTCGGGCGAGCCCGCCGGGTCCATGACCTGGTTCCCCGGCAACAACCACCCCGAGGACAAGGCGGCCTACGACTTCACGATCACCGTCCCGAAGGGCTATACCGCCGTCGCCAACGGGGATCTGCGGTCGGAGAAAACGGCCGGGGGCCGGACCACTTTCCGGTGGCACAACGGGCAGCCCATGGCCAGTTACCTCGCCACCGCCACCATCGGCCGATTCGATGTCCACCGGTCCCGTACGCCCGACGGGCTGCCGCTGTACGTCGCGGTGGACCCGGCGGAGGCCAAGGCGAGCAAGGGGCCGCTGGAGCAGTTGCCGGAGATCCTGAAGTGGGAGAGCGGGCTGTTCGGCCGCTATCCCTTCTCCTCCGCGGGCGCGATCGTCGATCACACCCCGGCCCGGATCACGTGGATGGCGCTGGAGTCCCAGACCAAGCCGGTCTACGCCGGGGCGCCGGACACCGTGACCGTGGTGCACGAGATGGCCCACCAGTGGTTCGGCGACTCGGTGACCCCTAAGACCTGGAAGGACACCTGGCTCAACGAGGCCTTTGCGACCTACGCCGAATGGCTGTGGGAGGAGCACAAGGGCGGCAAGACCCCGCAGCAGCAGTTCGATGCGCTCTACAAGGACAAGACGGACCCGCAGCGCTGGGCCTTCCCGCCCGGCAATCCGGGCAAGGCGAAGAATGTGACCGGGGTTCCCGTCTACGAGCGGGGCGCGATGCTGCTCCAGGAACTGCGGAACGCGGTCGGCGACAAGACTTTCTTCCAGATCCTGAAGGAGTGGCCCGCCAAGTACCGCTACTCCACCGCCGACTCGAAGGAATTCATCGCCTTCTGCCAGGAACGCACGGACGTGGATCTGACCGGGCTGTTCGACAAATGGCTGTACGGCAAGGGGAAGCCGGAACGGGAGCGGGAGCGGGAGCGGGAACGGGCACGGGAGTAGCGGCCGGGGCGGGAAGGCGAGCGGGCCGGGTGCGCCACCGGCCGGCTTCACCCCCTGCCGATAACCGGTCGAGGCCGCGGTGGAGGGGGATGTCGAGGGGGATGTCGAGGGGGATGTCGAGGTGGCCGAGCTTGTCGGGGCTGATGACGGCGTCCACCTCCGTGATTCGCCCGGCGTGGACGATGAAGGCGAACACCCCGGACTGCGTGCCCGCCGGGTCGACGAAGACCAGCCCGGTGGCCCCGTTGACCTCCGCCAACGCGGCCCGCATCCCGGCCCGTTGGATGCCACGGGTGACCAGGCCCCGCATATAGCGGGCGACCTTCTCGCGACCCAGCACCGGCCGGCGGGCGGCACGCACCTTGCCGCCGCCGTCCGAACGCCAGACGACCTCCGGGGTACGGCCGACCGCGGAGCCGGCACCTCCTGAACGGAGCCGCACGCATGGCACATTGGGTGAACCGGAGCCGGGGGTGCTTTTACCGGACCGCACACACAGGTTCCCGCGGGTTCGAGGAGCAGAATCCAGAAACCTGCGCGTTTTCGCCCTCGACCTGCCGGCCCACAGACCTGACCATCTTCTGAGGCCGGGCCACCGCCCGGCGGCCCGGCCGGGCGAAAGACCGCAGGGACCGCACGGACCGCACGGACCACACAGACCGCACGGACCACACAGACCGCACGGACCAGAGAGGGCAGTGAGAGGCGATATGCGCGCACGGGGCATCAACTACGACACCGGCTTCCTCCCCGGCGAGGAGCTCTCCCGCAAGACCTTCACCGTCGAGGCGGTGCGCCAGGACCTCGCCGTGATCGCCGGTGAGCTGCACTGCGACGCGGTGCGGATATCGGGCGGCGATCCGGAGCGGCTGAGCCTCGCCGCACGGTGCGCCGCGGACGCCGGTCTGGAGGTGTGGTTCGCGCCGTTCCCGGTGGATCTCACGACCGCGGAGCTGCTGCCGTTCTTCGCCGACTGCGCGGAGCGGGCCGAGGCCGTACGGGCGGGCGGGGCGGAGGTGGTGTTCGTCGCCGGGTGCGAGCTGAGCGCGTTCTGTGCGGGCTTCATCCCCGGCGACACCTACAGCGAGCGGCTGCAGGCGATGGTCACCGCCGACCTGGACTGGTGGATGGCGCTGGGCCCCGTGCAGGAGCGGCTCAACGGCTTCCTCGCCGAGACCGCCGCGCAGGTCCGCTCCCGCTTCGGCGGCCGGATCAGCTACGCCTCGGGACCGTGGGAGTCCGTCGACTGGCAGCCGTTCGACATCATCGGCGTGGACGCGTACCGGGCCGCGTACAACGCCACGACGTTCCGGGACGAACTGCGGGCGCACGTCGGCCAGGGCAAGCCGGTCGCGGTGACCGAGTTCGGCACCTGCGCCTACCGGGGCGCGGGCGAGCGGGGCGGGATGGCCTGGCAGCCGCCGGAGGGCGCGGAGCCCGACGAAGGTGAGCAGGTGCGCTACCTCACCGAGTTGCTGGACATCTTCGAGGAGGAGGGCGTGGACACCGCGCTCTGGTTCACCTTCGCCGCCTTCCAGACCCGCAAGGGCGTGGACCTCTCCTCGTACGGTGTGGTCCGGATGCTCGACGAGACGCGCTGGGAGCCGCGGGAGGTGTTCCGCACGATGGCGGCACGGTACGCGAAGCGCTGAGACTCCGGCCCGGTGCGTTGAAGCGCTGAGACTGCGGCCCCGTGCGTTGAAGCGCTGAGACTCCGGCCCGTTCAGCGGCGCTTCTTGGGCCGGGACTTCTTGGCGGCCGGATTGCCGGTACGGGCGCCGCGGCGGCGTTCGTGCCGCTCTCGGGCCGCGGCGTACTCGGCGCGGTGCAGCTTCTCCCCCGGGGCCTCGACGAGGCTGCGGCAGAAATAGGCGAGCAGCGAGCCGATGAAGCCGATCAGCATCAGGCCCTGGGAGGACGTGTCGGCCGCGCTCCGGGCGGCCGGATCGGGGCGGCGGACGAAGCCGTCCCAGGTACGGCGGAAGGCCAGGGCGCTGCAGATGGCGAAGCCGGCAACGACGAGGATGCCGACGAACCGGCCGACGGCGGCGATCTCCAGCCCCTGGAACGCAAAGCGCAGCACGACCGCCCCGGCCGCGGCGAGCGCGAGCGAGCCCACCGCGACACCGGCCCGGCGCAGGCCGTAGCCGCCGTCGTGGTGGACCCAGGTGGTGCCGAAGAACCGGATCTCCGCCGGCTCGGGGCCGCCACGCTCGGGCGCCCCGGGCCCGGAACCGCCGGGCTCCGGGTTTCCGGCGGGCGTCTGCTCATCGCTCATGGCAGCGATTATCCCCGGCGGGTCCGGTGTCCGGCGGTGTGGTGGTGCCGTCGTGGTGGTGACGTCGTGGTGGTGTGGTGGTGCCGTCGTGTGGTGGTGACGCGGTGGTGTGGTGGTGCCGCGGCGTGCGCGGCCGCGGGCCTGCCTGCCCCTCGGCCGCGCGGCGTTCCGGTCCCGCGGCGCTCCCGTCCCGCGCCTCAGTTCGTGCAGCGCGGCGCGACCATGCCACTGCTGCCCGTCCGGACGTACGCATCGGCGACGTACTGGCCGGCCCCGATGCTGTCCCAGATGTCCGAGGTGCCGTACGGGCCGCTGACCGACTGGCCGTGGCGCTGGCAGCGGATCTGGATCCGGGCCCCTTCCTCCAGCTGGCGGACGACCGGGTAGTTGGTGCCGGGGCCCTGCCGGACCTTGACGCGGTAGCCGGGTGCGACGGGATAGGCGGGGCCGCCGGACGCGGCGGCGAGCAACTGCTCCCCGGCCGGTTCCACGGAGCCGAGATCGTCCTGAGTCGTCATGGTGTTCTCCCCCGTTGACGAAGCGCGTGAAGGCGCTCGTGATACTGCCCGCGACCAAGCTGCGGTGCGGTTCTGCCACGGCACGCTAGCAAGCCTCACTCATTTCGTACGTGCCATCGACTAAGCTCCGCGCGTCGCATCTGCGACCGCATGGCAAGGGAACAACACGGGGGTGGGAACCATGCCATCGCTGCGCAGTTCCGGGGTCGGCCCGGAAGCGGAGCATCCGGAATACGCCGGCCAATACCGCCTGGAGGCACGGCTCGGCTCCGGCGGTATGGGCGTGGTCCATCTGGCGCGCTCGTCGTCCGGACTGCTGCTCGCGGTCAAGGTCGTCCATGCCGAATTCGCCCAGGACCCGGAGTTCCGCGGGCGGTTCCGGCAGGAAGTGGCCGCCGCGCGGCGGGTCAGCGGGGCCTTCACCGCGCCCGTCGTGGACGCCGATCCGGACGCCGACCGCCCCTGGATGGCGACCCTCCACATTCCCGGCCCGACCCTTTCCGATCATGTGAAGCGGAAGGGCCCGCTGGCCGTCGGCGAGGTGCGGCGGCTGGCCGCGGGGCTCGCCGAGGCGCTGCGCGACATCCATCGCGCGGGAGTGGTGCACCGCGACCTCAAGCCGGGAAATGTTCTGCTGGCCGCCGATGGGCCGAAAGTCATCGACTTCGGCATCTCCCGGCCGTCCGACAGCGAAATGCGCACCGAGACCGGCAAGTTGATCGGTACGCCGCCCTTCATGGCGCCCGAACAGTTCCAGCGGCCACGCGAGGTGGGACCGGCGGCGGATGTCTTCGCACTGGGTTCGGTCCTGGTGCATGCCGCCACCGGAAGCGGCCCGTTCGACTCGGAGAGCCCCTACATCGTCGCGTACCAGGTGGTGCACGACGACGCCGATCTGGCGGGCGTACCGGCGGAGTTGGTACCGCTGATCGAGAGCTGCCTGGCGAAGGACCCGGCGGACCGGCCGACGCCGGGCACGCTGATGGAGCTGCTGCGGACGGATGCGCCGCATGGTGCGCCGCTGGGTGTGCCGCAGGGCGCGCCGCAGGGCGCCGCGCTGACGGTGAGCGTGCTGCCGGATGGCTTGTTGCCGGACGGTATGCCGCGGGACGGTTCGTCGACGGACGACGGTTCGTCGCCGGACCCGACGGTGGGCGGTGCGGCGGCGGGCGGTGCGGCGGCGGGCGGTGCGGCGGCGGGCGGTGCGGCGGCGGAGGAGGTACGGATACCGGAACAGCGGCAGCGCGAGCAGCGGCAACAGCGGGAGCAGCGGGAGCAGCGGCAGCCGGAAGAGCCCCCGCCCGGGCAGCTCACGCCCGGGCAGCTCACGCCGGTACGGGACGGGGCCACCCCGCCGCGTGCCGGGGCGACGCATGTCCGCGTCCCCGTGCCCGTCGAGAGCCCCGCCGAAGGCAGCGCCGGGAGCTCCGCCGACGCCGGGCCCCCGGCCGCCCCCACCAGCCCTGCCAGCCCCACCGACCCCATCGATCCCATCGATCCCATCGATCCCACCGACACAGCCAGCCCCACCGGGCCCCGCCGCCCCGCCCGTTCCCGTTCCCATTCCCGTTCCCGTTCCCGCCGTTGGCCCCTCTGGGCCGCGCTCGCCCTGGTCGTGACCGGCGCCGGGGCGTACGCAGGCGTCCGCACGCTGGCCCTGGGCGAGAACGGGCCGGACCCTGCCCTGCAGACCCGTCCGTCGCACCTCGACCGCACCGCCTTCCACCCGTGGCGGACCACGCTCGTCGAACGCCCCGAGGGCCACGACGCCGAAATGCCGTTCTGCACCACCGGATCCGGCGCCGTCTTCTGCGGCCAGTCCGGCGTCCCGGCCGCCCGGCTCCACCCGGACACCGGCCACCCGGCATGGCAGCGCACGGACCGCCGCTCCCAGGGCAAGAACGCCGCCGAGTTCGCCGCGTCGCCGACCCCGCCGGTGCTCTCCGGCGGTCTGCTGTACGTCTTCTCCGGCGACGGCAAGCAGCTCAGCGCCCTCGACCCCTCGGCCGACGGCAAGGGCGCCACCCGCTGGACGAAGGACGTCTCCGGATACGAGGGCCAGACCAGGATCGTCGGGAACCGCATCCTGCTGACGGCCGCCGACGGCACGGTCACCGCGCTGGACAGCGCGACCCACCGCCGGCGCTGGCACAAACGCTTCCCCGGCCACCAGCTGCCGCTCTTCTCCTCCTTCGGCGACGCGCACACCGCCTATGCCGCCGAGGGCACCCCCGACGGAACCGGCACCCAGGTCACCGCCATCGACCCGGGCGACGGCACCGTCCGCTGGTCCCGGCGGCTGCCCGGCACCCTCGCCCTGGCCGGAACCGGTACGTCCGGGGCCCTCTATCTGACCGTCACCGACCCGAAGTTCACGTTCCGCACCCTCGCCGTCGTGCGCTACGACCCGGCCACCGGGCACACCAGGCGCCTCCCGCTGGCCGCGCCGCTCGACCAAGTGGCCGCCGTGGTGCACGGCGAGTCCGTGTATCTGCTGGCCGAGGGCGGGGCGCTGCAGGCCGTCGGGGAGCGGAAGTGGGACACCGAGACCTCGGTCAGCCAGGGCTCGGCGCCGGTGGTGAGCGGCGACCGGCTGTATTTCACCGCGGCGGACGGCCGGCTGCTGGCGGTCGACACCCGCTCCGGCGGCCTGCTCGGCCAGACCCCGCCACGGCTGGACGGCCGCCGTCACAACGGCTATCTGCAGATGCTGCCCGCCCCGCAGGTGGATGCGGCCCGCGGCCGGATCTACGCGGCCGCGCCGGACGGCACCGTCTTCGCCGCGGCCACCGGGGACCCGGCCGCCTGGTGACCGCCGGGGCGCGCACCGCCCGGGGCATGGCAGCGGCAGGCACAGGCTTCCCGCCGGACCCCGGGCACGGCGGCGGCCTCGGTCCCCGGGCTGCCCTTGGTGCACCTCGTGTGCGTGCCGACATGGCACGCCGGGGAGACGTACGGGACGCGCGCGGTCACCGGGCCGCCCCGTTGAGCACGGCGATGAGCCGGTGCGTCGTCTCCAGGTTGCAGCGCCCCAACTCGATGAGCGGACGCGGCTGCGCATAGCCGTACGACACGGGGTCCACACCGAGTGACGGCAGCACGATGCCGGCGCGTTTCAGCGCCGCGGCCAGCTCGGCGCAGGCCGCCTCGGCCTCTTCCCTCTTGCCGTCCGCCGCCCGTCGTCATCAGCACCGCTCCTGTCTGCCGTTTTCCTGCTTGGAGGACCGGAGCGCAACTACTGTGTGTGTTCCGGCCCTTACGAGAATGGGCCAGGAAAAGGGCGCGAATGCCGCTTGCGGGCCGTATTTCGCGACCACGCACCGTTAGTTCCACACCTTCCACGGAGGAGGTCGCGATGCCGCCGAGGCGAGCGGTCACCGGTCGGAGCCAGGAGCCACGCCAACGATTTATCGAAGAGCTGCGATTACTGCGCGCGCAGAAGGGCGACAGCCTGCGGCAGCTCGGCGACGCACTGGGCTGGGACTGGTCGCTGTTCGGCAAGATGGAGAGCGGCCAGACGATCGGCGGCCCGGAGGTCGCCCAGGCGCTGGACCAGTACTACGGGACGAAGGATCTGCTGCTGACGCTGTGGGAGTTGGCACTTGCCGATCCCAGCCAGTTCCGTGAGCAGTACCGGCGCTACATGGTGCTGGAATCCGAAGCGGTGAGCCTCTGGCACTACGCCGTGGGTGTCCTGCCGGGCCTGCTCCAAACGCAGGGGTACGCGCGCGAAGTGCTCGCGGCGGGCGGCAGCAAGGGTGCGGAGCTGGACCGGCAAGTCGAAGCCCGCATAGGACGAAGCAAGTTGCTGGCGAGTGACGATCCTCCGCAGTTCCGCACCATCCTGTCCGAGACGGTGCTTCGCAGGCCAATGCTCTGTCCACAGGCGTGGCGAGACCAACTTGAACGCCTGTCCCAGGCCGCCGGGCAACCGAGCATGACACTGCAGGTACTGCCCCACAGCCCCGGGCTGCACGCCCTGGCAAGTACGGACGTGATGTTTCTGCGGCTGTCGGATGGGCGCACCGTCGCCTACACCGAGAGCGCCCTCCATGGCGAACTGGTAGAGGAAACAGGATCGGTTGAGCGTCTGCAGCGCGCGTACGATGCTGTTCGCGACTTCGCGTTGTCCCCGGCCGAGTCGCGGAAGTTCATCGGGCAGATGTTGGAGGAAGTGCCTTGCGAGCCATCGATCTGAGCAACGCCACCTGGCGCAAGTCCAGCTACAGCAACTCCGACGGCGGCCAGTGCATCGAGGTCTCCGACGACTTCCCCGCCCTCGTCCCCGTCCGTGACAGCAAGCGCCCCCACGGCCCCGCGCTCCTCTTCAACGCCTCCACCTGGTCGTTCTTCGTCACCGCCGTGAAGAGCGGGCGACTCCCAAGCGCCTGACGCGCCCCGGCTCCAAGAGCGGGCCCACATACCGGCCCCCGTCGCTCGCCCGCGACGGGGGCCGTTGCCGTACCGCTGGGCATCGACCCACTGGGCCGGAACGGCCGATCGCAGCCTGTCTCGCGGGCAGCCTTCATGCTGAAGCAACTGGTCGGGCGTCCGCCACGCGCTTCACAGAGCCCAGCCGAATCGAGGAAGCCGTCATACGAAGCAGGGAGAAGTGCCGTGCGATCAATCGACCTGAGCACCGTCACCTGGCGCAAGAGCACGTACAGCAACCCAGACGGCGGCCAGTGCATCGAGGTCTCCGACGACCTCCTGTCCACCGCCACCTGGCGCAAGTCCAGCCACAGCAACCAGGACGGCGGCGCCTGCCTCGAAGTCTCCGACGACTTCCCCGCCCTCGTCCCCGTCCGCGACAGCAAGCACCCCCACGGCCCCGCCCTCCTCTTCGAGGCGCCCGCCTGGTCGTCCTTCGTCACCGCAGTGAAGCGCGGGCAGCTCCCCGGCGTCTGACACACCCCGACCCCACGAACGGGCCCCACATACCGGCCCCCGTCGCTCGCCCGCGACGGGGGCCGTCGCCGTACCAAGGGGCGGTCGGTCGGCGCACCGGGCCGGACGGGAACTCATCGACCGGGAACTCTTCGACCGGCGCAGCAGACTTCTGGATCGGGAACCCCGCAGTGTCCGCGGCATCCGCGGACACTGCACCGACCAAGGAGACACAGCAGATGCCTTTACGCGTTCAGATCCTCCTGTACGACGGGGTGGAGGAGCAGGACTTCATCGGGCCGCGTGACGTATTCGGTCACGCCGAGCGGGCGGGCGGCCAGGTGCACACGACGCTGGTGCGGCCCTCGGCTCCTGGCAAGGTGACCTGCTTCTTCGGCACCGAAGTCACGGTGCCGGCCGCATGGGAGCCCACCGACACCGATCTTCTGATCGTGCCGGGCGGCGGCGACCAGCTGATCAACGATCCGGAGGTCCTGCGGGACCTCGTACGGGCGCAGGAGGCCGGAGTCACCGTCGCCGGTGTCTGCACGGGAGTCATGGTGCTGTCCGCGGCAGGCCTGACCCACGGCCGTCCGTGCACGACACACCACCTCGCCAAGGCCGAACTGGCCGCCCAGGGCGGCAAGGTGGTCGACGCGCGCGTCGTCGACGACGGGAACCTGGTGACCGCGGGCGGTGTGACCAGCGGCATCGATCTGGCGCTCTGGATGATCACCCGTGAATGCGGAGCAGCCCTCGCCACCAGCGTCGAGTCCGTCATGGAGTACGAGCAGCGCGGTGTCGTCCGGCGCAGCTCCTGATCGTCCTCGCAGGGGAGCATCCTCGCTGAACGCGGCGCGGTGCGGCGCGGTGGACGCCCTCGACGTCCGCCGCACCGCTCTCCGTACCGGCCCGCTTGCCGAACCGGCCCCGCTCAGCCCAGCTTGCTCACATCGCGCACCGCGCCCTTGTCCGCGCTGGTCGCCATCGCCGCGTAGGCGCGCAGGGCCTGGGAGACCTTGCGTTCGCGGTTCTTCGGGGCGTAGACGCCTTCCAGGGCCAGTCGGCGGGACTCCAGCTCGACGTCGCCGACGAGGAGTTCGATGGTGCGGTTCGGGATGTCGATCTTGATGCGGTCGCCGTCCTCGACGAGGGCGATGGTGCCGCCGGACGCCGCCTCGGGCGAGGCGTGGCCGATGGACAGGCCGGAGGTGCCGCCGGAGAAGCGGCCGTCGGTGACCAGCGCGCAGGCCTTGCCCAGGCCGCGGCCCTTGAGGAAGGACGTCGGGTAGAGCATTTCCTGCATGCCGGGGCCGCCCTTGGGGCCCTCGTAGCGGATGACGACGACGTCGCCCTCCTTGATCTGCTTCTTGAGGATCTTGTCGACGGCCTCTTCCTGCGACTCGCAGACCACGGCCGGGCCCTCGAAGTTCCAGATCGACTCGTCGACGCCGGCGGTCTTCACGACGCAGCCGTCCTCGGCGAGGTTGCCCTTGAGGACCGCCAGGCCGCCGTCGACGGAGTAGGCGTGTGCCAGGTCGCGGATGCAGCCGCCCTCGGCGTCGACGTCGAGACTGTCCCAGCGCTCGGACTGGGAGAAGGCGGTCGCCGAGCGCTTGCAGCCGGGGGCCGCGTGCCACAGCTCGACGGCCACGTCGGAGGGCGAACCGCCGCGCACGTCCCAGGTCTTGAGCCATTCCTCGATCGAGGCGCTGTGCACGGTGTGCACGTCCTCGTTGAGGAGTCCGGCGCGCCACAGCTCGCCGAGGAGGGCGGGGATGCCGCCGGCCCGGTGCACGTCCTCCATGTAGTACGTGCCGCCCGGTGCGACGTTCGGGGCGACCTTGGCCAGGCAGGGCACCCGGCGGGAGACCGCGTTGATGTCCTCCAGGTCGAAGTCGAGACCGGCTTCCTGGGCCGCGGCGAGCAGGTGCAGGATCGTGTTCGTCGAGCCGCCCATGGCGATGTCCAGGGCCATGGCGTTCTCGAAGGAGGCGCGGGTGCCGATGTTGCGCGGCAGGACGGTGTGGTCGTCCTCGTCGTAGTGCCGCTTGGTGATCTCGACGACCGTGCGGCCGGCGTTCTCGTACAGCGCCTTGCGGGCGGTGTGGGTGGCCAGCACGGAGCCGTTGCCGGGCAGCGAGAGGCCGATCGCCTCGGTCAGGCAGTTCATGGAGTTGGCGGTGAACATGCCGGAACAGGAGCCGCAGGTCGGACAGGCGTTCTCCTCGATGCGGAGGATGTCCTCGTCCGAGATCTTGTCGTTGACGGCGTCCGAGATCGCGTCGACCAGGTCGAGCGTGCGGACCGTGCCGTCGACGAGGGTCGTCTTGCCGGCCTCCATCGGGCCGCCGGAGACGAAGACCGTCGGGATGTTGAGCCGCATCGCGGCCATCAGCATGCCCGGGGTGATCTTGTCGCAGTTGGAGATGCAGATCAGCGCGTCGGCGCAGTGCGCCTCGACCATGTACTCGACGGAGTCGGCGATCAGGTCGCGGGAGGGCAGGCTGTAGAGCATGCCGCCGTGGCCCATGGCGATACCGTCGTCGACCGCGATGGTGTTGAACTCGCGGGCGATGCCGCCGGCCTCGTGGATCGCCTCGGAGACGATCCGGCCGACCGGCTGGAGGTGGGTGTGGCCGGGCACGAACTCGGTGAAGCTGTTGGCGACGGCGATGATCGGCTTGCCGAAGTCCTCCCGCGCTACGCCGGAGGCCTGCATAAGGGCTCGGGCGCCGGCCATGTTGCGGCCATGGGTAACGGTGCGGGACCTCAGCTCGGGCACGATGGTCACTCCCTCGGGATTACGTCCGTACGACCGCCGGCTCCGGTACCTGGGCTCTGCCGCGTGGCTCTGCCGCGTACCGGGTGGCGTCATATATCAGCTCCCGTCGAGATTACGCCTCTGATCCAAGATCTGGACAGTCGCTCCGGCATGTGAGACCGCTGACCGCAGTGCGGACAGTGGGGTGCGCGCCGTTCGTGCAGTTCAAGGTGGTGACCGGGCCTTCGGAGCGGCATCGGAGCCGGTTGTCAGGCGCGCGTCAGAGTCGGCGATCGCGGGCCGCGCCGTCTCCGGTTCCGGAGCCGGCTGTCAGGGCTGCGTCAGATACCGCTGGAGGGTCGGGGCGACCATGGCGATGATCTCCTCCGGGTCCGCCGAGGCGACCGGGTCCATCTTGATCACATAGCGCAGCATGGCGATCCCGATGAGGTGCCCGGCGGCCAGCTGCACCCGGAACTGCGGGTCGGGGACCTGCAGTTCGCCCGCCACCCGCTGCAGCATCCGCCGCTCGATGAGCCCGCGCAGCAACGCCGCCGCGGTGTCGTTGGTCAGCGCCGAGCGCATGATCGCCAGCAGCGGCTGCCGGGTGACGGGGTTCTCCCAGACGCCGAACATGAAGCGGGCCATCCGCTCGCCCACCCCTTCACCGCCGCCCGCGATCGCCTCCGGCATGGTCAGCGCGGGCGCGAAGGTCAGCTCGATGGCGGCCTCGAAGACCTGCTCCTTGGTGCCGAAGTAGTGATGCACCAACGCCGCGTCCACCCCGGCCGCCTTGGCGATCCCCCGGACCGAGGTCTTGTCGTAGCCGCGCGCGGCGAACTCCGTACGGGCCGCGGCCAGAATCCGTTCACGGGCACCGGGACCGGCCTCGGCGGCGGCGCGGGCCGGGCGGCCCCGGCGGCGGGCCGGGGCGGGCGGCGTATCGGGCGCGGGAGACGAACCGGGTGCAGGAGACGAACCAGGTGCAGGAGACGAACCAGGCGCGGGAGACGAACCAGGTGCGGGAGACGAACCAGGCGCGGGAGACGAACCAGGTGCGGCAGGCGAACCGTCCGGGTCGTGCCCGCTGCCGCTCACGAGCCCGGGACCCGGGTCGGCGAGGCGAGGTGCAGCCGGGTGAAGGCCAGCGCCTCGGCCAGGTCGGCCTCGCGTTCGGCTGCGGACATCGCCCGCCGGGTGTTGACCTCGACGACCACATGGCCCTCGAAGCCGGTGGCCGCCAGCTGCTCCAGCATCGCGGCGCAGGGCTGGCTGCCGCGCCCCGGCACCAGATGCTCGTCCTTGGCGGAGCCGTTGCCGTCGGCGAGATGGACGTGCGCCAGCCGGTCGCCCATCCGCCCCACCATCTCCAGGGCGTCATTGCGGGCGGTGGCGGTGTGCGACAGATCGACCGTGAAGTGCCGGTAGTCGTCGTTGGTGGGGTCCCAGTCCGGGGCGTACGCGAGCATCTCGCGGTCCCGGTAGCGCCACGGGTACATGTTCTCGACGGCGAACTTCACGTCCGTCTCGTGCTCCATCCGCCACACCCCGCGGACGAACTCCCGCGCGTAGCTGCGCTGCCAGCGGAACGGCGGGTGCACGACCACCGTCGAGGCACCCAGCTTCTCCGCGGCGGTGCGGGCGCGCTGGAGCTTGACCCAGGGGTCGGTGGACCAGACCCGCTGGGTGATCAGCAGACACGGGGCGTGGACGGCCAGCACCGGCACGCCGTGGTAGTCCGAGAGTCGGCGCAGGGCCTCGATGTCCTGGCTGACCGGGTCGGTCCACACCATGACCTCGACGCCGTCGTAGCCGAGGCGCGCGGCGATCTCGAAGGCCGTCGCCGTCGACTCCGGATACACCGAGGCCGTGGACAGCGCGACCTTCGCATCCGGGATGCGCACCACTGGCTCTGTCACGAAGGACAGCGTACGGGCCAAGGCCGGGCGCGGGGCAGGAGGTCCGGCGACCGCGGCCCCCTGCCGGAGGAGGCGGGGGACGGTGCGACAGGGGGCGATGCGTGTGGCGGGGCCGGCCGGGGCGTGACGAGTCTCACGACGGCCGGCGTGCCCGGCGAGCGGCCTGGGCGTCTCCCCGGCCTCTGCCCGCGGACGCCGGGGAGAACCGGGGAGACGGGCCCCACGGCAGACCCACGCAGGCCCCACGGAGACCCACGACGGGCCCCACGGCAGACCCCACGGCAGACCCACGCCAGGCCCTACGGCAGGTGGTCCAGCCGCCGCAGAATGACGCCCTCGCGCAGCGCCCACGGGCAGATCTCCAGCGTCTCGACCCCGAACAGGTCCATCGCCGCCTCGGCGACCAGCGCCCCGGCGAGCAGCTGCCGCGAGCGCCCCTCGGAGACACCGGGCAGCTCGCCCCGCTCCTCCGCGGACATCCCGGCCAGCCGCGGCACCCACTCCTCCAGCTTCTTACGGGTCAGCTCCCGCGTGACGTAGAGCCCCTCCGCCGAGCGCGCGGCGCCCGCGATCCGGGCCAGCTGCCGGAAGGTCTTGGACGTACCGACGACCCGGTCGGGAGTGCCGTAGCGGCTGAATTCGCTCACCACCTTGGCGATCTCGGCGCGCACCCGGCGGCGCAGCGTCCGGACGTCTTCGGCCTCCGGCGGGTCGCCGGGCAGGTCGCCCGCGGTCAGCCGGCCGGCGCCCAGCGGCAGCGACACCGCCACGTCCGGGTCCTCGTCCAGGCCGTAGGCGATCTCCAGCGAGCCGCCGCCGATGTCCACCACCAGCAGCCGGCCGGCCGACCAGCCCAGCCACCGACGGGCGGCGAGAAAGGTGAGCCGCGCCTCGTCCTCACCGGAGAGCACCCGCAGCTCGACGCCGGTCTCCACCCCGACCCGGCGCAGCACGTCCTCACCGTTGGTGGCCTCGCGGACCGCCGAGGTGGCGAACGGCAGCACGCTCTCGACACCCTTGTCCTCGGACACCTGGAGCGCCTCGTGAACGGTGGCCACCAGGCGCTCCACGCCCGCGTCGCTTATCGCGCCCGCCTCGTCGAGGAGTTCGGCAAGGCGCAGCTCCGCCTTGTGCGAATAGGCGGGCAGCGGGCGCGCGCCCGGGTGTGCGTCCACCACCAGCAGATGGACCGTATTCGAACCCACATCGAGGACACCGAGTCTCATACGGGGAAACCTACTGCGCGCACCCCTCCCTCCTGTCGGCGCGGTCCGCACCTCGACGCGCCTTAGGCTGGAGTCGTGGCAAAGACGAAAAAGGCGAAGCACGATAAAGCGCTCACCAAGGAAGAAAAGCGGCGCTCTCAGGCGACTGAGGGGGCGCGGTCCCCGAAGCAGGCCCCGGCCGACGAGGTCGGCCTCGACTTCGCCCGCGCCTGGGTCACCTTCCCCGACCCGGCCGACGACGAACAACTCTTCCGCTGCGACCTGACCTGGCTGACCTCCCGCTGGACCTGCATCTTCGGCAGCGGGTGCCAGGGCATCGAGGCCGGCCGGGCGGACGACGGCTGCTGCACGCTCGGCGCGCACTTCTCGGACGAGGACGACGAGAAGCGGGTGGCCGAGCACGTGGCACGGCTCACGCCCGACGTGTGGCAGCACCACGACGTCGGCACCCAGACCGGCTGGGTCCAGGAGGACGAGGACGGCGACCGGCAGACCCGGCGCTGGGAGGGCTCCTGCATCTTCCAGAACCGCCCCGGCTTCCCGGCCGGCGCGGGCTGCTCCCTGCACATCCTCGCGCTGCGCGAGGGCCGCGAGCCCCTGGAGACCAAGCCGGACGTGTGCTGGCAGCTGCCGGTCCGGCGCACCTACGACTGGATCGACCGGCCGGACGACACCCGCGTCCTGCAGGTGACGATCGGCGAGTACGACCGGCGCGGCTGGGGCCCCGGCGGCCACGATCTGCACTGGTGGTGCACCTCCGCGACCTCGGCGCACGGCGCGGGCGACCCGGTGTACGTCTCGTACAAGCCGGAGCTGACCGAGCTGATGGGCAAGAAGGGCTACTCCAAGCTCGCCGAACTGTGCGAGGAGCGGCTGGCGGCGACGCTGCCGATGGCGCCGCACCCGGCGGACCCGAAGCCCCCGAAGCCCGCAAAGAAGCCGCAGAAGTCGGAGAAGTCAGAGAAGTCGGAGAGGTCGGAGAAGCAGAAGTAGGCGCGTGTCGGGGCCGCCCGGGCCGACGCGGCCCCGGTGCGCTCAGCGGGCACGGGCGGGACGGGTCGTGTTCGACGGTGTCGAGGACGGGTCGGGGCCGGTCGGCCCGGTGGTCGGCGACGGGGGCGTGGGGGTGGGCGCCGGGGACGTCGGGGTCGGTGTGGGTGTCGGCGCCGGGTGCGACGGGCGCGGCGTCGGCGTCGGCGTCGGCTTCGGCTTCGCCGGCGTCGGACGCTGCGGGCCGGGGGCGGGACCGGTCACGCCATGGCCCTTCATCGTGACGGCGGTGCCGCCCGGCTCGATGGCGATCCTGGCGCGCCAGTGGCCCGCGGGCTCCCGGTCGTGGTCGATATCGACCGTGATCGTGGTGGACTCGCCCGGCCGCAGCGAACCCGCCGTATGACTCAACTGCAGCCAGGCCGCGCCCGCCGAGGCGCTCCAGCGCACCGGAGCCCGGCCCACGGCAGTGAGCGTGAGCACCGTGGTCCGGCCGCTGGGCTGCGCGGCGACCGTCAGCCGGCCGGGGCCCGACTCCGCGCGGCTGCCCGGCTCGCCCGGCCGCTGCGGGGTGCCGTCCGCGCTGATCACCTCGACGGACACATCGGGCGTCCCGTCGCCGGCCCGGAAGCCGGGATCGGGCGTCGTCCGGGCGTTGCCGGCGTTCTCGTACGGGCGGCCGCCCAGCCGTCCCCCGCTCTCCGATTCGCTGGCCGTCACCGAGGGCGAGGCGTCCGCCGCCTCATCGGTGGCGGGGCCGCCGTGGTACGCCGCCCACAGGGCCAGCACCGGCGCGGCGACCACCGTGGCGACCACGGTGGTGGTCAGCGCGCGGCCGCGGAGCCTGCGCCGACGGGCCACCCGGTCCGTCGGGGGGCCGACGGGAAATCCGTTGCGGTCATAGCGAGGAGAACCGTTTGCCCCACCCGACCGGACGCCGCGGCCCGCACCGGCCACCCCCTCCGCGCGGCCCGACTTGGCGCGCCGGGCCGCCGCCAGCGCGCCGAGCACGGCCTCGCGAGGCGCGGCGACCAGCGGCAGTGCCCCCCGGGGCACCGGCGCGGTGCCCGGCCAGGTCCCCGGGGCGGTGGCCCGCTCGGCGGTCCGCCGGCACTCGGCGCAGTCGTCGACATGGCGCACCAGCTCCCGGCTCAGGGCCGCGCCCAGCAACATCTGGGTGTCCCCCGCCAGCTGCGCGACCTCGCGGCAGCGGCCGGACTCGACGACGGCGAGTGCCGCCCGGGTCCGCTCCACCTCGCAGGAGGCGGTGGCCAGCAGCGCGCGGGTGGCGATCGGGTCGGCGCCGAGCACCGCGGCGGCCTCGTCGGCGGACAGCTGATGGCGCACCGAGAGTTCCAGCGCCTCGCGCTGCTCGGGGGTGGTGCCGGCGGCCTCCGGCCAGGCCAGCGCGGCGAGTTCACGCTGCCGGCGCTCGGCTTCGGCGGCGGCCGGGCCCGTGGCTTCGGCCGTGGTGGTGGCGGTGGCAGTGGCAGTGGCTGCCGCCGTGGGGGCCGGGTCCGGTGCCTTGGCGGCCGGGCCGGTCCGCTCGGCGAGCCGGCGCAGACAGGCCCAACGGGCCAGCGCGTAGAGCCAGGAGCGGTACCGGCCCCGGTCGGCGGGCCGCCTGCCGTGGTGCCGCTCGGCGAGCGCGAGCATCTCGCCGAGCACCGCGGTCGCCGCGTCGTGTTCGCACAGCACCGACAGGCAGTAGGTGAACAGCCCGTCCAGATAAGGGTCGTAGCCGTCGGAGCGCTTGTCCGGGGGGCGTGCGGCGTCCGGGCCGGGCCGCTCGGACGGCTGCGGCCGGCTCCGGCGCCGGCCGTCGCCGCGCGACCGGTGTGCGCCGGTGGAGTGCGTGGGGTGCTCGGGCCTGCTGCTCATCACCCCGGCGACGGTAGGCGGATGATGCAGCCGGTCTTGCTCGCGTTGGACACTTTTAACCCTTACGGGTGACCATCTCCCTCAAAAGAGGACACGAATGGCCCTTTACACTGCGGGGGCGCTTCGTCTGCGCCACTCGGGCGGCGCAACCGCCGACGAGGGAGCCGCCCCACTGCCCCCGCCGCTCCGGCCTCTCCCGTCCGAGGGCCCCGCTCCTGCCTCTCCCGTCTGAGGCCCCCGCTCCGGCCCCTCCCCTACGGGGGTGTCCCCCTATTCCAGGAAAGCGCGGGCGTTCCCGGAAAGCGCGGGTGTTCCCGGAAGGCGCGGGCCTGCTCCACAAGGGCTCGGGCGGGGGTTGTCAGACCCCGCCGCTACGGTGACCCCATGGCAACGCGTAAATCCTCGGGCAAGGAGCGCCCCTCCTACCGCTGTACGGAATGCGGCTGGACCACCGCGAAGTGGCTCGGCCGCTGTCCCGAATGCCAGGCATGGGGCACGGTCGAGGAGTTCGGCGGCGCCCCCGCGGTGCGCACGACCGCACCCGGCCGGGTCACCACCGCGGCCCTGCCCATCGGCCAGGTCGACGGCCGGCAGGCCGCCGCCCGCTCGACGGGCGTGCCCGAGCTGGACCGCGTTCTGGGCGGCGGGCTGGTCCCCGGTGCGGTCGCGCTGCTGGCCGGCGAGCCCGGCGTCGGCAAGTCCACCCTGCTGCTGGACGTCGCCGCCAAGGCCGCCTCCGACGCCCACCGCACCCTGTATGTGACGGGCGAGGAGTCCGCCAGCCAGGTGCGGCTGCGCGCCGACCGCATCGGCGCCCTCGACGACCATCTGTATCTGGCGGCCGAAACCGACCTCTCCGCCGTCCTCGGCCACCTGGACACGGTCAAGCCCTCGCTCCTCGTCCTGGACTCGGTGCAGACCGTCGCCTCCCCCGAGATCGAAGGCGCCCCCGGCGGCATGGCCCAGGTCCGCGAGGTGGCCGGCGCACTGATCCGGGCGTCCAAGGACCGCGGCATGTCCACCCTCCTGGTCGGCCATGTCACCAAGGACGGCGCCATCGCCGGACCGCGCCTGCTGGAACACCTCGTCGATGTCGTCCTGCACTTCGAGGGCGACCGGCATGCCCGGCTGCGCCTGGTCCGCGGCGTCAAGAACCGCTACGGCACCACCGACGAGGTCGGCTGCTTCGAGCTGCACGACGAAGGCATCACCGGCCTCGCCGACCCCTCGGGCCTCTTTTTGACCCGCCGCGCCGAAGCCGTGCCCGGTACGTGCCTGACGGTGACCCTGGAGGGCCGCCGCCCGCTGGTCGCCGAGGTCCAGGCCCTGACCGTCGACTCCCAGATCCCCTCTCCCCGGCGCACCACCTCCGGGCTGGAGACCTCCCGGGTCTCGATGATGCTCGCCGTACTGGAACAGCGCGGCCGGATCAGCGCCCTGGGCAAGCGCGACATCTACAGCGCGACGGTCGGCGGGGTGAAGCTGACCGAGCCCGCCGCCGACCTCGCGGTGGCCCTCGCCCTCGCCAGCGCCGCCAGCGACACCCCCCTGCCCAAGAACCTCGTCGCCATCGGCGAGGTGGGGCTCGCGGGCGAGGTCAGGCGGGTCACCGGCGTCCAGCGGCGGCTGTCCGAAGCGGCCCGCCTCGGCTTCACCCACGCCCTGGTCCCCTCCGACCCCGGCAAGATCCCCGACGGAATGCGGGTGCTGGAGGTCGCCGACGTCGGAGCGGCCCTCAGCGTCCTGCCCAAGCGAGTGCGCCGGGAGGCCCCACAGGAAGAGGGCGCACGCCGGTAGACTTTGCCCTGGTCTCGCCCGTCACCGCAGAATTGCCTGTCGGCCACGTACGCTCCGCTGGTACGTCAACACAGCATGGGCCGGGCGGCCTGCGGACCGACAGACCTTGCGACGGAGGAGTGCAGTGGCAGCCAACGACCGGGCATCGACTTCCGGCAGGTCCGGTGGAAGCTCCGGCACCGAGAGCCTGATGCGCGCCACGCTGAGCGCCGTCGCGCCCGGTACCGCCCTGCGCGACGGCCTGGAGCGCATCCTCCGCGGCAATACGGGCGGGCTGATCGTGCTGGGCTTCGACAAGACCGTCGAATCCATGTGTACCGGCGGATTTGTCCTGGATGTCGAGTTCACCGCCACGCGGCTGCGCGAACTGTGCAAGCTCGACGGGGCGCTGGTCCTCGACAAGGACATCACCAAAATCCTGCGGGCCGGCGTCCAGCTGGTCCCGGACGCCTCCATCCCCACGGAGGAGACCGGCACCCGCCACCGCACCGCCCAGCGGGTCTCGATCCAGGCCGGTTTCCCGGTCGTCTCCGTCAGCCAGTCGATGCGCCTGATCGCCCTCTACGTGGACGGCGAACGCCGCGTCCTGGAGGAGTCCGCCGCGATCCTCTCCCGCGCCAATCAGGCACTGGCGACCCTGGAGCGCTACAAGCTCCGCCTGGACGAGGTCGCCGGCACGCTCTCCGCCCTGGAGATCGAGGACTTGGTGACGGTCCGCGATGTCACCGCGGTCGCCCAGCGCCTGGAGATGGTCCGCCGGATCGCCACGGAAATCGCCGAGTACGTCGTCGAGCTCGGCACGGACGGCCGGCTGCTCGCCCTCCAGCTGGAGGAGCTGATCGCCGGCGTGGAGCCGGAGCGGGAGCTGGTCGTCCGCGACTATGCCCCCCAGCCGACCGCCAAGCGCTCCCGTACCGTCGTCGAAGCGCTCGCCGAGCTGGACGCGCTCAGCCACACCGAGCTGCTCGAACTCCCCACCGTGGCGCGCGCGTTGGGTTACAGCGGCGCCCCCGAGACACTGGACTCCGCGGTCTCCCCGCGCGGCTTCCGCCTGCTGGCGAAGGTCCCCCGGCTGCCCGGCACGGTCATCGACCGCCTCGTCGACCACTTCGGCGGCCTGCAGAAGCTGCTCGCCGCCAGCGTCGACGACCTTCAGGCGGTCGACGGCGTCGGCGAGACCCGTGCCCGCTCGGTCCGCGAGGGACTGTCGCGGCTGGCGGAGTCGTCGATCCTGGAGCGGTACGTCTAGCTCCCGTCCCAGGGCCTGCCTCCGCCACCCTTCATCGGCAAGGGGGTCAGCCGGCCCGCCGCAGCGCCGCCGCCTCCTTCGCCGGGTCCAGGCCGAGTACGGGGCGGTCCGGGCGCTGCGGTGCCACCCCGCCGACGGCCTGCAGCCAGGCCCAGGTGTCGGCGACGGTTTCCGCGACGGGACGACAACGCAGCCCGGCAGCCAGGGCCTTGGACACCTCGACGCCGAAGAGCGCGTCCCTCAGCTCACCGGGCGCCAGCCAGACCGGCAGCTCGGTCCAGGGCTCGATACCGGCGGCGAGGACGTCCTCCGGAGCGGTCCAGCGCAGCTCGGCGTCCGAGCCGACGGCCTTCGCGCAACTCTCCAGCAGCTCGCCCATGGTGGCGTGCCCGACCTCGCTCACCAGGCTGTACGGCCCGCCGAGCCCGGCCTGCAGCGCGTCGGCCGTCCACTCGGCCAGGTCACGGACATCGATGTACTGCAGCGCCATCCCCCGCGGCCCCGGCGCGAGGACCGGGCCGCCGCGGGCGATCCGCCCCAGCCACCACGGCAGCCGCCCCACGTTCTCGTACGGCCCGAGAATCAGCCCCGCACGCACCAGCAGTGCCCGGTTCCCGAACGCCTCGACCGCGGCCAGCTCACCGCCCCGCTTGGCCTGTGCATAGTCCTCGGCATCGGTGGCGTCCGCGGAGCCCGTCACCAGCGGCGCCCGTTCATCGAGCCGGGCCGTGGGCGGGAAGGCGTACACCGAGCCGCTGGAGATGTAGGCGTACGTCCCCACCCGCCCGGCCAGCAGCCGCGCACTGTCCCGTACCACCGACGGCGCACCGCTCCAGGTATCGACGACGGCGTCCCACTCGCCGTTTTCCAGGGCCGCGAGCCCTGCCGCGTCCCCACGGTCACCGTGCAGCGCCGTCACCCCTCCCGGCGGCGCGTGATTCCCACGGTGGAACACCGTCACCTCCCAACCACGCGCCAGCGCCACCTCGGCGACCGCCCGCCCCACGAACTCCGTTCCGCCCAGCATCAGTAGCTTCATGGCGGCGACTATCCCGGACGGCGCCGTCCGCAGCACCGACTCTCGCTACCGGCGAAACCACTACGGGTGGGAAGGCGCGATTCCACTACGGGTGGAGTGCGCGAAGGCGCGTACGGGCGGAGCGGAGACGCGTACGGGCAGAGCCGCGGAGGTGCGCGGGCCGCACGCGCGGAGGTGCCGGTGCGGGAGGGGGACGTACCCCCTGGCCTCAGCCCCTGGCCTCAGCCCCTGGCCTCAGTCCTCGGCCAGAACGAACGTCGTGTGGACGACTTCCAGCCCGGGCACCTTGGCCTCGATCAGGTACTTACCGGCCGGCACCGTGGCCGAGCTCGGAGTGGCGCACTGCGGGCCGCTGGCCCGGCGGTCCCACACGATGGTGCGCTTCACCGAACCCTTGGCCGGAACCTGCAGCAGCGCGGGCCGGGTGCCCGACGGGCAGTCGTTCGAGGCCCACACCCGGTCGTCGCCCGCGGTGTCGGTGATGGTGAGCACCGCGGCCTTCTGCCCGAGATCCACCTTGCAGTCGGCTCCGGCCGCATTCTTGACCGTCAGCTCGAACTTCGGCCTGTCGCCCGGCGCATAGGACTTCTTGACGCTGTGCAGCACCAAATCCGCCGTGCCGGATACACAGTTGGGGAGCGACGAGCCCGGCTCGACGGCGTTCTTGCCGGAGCCCTGGCCGATCGGCCCGTCGGGAACGGAACCCGAACCGCCGGAGCCGGCACCGGAGTCACCGTTGGACGCGTCACCGTCGCCGCCCGCGGCGCCCGAGTCGCCGCCGGAACCCGAGCCCGAGCCCGAGCCACTGCCCGACTCATCGCGCCCGCCCGGCTTTTGGCCGTTCACCGGTCCGCTGGAGGAGGGTCCCGGCGTGATGGACGTCGCGGGCCCGTTTCCGTGGGGCCCCTTGCCCTCGTCGCCGCTTTTGCCGCCGATTCCGCCCAAGTTGAGGGCCCACACGACCAGAAGGGCGAGCAGTACGACGATGGCCAGCGCAACGGCCCTCCGCCGCCAGTAGATGGAGGAGGGAAGCGGCCCGATCGGATTGCGCAGTGATCCCACGCGGAAACTCTACGAGAGATCGGCAGCCGCACAGGCCAGTACCCGCCGCTTCCGGCTGCAACTTTTCCCATGATCGGCCCGGAGGTGGCTCCCGGTCCACCCGTAGACGGCTCAGGAGGCGACTCCCGTTCGGCCCGCAGACGGCTCCCGAACGGCCCGAAGTCGGCTCCCGAACGCTCCGGAGGCGACTCCCGAACGCTCCGGGACGGCTGCCGAACGGTCCGACGACGGCTGCCGATCGCTCCGGAGGCGTCTCCGGACCGGCCGCCGCGGCCGATCCGCCCCGCTGTCCGTCGTCGGTCGGCTGCGCCCTCGGGCGGCCGACGGAGCGGAGGCGGCACGGGCCGGTACCCCGCCCTCATCGGCCCGACCACTCCTCCTTGTGTCCGAAGCCCTGCCCGTTGTCGATCAGCCGCAGCCAGTCCGGGCGCAGCTCCCACAAGGTGGTCCGCTCCAGGGCGTCGCGCAGCCGCTCGCTCTCGGCGACGAAGGGGAAGCGGGCCAGGTAGACCCGCCAGCCCGCGGCCCGCTCGGCACCGGTCAGGGGGCGGCAGTCGCCCCGGCCCTGAAGCCCCGTCAGTCCGCTCCACTCCTGGCCGTCCCGCTGCGCCGTGAAGGCGGCCCGGGCACCGGGCGCCGCCAGCGCCCGGCCGTGCCGCGTCGTGGTCGCGGTGACGAAATACAGCGCGGGCCCGGCGCCGGCCGCCCCGCCGCCCTCCGGGTCCGTCGCATAGAGCACCGCGCAGGCTCCCGGCCCGTCCTCGTCCGCGTACGCCAGCGTCATCGTCGTGTGCGCGGCGAGCGCCCGCCGGATCGTCTCCGGGCAGGGCGGCCCGCCCGTACCGCTGCCGTCCTGTGCACCGCTCGTTTCCGCCATGACCGCATCCTCACCCGCCCCGGCCGGCCGGGGCGCGCCGGGCCCGGCTCCGGGCGCCGCCGGGCCATCTCGTACCGCCGGTAACCGCCACCTGTGCGCCCCTGGCCGTCCTGCGTGCGGGTGGGCGTGCGGCGGGGCGGGCCCGGTGCGTTTCCCGGGCGACCCTGGACGTGCCAGGATCGGCAGTGCCATGACTTCGACGCCTGTCACCACCACTGCCACGACCGCCGCCACCGAGAACGCTTCCGCCGCCGACGCGGCCGCGGGAGCCGCCGACGGGACCGCGCTGCACGGCCCGGTCACCGACTGGTTCGACGAGCACGCCCGCGATCTGCCCTGGCGCCGCCCCGAGGCGGGCGCCTGGGGTGTGATGGTGAGCGAGTTCATGCTGCAGCAGACCCCGGTCAGCAGAGTGCTGCCGGTCTACGAGCAGTGGCTGGCCCGCTGGCCGCGCCCCGCCGACCTGGCCGCCGAGGCGCCGGGCGAGGCGGTCCGGGCCTGGGGCCGGCTCGGTTATCCGCGCCGCGCCCTGCGGCTGCATGCCGCCGCCTCCGCCATACAGGAGCGGCACGGCGGCGACGTACCGCGCGAGCACAACCAGTTGCTGGCGCTGCCCGGCGTCGGCGAGTACACCGCCGCCGCGGTCGCCTCGTTCGCGTACGGGCAGCGGCACGCCGTGCTGGACACCAATGTGCGCCGGGTGTTCGCCCGCGCGGTGGCCGGCCGCCAGTTCCCGCCGAACGCCACCACCGCGGCGGAGCGCAAACTCGCCCGCCAGCTACTGCCCGAGGAGGAGAACCTGGCGGCGCGCTGGGCGGCGGCCACGATGGAGCTGGGTGCGCTGCTGTGCACGGCGCGTGCTCCGGAGTGCGGGCGCTGCCCGATCGCCGCGCAGTGCGCCTGGCGGCAGGCCGGGTCCCCGGCACACGACGGCCCGGCGCGTCGTACCCAGACGTACGCCGGTACCGACCGTCAGGTGCGCGGCAAACTGCTCGCCGTCCTGCGCGAGGCGGTCTCGCCAGTGCCGCAGCAGGCGCTGGACGCGGTGTGGGACGAGCCGGTGCAGCGGGCCCGGGCACTGGACGGCCTGGTCTCGGACGGTTTGGTGGAGCCGCTGGGCGGTGGCCGCTATCGGTTGCCGCTCACGTAGCGCAGCCGTCATCCGTACGGGAGAACCTGTAAGAGAAGAGGAGGGCGCGGTCACTTCGGCGGCCGCGCCCTTCCGCGTCCGATGGTGTCGCCTGACCCCGTGTCACCTTTCGCGCCGGATGACCGGAAAGTGCCCCTGATACGACCGGAACGAGACCCTTCGCCTTCTCGATTGCCGCCGCATCACGGCCGATGGGCCTTCCGGCGGGGGTACTTCTCCCCCCGGAGTATGACGCGCAGCGGGCCGCCGTCCGTCCGAGGTATGACCCCTGGCGGGCTGTTACACAACCGAGGGTTTTCCGTGCACTCCCTGTGGGGCCGACGCACATTACGCCGCAACACCGTCTCCGTAGCGTCTTCCTCGTGCTGGAGATGACCGCCAGCACGGTCAACGTGGGGAATCGTAAGCGGATCGGAGGCGTCGGAATGGCGACCAGCGGCGGCAAGGTACTGGACTTCGAAGAGTACGTTCGTACACGGCAGGAGGCCCTGCTGCGGAGTGCCCGGCGCCTGGTGCCCGACCCGGTCGACGCACAGGACCTGCTGCAGACCGCACTGGTCCGCACCTACGGTCGCTGGGACGGCATCGCGGACAAGTCGCTGGCCGACGCCTACCTCCGCCGCGTCATGATCAATACGCGGACCGAGTGGTGGCGGGCCCGCAAGCTGGAAGAGGTGCCCACCGAGCAGCTCCCGGACGCGAGCGTGGACGACGGCACCGAACAGCGCGCCGACCGCGCCCTGCTGATGGACATCCTCGGGGTGCTGGCTCCCAAGCAGCGCAGCGTCGTCGTGCTGCGGCACTGGGAGCAGATGAGCACGGAGGAAACCGCGGCGGCACTCGGCATGTCCACGGGAACGGTCAAGAGCACCCTGCACCGTGCGCTGGCCCGGCTGCGCCAGGAGCTGCAGATGCGTGACATCGACGCGCGGATGCTGGAGCGTGGCGAGCGGGGGCGGGAGCGGTGCGCGGCCTGAACGGCGGCGTACGGCACACCGCGGGACCCCGAGCAGTAGCCCCGGCATCACCCCACGCACAAGACGAAGTGCGACTTTACCGATGAAAACGGACACAGCGCCGGCCGCCTTACGGCCCACAGCTCGACGCGCGACAATCACCTCAGGAACAGCAGCGGCATCGGCAGCTGTGCGAGCAGCACGGTGAGCGGGAGCGGATTGACCAGGAACAGGTTGACCAGGGTCGGGTTGACCAAGGGCGGCGCGGCCACGGCGGGAGTGGCCGCCGTCGGCCTTTTGCTGGCCGGATGCAATCCGGGGGGCGAAGGCGTGCGCAGCGAGGGGTCGGCCGGCACCACCCCCGCGCCCAAGGGGGCCGTGCACACCGCTCCCAGCCCGTCCCAAACGGCCCGCTACAAGAAGGTCGACGCCGTCAAGCTGCTCAAGGACGCGCCGAAGGTCGGCCCGGATGTGAAGAAGTCGCTGGCCGAGCCGTGCGCCGGGGACGAGTACCCGGTCGAGGTGACCTATGCGACGCTCACCGGCAGCACGTCCCCCGATGTCATCGTCAACGTCATGACCTGTGCGGATTCCGTCGGCATCGGCGCGTATGTTTTCCGCAAGCACGACGGCGCGCCGGACGGGTATGACACCGTGTACGGCAATGAACAGCCGACGGTCTACGCCGGAGTGAACAAGGGCGACCTGGAGGTCTCCAAGCAGACCTACGCCGCGGGCGACAAGGTGTGCTGCCCTTCCGGTGAGGACGTGACGACCTACCACTGGAAGGACGGACGCTTCCGCGAACGCGGCCGTCCGTATCACACCGACTACAGCAAGACCACCGCCGACGGCGCCACGCCGGACGACGACACGGGAACGGAGGGTTGAGACAACCGCATGGCCGAGACCCATGTGCTCTTCGTCGAGGACGACGACGTGATCCGCGAAGCCACCCAGCTCGCCCTGGAACGGGACGGATTCGTGGTCACCGCGATGCCCGACGGGCTGGCGGGCCTGGAGGCGTTCCGCGCCGACCGCCCCGATATCGCCCTGCTCGATGTGATGGTGCCGGGACTCGACGGTGTCAGCCTGTGCCGGCGGATCCGCGACGAGTCGACGGTTCCCGTGATCATGCTGTCGGCGCGTGCCGACTCGATCGATGTGGTGCTCGGCCTGGAGGCCGGTGCGGACGACTACGTCACCAAGCCGTTCGACGGCGCGGTGCTGGTCGCCCGGATCCGCGCCGTACTGCGCCGCTTCGGCCACGCCAGCGGCCCGGACCGGGCAGGCGCCGCCTCGGCGGAGTCGGCCGACGCCGCCGAGGCGGTGCTGCGCTTCGGTGATCTGGAGGTCGACACCGAGGGCATGGAGGTGCGCAAAGGCGGCGAGAACGTCGCACTGACGCCGACCGAGATGCGGCTGCTGCTGGAGTTCTCCCACGCACCGGGTACGGTCCTCTCGCGCGACCGGCTGCTGGAGCGGGTCTGGGACTACGGCTGGGGTGGTGACACCCGGGTGGTGGACGTCCATGTCCAGCGGTTGCGCGGCAAAATCGGTCAGGACCGGATCGAGACGGTCCGCGGCTTCGGATACAAGCTGAGAGGCTGACACCTCCGGTGGTCAGGCTGGCCCTGCGGACGGGGCTGAGATGGAAGCTCAGCGCCGCGATCGCGCTCGTCGGAGCCCTGGTCGCGATCGCGCTGAGCCTTGTCGTGCACAACGCCGCCCGCCACTCCATGCTCGACAACAGCCGGGATGTGCAGATCGAGCGGCTCAACTTCACGCAGAAGATCTTCCTCTCCACCAACCGGCTGCAGTTCGGCGCGAAGATCGACGACCCGGAGCTGCCGGAGGCGCTGCGCGACGAGGTCGCCAAGAACAAGCGCGCCACCTACCTCCAGGACACCGGGCAGACCGCCCCCGATGTGTGGGCGGCCTCGCCGCTCAGCAACAACCGGGTGCTGTCCATGCACGACCGTTTCCCCGACCGCTTCGCCGTACTCGACGACCTCGACCGGGCCTTGGTCATCGGGTCGACCGCGGTGGTGGTCGGCGGCTGTGCGCTGGGGGTGCTGGTCGGCGGGCGGCTCTCCAGGCGGCTGCGCAAGGCGGCCGCGGCCGCCGGCAAGCTCGCCGACGGCGACACCGCGGTCCGGATCCGCGACGAGGTCGGCAGCGGACGGGTACGCGACGAGACCGACGATCTGGCCTTCGCCGTGGACGCCATGTCGGACGCCCTCCAGGAGCGCATCGAGGCCGAGCGACGGGTCACCGCCGATATCGCCCACGAGCTGCGCACCCCGGTCACCGGCCTGCTGACCGCCGCCGAACTGCTGCCGCCCGGCCGCCCCTCGGAACTCGTCCGCGACCGTGCGCAGGCGCTGCGCACCCTCGTCGAGGACGTCCTGGAAGTGGCCCGGCTCGACGGCCATGCGGAACGCGCCGAGCTGCAGGACGTCGTGCTCGGCGAGTTCGTCTCCCGGCGGGTGCGGGCCCTCGACCCGGGAATCACCATCGAGGTCCTCCGGGACGCCGAGGTCACCACCGACCCGCGCCGGCTGGAGCGGATCCTCGGCAATCTGATCGCCAACGCCGCCCGGCACGGCAAGCCACCGGTCGAGGTCACCGTCGAGGGGCGGGTCCTGCGGGTCCGCGATCACGGCACGGGCTTCCCCGAGGCGCTGCTGCGCGAGGGCCCCAGCCGCTTCCGCACCGGCAGCAGCGACCGGGCCGGGCGCGGCCACGGCCTGGGCCTGACCATCGCGGCCGGCCAGGCCCGCGTCCTGGGCGCCCGTCTCACCTTCCGCAACGCCGATGAGCTCACCGACGGCTCGGCGGGCGCCATCTCGGTGCTCTGGCTGCCGGAGAACGCTCCTACCAGTACGGGGAGCTTTCCGGTCCTCCACCTTCCCGATCGCTGACCGCTGCGCTTGACCCGGGGCCCAGGCAGGCGGCATTGCCTCTCCTGGCCGTTCGTCCACGGATTTCTTCGCGGGCCCCTGACATCGGGCCGGTGGATGCACGGGAGGGCCTCGCGGCACCCCCACCAGGGGTGCCACGAGAGGCAATGGTCACGACTCGCTCTCCGCCATCGCGGGTTCCTGCGGCGTCGGCGGCGCTCTAGGTGTGCAGAAAAGTCCACGGCTGCAGGTGAGCAGTGATCTTGTGCACTTCAGGCTTTATCGGTAGCTTTCAGAGCCTTTTTACGGCCAGCTTTTCTCCGCCTGTGCCGCGTACCACTACATTCCAGGCGGTGCCGTCGCCCTCGTCACCGTCCCACCACTTCACAAAGGACTGCGCCAGGTGGGCGGCTGCCGAACGGCCGTCCCCGGTGGACGGATAGTCGGTGGTCAGCTCGATGTCGTAGTCACTGCGGTGCAGCTCTACAAGGGTCAGCCTTGTGACATGCGCGGTCATCGGCCGCTTGTCGGTATCACTCAGCCAGGCATGGAAACGCTCAAGGAGATCCTGGTCGTTGCTGCGCTTGGTGACTTGGCTGCTCGGCAGGTGCTTAGCGTTTTCACTCACGCCGTCCAGGCACCCGGAGACCCAGGCTCCACGGTCGGCATCGGCCTCCTGGCCGGCGCTGAGCGCGCGTCGCGTGCAGCCACCCCAGACGACTTCACGGACCGACGAGCCTTTGCCCCCTGCGTCACGCACCGCCCGGCCCCGGTGGTAGCCGGCGGTGTAGGCGTCCTGCGCGGCCTTCTTCTTGCCTTTCGCAGGTGCATGGGTTGCCCGCTGCGATGACTTCCCCGCTGGGGGGCTGCCCGACTCGCTGCCGCATGCCGGTATGGCCAAGACGGCAAGCATGGTCGCAGCGAGCGCGAGGCGCGGGCGATGACGGGATAAGTGCATGGTGGCTCCTGCCGTGTGCGCACGGTGAGTGAGGATCTGGTGCCTACCAAGTGTTTCCTGCGGATCGCCGGCTCAGGGCCACTTCGAGCAGAATGTCCGGGACGGGCCCGACAGAACCCGAGCGGTCCGGTGCACCTCATGGATCACAGGGAAACGACTACGGCCCGCCCCCACCCACGTTCACTCACTCCACACACGGGACGGGACGGGCCGGAGGGGCCCGGTGTGTGGACTGCTTCGCTTTACGCTCCGCCTTTGCTCTTTCTTGGAGCCTTCGGAAGCAAAGCCCACACACCAGGCCCCGGAGGCCCGTCACCGCACCCACAGCCCCGCGCAGCGGACCCCGCCCGCCGCAGGCGCACCGGCGAGAAGACCCACGGCGGGACAGTCGAGAACGTGGGAATCAGACCGCCTCGGCGACCGGCACCCGGCTCTCCGAGGCCTCAGAGGCCTCGGACGACTTCGTCGGGCCGCCGCGCAACGGCACCTCCTTGAGGAACCACGCCGCCGCGAAGCCGACGATGCTGATCGCCGCGCCCCACAGGAAAACGTGATGCGTGCCGGAGGCCACCGCGTGCGCGTAGGCATCCTTGATCAGCGGCGGGAGCTTGGCCAGACCCTTCGGGTCCATCTGGGCGCCGCCGCTGGTCATCTTCTCGCCGGCCTTGCCGATCCGCTCGACCATCGTCGTCTGCACCTGGTGGGTGAAGATCGCGCCGAAGATCGCGACGCCGAAGGAGCCGCCGATCGTACGGAAGAGCGTGGCCGAGGAGGAGCCGACACCCATGTCCTTCATCTCGACGCTGTTCTGCGCGATCAGCATCGTGGTCTGCATCAGGAAGCCCATACCGGCGCCGAGCACGGCCATGAAGAGGCTGGAGGTGAAGCGGGTCGTTCCGACACCCATCAGGGAAAGCAGCACCAGACCCACGGTGAGCAGCGCGCTGCCGCCGACCACGAAGATCTTGTACTTGCCGGTCTGCGTGGTGACCCGGCCCGCGATCAGCGAGACGACCAGCAGCCCGCCCATCAGCGGCAGCAGCAGCAGACCGGAGTTGGTGGCCGACGCGCCCTGCACGGTCTGCTGGAACAGCGGCAGGAAGGTCATCGACCCGAACATCACAAAGCCGACCAGGAAGCCGATGAGCGTGATCAGCGAGAAGTTGCCATTGCGGAAGATGTGCAGCGGCAGCACCGGCTCGTTGACCCTGCGCTCCACCACCAAGAAGAGGGCGAGCGCGACCACGCCGAGGACCCCGAGGCCGATGATCTGGCCGGACAGCCAGTCGTACTCGGTGCCGCCCCAGGTGGTGATCAGCACCAGCGAGGTGATGCCGAGGGTGAGCAGCGCGGCACCGACGTAGTCGATCCGGGTCTGCGACCGCTTCTTCGGCAGCTGCAGCACCGCGGTCACCATGGCCAGCGCGATCACGCCGAGCGGCAGGTTGATGTAGAAGCTCCAGCGCCAGCCGAGGTGGTCGGTGATACTGCCACCGACCAGCGGCCCGCCGACCATGGCGACGGCCATGACACCGGCCATCATGCCCTGGTACTTGCCGCGCTCCCGCGGCGGAATCAGATCGCCGATGATCGCCATGACGCCGACCATCAGACCGCCCGCGCCCAGGCCCTGCACGGCACGGAAGCCGATCAGCTGCCCCATGTCCTGCGCCATGCCGGACAGCGCGGAGCCGATCAGGAAGAGCACGATGGACGACAGGAAGACGCCCTTGCGTCCGTACATGTCGCCGAGCTTGCCCCAGATCGGCGTCGAGGCCGCGGTGGCGAGCGTGTAGGCGGTGACGACCCAGGACAGATGCTCCATCCCGCCCAGTTCACCGACGATGGTCGGCATCGCGGTGCCGACGATCATGTTGTCCAGCATCGCGAGCAGCATCGCGATCATCAGTGCGAAGAGCACCATTCGTACGCCGGCGGGCTGCTTGCCCGAGCCGGTCTCCTGCACCGCGTCCGGTCTCCCCGACCGGTCCGCTATCCGTCCGTCCCCCGTCGGGGTCGCATGCTGCGACTTCCCCATTACTCACTCCTACTTACTTGCCGCCCGGCTAGTTCAGTACAGTGAGGAAGGTAGGCGGCCAGCTAGCCGGGCGTCAAGTAAGTTTCTCCGGAGCCCGGCTGGGCAGCCCTCTGACCAGTACCGACGACGCAGGAGAGCACCGTGAGCACACAGGCGCGCAGGGGAAACACCCGCCAGCGCATTCAGGACGTCGCTCTGGAGCTGTTCTCCGAACAGGGCTACGACAAGACCTCACTGCGCGAGATCGCCGAAAAGCTGGAAGTCACGAAGGCGGCGCTGTACTACCACTTCAAGACCAAGGAAGACATCGTCATCAGCCTGTTCCAGGACCTGGGCAGGCCCATCGACGAGCTGATCGCCTGGGCCGAGGAGCAGCCGCGCACCCTGGAGACCAAGCAGGAGCTGATCCGCCGCTACAGCGAATCGCTGCGCTTGGCCGAGCCCCTCTTCCGTTTTATGCAGGAGAACCAGGCGGCGGTGCGCGATCTGAGCATCGGCGAGACGTTCAAATCGCGCATGCTGACCCTCTTCGGCCTCCTCAAGGAGCCCGAATCGGAGCTGACGGATCAGGTGCGCTGCATCACGGCGCTGTTCTCCATGCATGCGGGCATGTTCGCGATGCAGCACGTGGAAGGCGACCCCGAGGAGAAGCGCAAGGCCATCCTCGAGGTCGCCACAGAACTGGTCACGGCGGCAAACCCGCCGAACCGCCGGCCAGCCCGGCCGGACTCAGCTCAGACGGCATCGCCGTGAGCCCGCAGGAATCCGGTCGGCTCGACGCCCGTCCCGTAGTCGGGACCGGTGCGGACCTCGAAGTGCAGGTGGGGACCGGTGGAGTTACCGGTGCTGCCCGACAGGCCGACCTGCTGGCCGGTGCCGACCTGCTGGCCGACCCGGACCTGGATCTGTGACAGGTGCGCGTACTGGGTGTACGTGCCGTTCTCGTGCTGGATCACAATGGCGTTGCCGTACGCCGGGCCGTCACCGCCACCCCAGGGGCCGGCCTTGACGACGGTGCCCTTGTGGACGGCCTTGACCGCGGTGCCGGTCGGCACGACGAAGTCCTGACCACTGTGCTTGTGCGACCAGTGGCTGCCGGCGATACCGAAGGGCTCGCCCAGGGTGTACTTGTCGACCGGCTTGACCCAGGCGTCGGCCTTCTTGGCCGCGTCCTGCTTGGCCTTGACGGCGGCGGCCTTCGCGGCGGCGGCGGACTTCGCCTGCGCGTCGGCCTGCGCGGTCACGGTCGAACCGACACCCGAGGTGAGGTTCTGCAGACCTGCGTCGGCGGCGGTCGCAATACCGGCACCCAGTGCGGCGGTAACACCGACACCGGCGGCGACAACGGCGACGCGATTGCGCAGAGCGGACTTCTTCGAATTGCGGAGAGCAGCGAACTTGGACATGCGGGTTTTCCTCCAGTGAATTGATTGGTTACCCGGCTGCGGACCGGGATCGCCATTCCTTGGTAACCCGCCTTCGCCGCCCCGCCAAGGGGCCTTTCTACTAACCCGGCCCGTACCAGGAGCCGAGTGAGCGAGGCCCTTGCGTGCCCCTCCGAGCTCTGCGCGAAACCCCCAAATCCGGACATCTCGCAGTGCTTCGTGGGCCCGACACCCACCCCTTGAACAGGTATTTTCGCCATATGTCGCACGGGCGACGCGCACCCCGCCCCACCCGCCCCCCACGCCCCGCACTTCTCGGCACCTTCACCCCCGCACCTCCGCCGCGCACTTCCCCTAATTCTTTTAGTAGGCCCCGAATCGGCTGTGCGCCATGTCACCGATAACCAAGATCCAACCCTCTTTCGCACCCCTATCGGGCCCCGATTCGCCCCCTGGAACCTTTGCGGAACGCGCCGCCCGGTCCTTTGTGACGCCGGTTACCCGGACTTTGTGACCCGGATTACCCGGCCTTTGTGACCTGAGTTACCCGGTATGGGTGACCTGGGTTACCCGTGCCCGCCGAATGTCCGAATTGGAGGGGAATGCGGCGCCGATTTCCGTGACCGCCGCCACACCGCTCCCCCTTGGTGCGAACCTGGCCGATCCCCGCCCGCCGCCCCTCCGTCCGCTCTAGCCTGGCCCGACGGCAGCACCGGCCAGGGGGAGGGCGGACCCGCGATGGACCCGTCAGCAGTGGGCGTCCGACTCGCCTCCGGCGTGGTCGCCCCGCTCGTCAAGAAGCTCTTCGTCAAGGACGGGCCCGGCGCCGGCCTGGTGGACGGGCCGGTACGGATATCCGGGCTGGTCACCTTCAAGGGCGAGAAGCGGACCCTCACCGACAAGGACCTGCACAAGCTCGCGAGGGAGCTGGTGAACCGGGCCGTACGGTCCGCCGGCCCCAGTCTGGACTTCCTCACGGAGTTTCCCGCGCTGCGCTCCCTGACGCTGGTGGACTGCCCCGGGATCGGCAGCCTCGCCCCACTCGCCGGAATGGCGTTGACCGCGCTGTCGGTCACGGCACGGGACCGCGTCGGGGTGCGCTGCCCGGACGGACTGCACCTGCTGGCGCACCTCCGCCACCTGGGCCTCCTCGCCCCCCTGCCGCCGGCGGGGCTGCGGGCGCTGCCGGCGGATGCCCCGCTGGACTCGCTGTTGCTCGGCCACCCGGTCGAGACCGGGTTCTCCGCGCTCCGCCACTGGCAGCAGCTCAGCACCCTGCAACTGCGGAGTCTCACCGGAGCGTTCACCGACGAGGGCTGGGAAACCCTGGCGCAGCTGCCCGTCCTGGAGGAGTTCGTGTTCGGCCGGGCGGCCGGGGAGACCGCCCTGCGGATCCCGGCGGGCCTCCGGCTGCCGCAGGTGACGACGCTGAGCGCCATCAACACCGCGCACGGCCCGCTCGCCGACCTGAGCCGTTCCCTACGCGCGGCCCTCCCGGCGTTCCCCGCCCTCCGCACACTCCGGCTCTACGGCCTCACCGGCGGCACCGTCGCACTGCCGCCCCTGACCGGCCTGCCCGAGCTGCGGAAAGTGTTCCTCTCCTACCTGCGCCCGGAGCCTGCCCCCGAACTCCCGCCCCACGTCGAACTCACCCGCTTCCCCCGCCCCCGCGCATAGGCTGGCGGATGCGAGGTCAACGCCCCCGCCCGGAACCGCTGTTACGGGAAGCATCCATGGATCCCACGACTTGTGCCGCACGCCTCACCCCGCAGACCGTCGACCCACTGATCCGCAGGCTCTTCCACACCGCCGGGCCGGCCGCCGCCCCGGCCGACCGTCCGGTGCCGCTGGCCCGCCTGGTGTCGTTCACCGGTGAGAAGCCCGCCCTGAGCGAGGCGGAGCTGTCCGGCATCGCCACCGCCCTCGTCGAACGGGCCACCGGTAGGGCGAGGGGCGGTGCGCAGCAGGCGCTGGTCACAGCCGTCGCCCGTACGCTCCGCGCGCTCGCCGACACCGGCCTGGACGACGTGGACGCGGTCCGGCTGCTGCCCGCCGCGTTCGCCCGCCGTCTGAGCGCGGCGGCGTCCGGTGCCACCGAGCACCTGGACCACGACGACGTCCGGCTCCACGGCCTGCTGATGGACGTCGTGGCGCGGCACGTTCTGTACCTCCTCAGCCGGCGGTCGGGGTACGTCGCCCGCACCCTGGTCGAGCAGACCCGTACCCTCGCCAAGCTGGTCCACGGGCCACAGGCCGGTGCTCCACAGGCCGGTGCTCCACAGGCCGGTGCTCCACAGGCCGGTGCCCCGCAGGCCGGGCCGGGCACTGCCGCCCCCTTACGGTCACCCCGCACCGCCGAGACCCCCACCATCCCGGGACCCACCGCACACGGCCTCGCCACCACCCCCGACCCCGCCCCCGTCGACACCACGGACCAGGACACCGCCTTCGAAGCCCGCTACGCGCAGGCCACCGCCGCCCTCCACAACCACCTCACGATCTTCGGCATCGATCTTGCGCACTCCCCCGACAGCTGGCCGCTGGACGCCGCCTATCTGGGGCTGGAGTGCGAGCCCGGTCCGCAGGATGCCGATGCCGCGGGGCAGGACGACCCTCCGCTGCCCGCCGAGCAGGCGCTGTCGGGCCGCGGCCAAGTGCTGGTGCGCGGGGTGGCCGGGTCGGGCAAGACGACGCTGTTGCAGTGGCTGGCGGTCGCCGCCGCCCGCGACGATCTGCCGGAGGCGCTGGCGGGGCTGCGCGGCCGGGTGCCGTTCCTGCTGCCCGTACGGCGCTTCGCCCGGGAGGGGGTGCCCTCCCCCGCCACCTTCCTGCGCGCCGCCGGCTACCAGGAGGCCGGGGCGGCGCCGGACGGCTGGACGGAGCGGGTGCTCGGCGCGGGCCGCGCGCTGCTGCTGATCGACGGGATCGACGAGGCGCCCGAGAGCGATCGCGAGCAGGTGCGCCGCAAGCTCCGGGAGTGGACCCTGCGCTATCCCGGCAACGTCTGGATCGTCACCTCCCGGCCGTCCGCCGTCCCCGGGAACTGGCTGGCCGAGGAGGGGTTCAGCGAGCTGTCGCTGGCCCCGATGAACCGCGAGGACGTCGCCGCGTTCATCCAGCGCTGGCACCGGGCCGCGGCCCAGCAGAGCCCGGCCGATCTCGACCGGCTCGGCCATTACGAGCGGACCCTCCTCAATGCCGTACGGATCACCCGCGATCTGGGGCGGCTGGCGACCAATCCGCTGATGTGCGGCCTGCTGTGCGCGCTGCACCGCGACCGCCGGGGCTATCTGCCCAACGGCCGCAAGGAGCTCTATGACGCGGCACTGTCGATGCTGCTGGAGCGCCGGGACCGGGAGCGGGCCATGGCGGCCACCGACGGGGTCGAGCTGACCCGGCAGCCAAAGATCCAGCTGCTGCAGAAGCTGGCCCACTGGATGCTGGTCAACGGCCGCTCGGAAATGGACCGGGCGACCGCGGTCGGCACCCTCGCCCGGCATCTGCCGGCGATCCCGGACGCGGCCCGCCAGGGCGGACCGCAGGAGGTCTTCCGGCATCTGCTCAACCGCACGGGGCTGCTGCGCGAGCCCACCCCCGGCACCGTCGACTTCGTGCACCGCACCTTCCAGGACTATCTCGCCGCCCGGGCGACGGTGCAGCGGCACGATTTCCGGCTGCTGCTCGACCATGCCCACCACGACGACTGGGAGGACGTCATCCGGATGGCCGTGGCCCTGGCCCGTCCCGATGAGTGCGCGGCCCTCCTGGACGGGCTGCTCGCCCCGCACCCCGGCGTACGGGCCGCCGAGGCCCGGCACCGCAAGCTGCTCGCGGCAGCCTGTCTGGAACACGCCACCGAGCTGGACCCGGCGGTCCGGGCGCGGGTGCAGCGCTTCACCCGCGACATGGTGCGGCCCAGTACCCCGTCCGCGGCCCGAGCCCTGGGCTGGATAGGGCCGATCGTGCTGGAGCTGCTCCCCGACCCCGCCCAGGTCTGTGATCGCGAGGCCTATCTCCTCGCGATCACCGCCACCTCGATCGCCGACGATATGGCGATCGACTATCTGACGGGCCTGCGCGACCGGGCGCATCACGAGGTGCGGGCGCAGCTCGCCGGAGCGTGGCGGCACCATGACACCGCCCGCTACGCCCGCGAGATCATCGCCCACCTCGAACCGGCCGAGCTGTACTTTCCGGTCTGTGACCTGGCGGAGCTCCATGCGCTGCGCCGGCTGGGCGGGCGCCCGCAGCTGCGGATCGCCGGGCCTTTCACCCCCGACCAACTCATCGAGGGCATCGCCCCGGCCGAGGGCCTGACCCGGTTGTGGCTCGCTTATGACCTCGGCGTATCGATGGAGTGGCTGTCCGTCTTTCCGAAACTGGACACCCTGCGCATCGGCCGTCGTATTCCGCCGGTGCGAGGTGTTCCCGAGGGAATACGCATCGTGCAGATGTAAGGGGCGGGCGTCGGGGACGTTGTCCAGAAACGGCCGAAAATGACCTAGCAATTACGGGGCTGAATTTCTCCGCCGCATACGGCACTGCCCCGGAACCGTAAGAAACGATTCCGGGGCAGTGCCGTATGCGGGATATACGCGGTGCCGCTCAGGCGTCCTTGCTCAGGTTCGGACCCGAACCGCCGGTCGCGGACTCGATCGGCGGGGCGTCGGGCAGAGCCGACTTCTCCTCGCCGCGGAAGGTGAACTTGGCGGTGTCACCCTCGCCCTCGACATCGACGACCACGATGTGGCCCGGACGCAGCTCGCTGAAGAGGATCTTCTCCGAGAGGGCGTCCTCGATTTCGCGCTGGATCGTGCGGCGCAGCGGACGGGCGCCGAGCACCGGGTCGTACCCGCGCTTGGCCAGCAGCGACTTGGCCTCGCTGCTGAGCTCGATGCCCATGTCGCGGTCCTTGAGCCGCTCGTCCACCTTGGCGATCATGAGGTCGACGATCTGGATGATGTCTTCCTCGGTCAGCTGGTGGAAGACGACGGTGTCGTCGACACGGTTGAGGAACTCGGGGCGGAAGTGCTGCTTGAGCTCTTCGTTGACCTTGTTCTTCATCCGCTCGTAGCTGGACTTGGTGTCGCCCTGGGCCGCGAAGCCGAGGTTGAAGCCCTTGGAGATGTCCCGGGTGCCGAGGTTGGTCGTCATGATGATGACCGTGTTCTTGAAGTCCACGACCCGGCCCTGGGAGTCGGTCAGGCGACCGTCCTCCAGGATCTGCAGCAGCGAGTTGAAGATGTCCGGGTGGGCCTTCTCGACCTCGTCGAAGAGCACCACGGAGAACGGCTTGCGGCGCACCTTCTCGGTGAGCTGACCGCCCTCTTCGTAGCCGACGTAGCCGGGAGGCGAACCGAACAGCCGCGAGACCGTGTGCTTCTCGCTGAACTCCGACATGTCGAGGGAGATCAGCGCGTCCTCGTCGCCGAACAGGAACTCCGCCAGCGTCTTGGACAGCTCCGTCTTACCCACACCGGACGGACCGGCGAAGATGAACGAGCCGCCGGGACGCTTGGGGTCCTTCAGGCCGGCACGGGTACGGCGGATGGCCTGGGAGAGCGCCTTGATGGCGTCCTTCTGGCCGATGACGCGCTTGTGCAGCTCGTCTTCCATCCGCAGCAGCCGGGAGGACTCCTCCTCGGTGAGCTTGAAGACCGGGATGCCGGTGGCCGTCGCCAGAACCTCGGCGATCAGCTCCTCGTCCACCTCGGCGACGACGTCCATGTCGCCGGCCTTCCACTCCTTCTCCCGCTTCGCCTTCGCGGCCAGGAGCTGCTTCTCCTTGTCGCGCAGGCCCGCGGCCATCTCGAAGTCCTGCGAGTCGATCGCGGACTCCTTCTCCCGGCGCACATCGGCGATCTTCTCGTCGAATTCGCGCAGGTCCGGCGGCGCGGTCATCCGGCGGATCCGCATCCGGGAGCCGGCCTCGTCGATCAGGTCGATCGCCTTGTCCGGCAGGAAGCGGTCGGAGATGTAACGGTCGGCGAGGGTGGCCGCCGCGACCAGCGCGGAGTCCGTGATGGACACGCGGTGGTGCGCTTCGTAGCGGTCCCGCAGACCCTTGAGGATCTCGATGGTGTGCGGCAGCGACGGCTCCGCGACCTGGATCGGCTGGAAGCGGCGCTCCAGGGCCGCGTCCTTCTCCAGGTGCTTGCGGTACTCGTCGAGCGTGGTGGCACCGATGGTCTGCAGCTCGCCTCGCGCCAGCATGGGCTTGAGGATGCTCGCGGCGTCGATCGCGCCCTCGGCGGCGCCCGCACCCACCAGGGTGTGGAGCTCGTCGATGAACAGGATGATGTCGCCGCGGGTGCGGATCTCCTTGAGCACCTTCTTCAGGCGCTCTTCGAAGTCGCCCCTGTAGCGGGAGCCGGCGACCAGGGCACCGAGGTCGAGGGTGTAGAGGTGCTTGTCCTTGAGGGTCTCGGGCACCTCGCCCTTGACGATGGCCTGCGCCAGGCCCTCGACGACCGCCGTCTTGCCGACGCCGGGCTCGCCGATGAGGACCGGGTTGTTCTTGGTACGGCGGGACAGGACCTGCATGACCCGCTCGATTTCCTTCTCGCGCCCGATGACCGGGTCGAGCTTGGTCTCGCGAGCGGCCTGCGTCAGGTTGCGGCCGAACTGGTCCAGGACGAGGGACGTCGAGGGAGTGCCCTCGGCGGGGCCGCCGGCCGTGGCGGCTTCCTTGCCCTGGTAGCCGGACAGCAGCTGGATGACCTGCTGCCGCACCCGGTTGAGATCGGCGCCCAGCTTCACCAGGACCTGGGCGGCGACGCCCTCGCCCTCGCGGATCAGGCCGAGCAGGATGTGCTCCGTACCGATGTAGTTGTGGCCGAGCTGGAGGGCCTCGCGGAGCGAGAGCTCCAGGACCTTCTTGGCACGGGGGGTGAAGGGGATGTGCCCGGACGGGGCCTGCTGGCCCTGCCCGATGATCTCCTCCACCTGCTGGCGGACCGCCTCGAGCGAAATCCCGAGGCTCTCCAGGGCCTTAGCGGCGACACCCTCACCCTCATGGATCAGGCCCAGGAGGATGTGCTCGGTGCCGATGTAGTTGTGGTTGAGCATCCGGGCTTCTTCCTGAGCCAGGACGACAACCCGCCGCGCACGGTCGGTGAACCTCTCGAACATCGTTAATCGCTCCTCAGAGCGGTCAGGCAGTTAGGGGTCGGTCCCCTCCCTGTCCTTCCGCATGCTAGTCCCGCGGGGCGGGACAGCTCATTCCAACTGCCGACACCCGTCCGGATCACCCCCGCTCCGGCGGGGAAATTTACTGCCGAACAGCTGACATCTGCTCCAACTCGATGGTGCGAGACGATGTTCCCGCAGGCCAGGCATATACGCCCTCTGCCACTACGCCCGTGGCGAACGCGCCCTGTACCGACACGCCGCCCGCCGCCGGCCGTCAGCCGGGGAGAAGCGCCTCGGGCGCCGGTCACACCGTCTCTTCCCACTGAGACTGTCTTACCCGCAGGCACTGACACTCCATGCGGCGCGGGGCCCTTCCATCCGCTACGGGCGAACATCCGCACGCCACCGGATACCCCCTCGCGCCCCCCCGTCCGGGCACGGTACGCATCCGAGCCTCCACTCAGCGTAACTTCCCGGGTTTCCGGGAGTTGCACCGGGCATGGCTCGCGTGCTTCCGCGCCCCCGCAGTCCCCTCGCCCCCCGCACCTCGGTTCGCCGCCGGTACGAGGAGGAGCTGGGCTGGCCGACCACCGGCACGGAGCCGGTGGAGCTGCTGACGGGGCTGCGCTTCGATGTCCTGGAGATGCCGGCCGATGCGGGAAGTGCCGTATTGCGGCGGCTGCCGCGCACCGGCCCCGTGGCGCTCCTTCGGGCCCGATGCGACGGGAAACACCCGGGTGATCGGCCGAAATTGCTCATGCTCATCGCGGCCGGTGGCGCGGAAGAACTTCCGGGAATCCTGGAATGGCTGGAGTGGGGCGCACTCGCAGCGGATCTCACGACGCGGGGGACCGGCGACCGGATGCCGGCACCGGCGTTCCCCGGCGGCGCAGCACCGTCATACGGATTTGGCTCTCGGGAGGCCGCGAGTTGGGTGCGGCCTCCCCGGCCCGGGTACGAGGCGGAGAATTCCCTGCCCACCACGGGGTTCGGGGCAGGAATCGGGGACGTTGGCGGCGCCCCCGACCTCGTACGGCTCGTGAGCGCGGCAGCGACCGAGTGCCACCGTGCCCGGTTGTGGCGTGCTCGTAATGCCCAATCGGACCGCGAGTGCGGCGATCAGCCGTTGGCCTTCTCGAATGCCTCACGAATGTCGGCGGGGACGCGGCCACGGTCATTGACGTTGTAGCCGTTCTCCTTCGCCCAGGCGCGGATCTTCGCAGTGTCCTGGCTGCCGCCGGAAGCCACGGCACGCGACTTGCCACGGCCCGAAGAAGCGCGGCCACCGGTACGACGGCCCGCCTTCACGAAGTCGGCAAGCGAGTCGCGCAGCTTCTGGGCGTTGCTGCCGGAGAGGTCGATCTCGTAGGACTTGCCGTCGAGAGCGAACGTCACCGTCTCGTCCGCCTCGCCACCGTTGAGGTCATCGACAAGAAGAACCTGAACCTTCTGTGCCACCGGTTTCCCTTTCATCGAATGCGGATTACGACGGAAAGCAAACCGCTTTTCCGGGAAAAACACAAACCCTTGGGTAGGGTTCACTTGGCCGCAGACCGGGGAACGCATGCTTCCGTAGCCATGAGATAGGGGAGCGATTCGGACATAGAACACTCATCACAGGTGCAGAAGCATCCGACTGTTACCCAGGGTGTTGGGCTTCACTCGTTCGAGCCCCAGGAACTCCGCAACACCCTCGTCATAGGAACGCAGCAGCTCGCTGTAGACATCACCGTCTACCGGAGCTTCGCCGATCTCCACGAAGCCGTGCTTGGTGAAGAAGTCGACTTCGAAGGTGAGACAGAAAATGCGCCGCACTCCGAGCCAGCTCGCCGTGCGCAGCAGCTTGTCCAGGACTTGGTGGCCGACGCCCGATCCCTTCAGCCGCGGATCCACGGCCAGGGTACGGACCTCCGCGAGGTCTTCCCACATGATGTGGAGCGCTCCGCAGCCGACTACCTCGGCGTCTTCGTCGCGCTCCGCCACCCAGAACTCCTGGATGTCCTCGTAAAGCGTGACGGTGGCTTTGTCGAGCAGGATCCCGTCACGTGAGTAGGCATCGATGAGGCGGCGTACGGCCGGCACATCGGCGGTCCTGGCACGGCGGACGGTGAGGCCTTTTGAATCCGGAGGCATGCCGGGACGCTATCGCCCGTTGCCGGTGGCACTCGCCCCGGGTTCATCCCCTTCGGCCGATCCGGCTTCGCCGGCGCCTTCCGATGCCGCTGCTGCGCCTTCTTCCGCGGGCGCGGTCTCTTCGGGCCGCTGTGCCTGTTGTTCCGCGTCTTCCGCCGGTGCGTCGACTTGCACCATCCGTACGGCGTCACGCAGGGCATGCCGCTGTTCCGGGGACATCATGCCGAAGAAGGCCACAAGAGCGGCCGCGGGGTTGTCACTGGCGGACCACGCCTCGTTCATCAGTGCGGCCGCGTAGGCGGCGCGAGTGGAGACCGCCTCATATCGATAGGCGCGGCCTTCGGCTTCGCGGCGCACCCAGCCCTTCTGGTGGAGGTTGTCCAATACGGTCATGACCGTGGTGTAGGCGATCGACCGTTCCTTCTGCAGGTCTTCCAGGACTTCTCGAACGGTGACCGGGCGGTTCCACTCCCAGACCCGCGTCATGACCGCGTCTTCCAGATCACCCAAGCGTCTCGGCACACAAGAACAATAGTGGGAGATGTCGCGAATGCCCGTTGATCTTGTTGCGTTTGGGCCGGAAAAGGAGGCACGGCCCGGGAGGATCCCTCCCGGGCCGTGCGGTGCGTGCGGGCCGCCGAAAGGGCGGCGGGCGGCTCAGGCGCCGTGCGCCGTGGGCTCCTGGCCGGCGGATTCGGTGCGGGACAGCACGGCGTCCACGGCGGCGTCCTCCTTGGCCTTGTTCGCCCCGCCCTGGCTCTTGACGATCGTCACGATCAGGGCGGTGAAGGCCACGGCCATCACCACGGGCGGGAGCAGCGCTGCGACGTAATCCATGGCGTTCGGCCTCCTTTGGGGCGGGGAGTCCAGAGTACGCAGCCCTCAGGCGGTGCGGCTCTCGGGGGGCCGGGCGGGCCTGCGGCGCGGCGGGAACACCTCACCCGGGGTGGGGATCGGCCGGTCCCGCCGTGGAGCCTTCGGCTGCGGCGACGGCGCGGGCTCCGGTTTGCGCTCCGGCTCGGGCTCCCGCTCGGGCTCCCGCCCGCTGCGGGCGCCCGATCGGCCGCCCGGCAGTGCGCGGAGCCGGGTCCGCACGGAGTGTTCGGCCAACTGCTCGCAGTGCCGCAGGAGGGTGCCGCGGCGTGCGCGCTCGGCCGGGCCGACGGGCCGTGCGGCCAGCGAGCGCAGGGCGGCGAGGTCGTCGGGGCCGGGGACATGGCCGGCTGCCAGCGCCTCGGTCAGCTGCGCGAGGTAGCCGGCGGCCGAGCCGGGCAGGGCTTCGCGGTACCGGGCGAGGTCGGCGAGCAGGAAGGCGCGCAGCCGGCCGCCTTCGCGGACCGCCTCGTCGACCGCCTCGGCCAGCCGGAGATATTCCTGGATGTCCTGTGACCACTCGGAGCCGAGGGCGCCGAGCGGAGCGGGGTGGGACGTCGTCTGCAGGGCATGGGCGAGGGCGCGACGGAGCACACGCAACTCATCGGCGCTGAACGCCATGCCGCCGCGGGTTCCGTTTGGCATTGGCATGTGGCGACTTTACGACCGTTTTCGACAAAAGCCGCTTAATTCGTGAACGGTGGCGCGGCCGCGAGCCGCACCACCGCGCACCCGGCGCCGGAGAGGGCTCCGCGGGCCGGGCGACGTTCTGCACGGACCGGCCGCTCATGCCCCGGCGCCGCCGGGCCACAGCCGGGCGAGGCGCGTCTACGACCGGGCACCGAGCGTTTACGACCGGGCGATGTTCCGCTCGTAGACCAGCCGCAGCCCGATGAGGGTGAGCCACGGCTCGTGCGCGTCGATCACCGACGACTCACCGAGCACCATCGGCGCCAGCCCGCCGGTGGCGATCACGGTCACCTCGTCCGGGTCCTCGGCCAGCTCGCGCGCCATCCGCTGCACCACACCGTCGACCTGGCCCGTGAAGCCGTAGAGGATGCCGGACTGCATGGCCTCCACGGTGTTCTTGCCGATGACGCTGCGCGGCCGGGCCAGTTCGATCTTGCGGAGCTGAGCGCCCTTGACGCCCAGCGCGTCCACGGAGATCTCGATGCCCGGAGCGATCACGCCACCGACGTACTCGCCGCGCGCACTGACCGCGTCGAAGGTGGTGGCCGTGCCGAAGTCGACGACCACCGCGGGGCCGCCGTAGAGCTCGACGGCCGCCAGGGCGTTGATGATCCGGTCGGCGCCGACCTCCTTCGGGTTGTCCATGAGGATCGGCACGCCCGTCTTGACGCCCGGCTCCACCAGGACGGCCGGCACATCGCCGTAGTAGCGGCGGGTCACCTCGCGCAGCTCGTGCAGAACCGAGGGGACCGTGGAGCAGATGGAGATGCCCTCGATGCCGTCGCCCAGGTCGTCGCCGAGCAGTGGGTGCATGCCCATCAGGCCCTGGAGGAGGACGGCGAGCTCGTCGGCGGTGCGCCGGGCGTCGGTGGAGATCCGCCAGTGCTCGACGATCTCCTCGCCGTCGAAGAGGCCGAGCACGGTGTGGGTGTTTCCTACGTCGATGGTCAGCAGCATGCTCCGCACCGCCTCCGGGTCACGTCATGCACGAAGGGCTCGCCGCCCGGGGTGGCGGGTGGGGCGACGGGTGGGCGTGGGTTTCCTGCGTCGATGGTCAGCAGCATGGCCGTCAGCTGCCCTCGCGCACGTCGTCGTCCGCGCCCCGGGCACCCTGCCCGTCGTCCTCGCGCAGGTCGAGGCCGATGTCGAGGATCGGGGAGGAGTGCGTGAGCGCACCCACCGCGAGGTAGTCGACGCCGGTCTCGGCGTAGGTGCGGGCGTTGTCCAGGGTCAGCCGGCCCGACGACTCCAGCATGGCGCGCCCGGCCACCAGCTCCACGGCCTCCCGGGTCTGCTCCGGGGTGAAGTTGTCCAGCAGGATCAGATCGGCGCCCTCGGCGAGGATCGGCGGGATCTGGTCGATCCGGTCGACCTCCACCTCGATCGGCACACCGGGGAACTCGGCCCGTACGGCCGTGAACGCCGCGGCGACGCCGCCCGCCGCGACCACGTGGTTGTCCTTGATCAGGGCCGCGTCCGACAGCGACATCCGGTGGTTGACGCCGCCACCGCAGCGCACCGCGAACTTCTCCAGGGCACGCAGCCCCGGCGTCGTCTTACGGGTGTCGCGGACCTTCGTCCTGGTCCCTTCGAGCACATCGGCCCAGGCCCGGGTCGTGGTCGCGATGCCCGACAGGCGGCACAGGATGTTCAGCGCGCTGCGCTCGGCGGTGAGCAGATCGCGGGTACGGGTGGTGACGCTCAGCAGCGGGGTGCCGGCCGCGACCCGGTCGCCGTCCTCGACGTGCCGCTCGACCGCGAACTCGTCGGTGCACACGATGGACAGCACCGCCTCGGCGATCCGCAGTCCGGCGGCCGTACCGGCCTCACGGGCCGTGAAGTCGCCGGTGGCGACCGCGTCCTCGGGGACGGTGGCCACGGTGGTGATGTCCACGCCCTGGTCGAGGTCCTCCTCGACGGCGAGATGCGCGATGTCCTCGACCTGTACGGGGTCGAGCCCGGCGGCCACCAGGAGGGCGGCCAGGTCGGGGTCGAGGCCGCAGGTCAGGGGGTCGAGCTCGTACGCGCCCTCGTCGCCGCCGCTGCAGCCGCAGGCGTCGCCGCAGCCTCCCCCGGACGCTGTCCGGGGGGACCCCGAGGCGGGGGCGCCGCCGGTGGGCCCGCCGATCTGGAGGAGGGGGAGGTCGTCGCGGGTGCTGCTCACGGGCTGGGCTCCGTATTCGGGGAGGGGGGCGGGGGGTTGCTGAGGGGTGCGGGGATCTGTCTCGGCGAGCGGTGGGATCGGTGGTCAGGAGGCCGTGGTCGGCGGGAAATCGGCGGTTGCCGTCGTATGGAGGGTCAGTGCGCGGTCCGCATCCAGGGTGATGCGGAAGTGCCGGCGCCAGGCGGCATCGTCCCGGTCCGGGTGGTCTTCGCGCCAATGGCAGCCGCGGGTCTCCATACGGCGCTGCGCCGCGGCGACCAGCACCCGGGCGACGCACAGGAGGTTGGTGGCCTCCCAGGCTTCGACACCGGGCTCGGGGGACTTGTGGGTGGTGTCGGCACTCGCCTCCGTCGCCTCGCGGTGGAGGCGGTCCAGTTCGGCGGCGGCGCGGGCGAGGCTTCCGGCGCTGCGCAGCACGCCGGCTCCGGCGGTCATGATCCGCTGCACGGCGATACGGGTCTCGGGGGCGAGGAGGGGGAGAAGGGGGAGAAGGGGGAGGGTGGTGCACGGCTCGGACGCGGGGGCGGCGTCCGTGGCGAGCGCCGGGGTGGGCGCCGGGGTGGGCGCCGGGGTGGGCTGCGTGGCAGGCGCCGGCGCGGGACCTTCGGCGATGTCGGCAGCGATCCGCTCCGCGAAGACCAGGCCCTCCAGGAGGGAGTTGGAGGCGAGCCGGTTGGCGCCGTGGACGCCGGTGCAGGCGACCTCGCCGCAGGCGTAGAGGCCCGGGACCGTGGTGCGCCCGCGCAGGTCGGTGCGTACGCCGCCGGAGGCGTAGTGCGCGGCCGGGGCGACCGGTATCGGCTCGGTGACCGGGTCGATGCCATGGCTGCGGCAGGCGGCGAGGATGGTCGGGAAACGGGTCTCCCACATCTGCGCGCCGAAGTGCCGGCCGTCCAAATACATGTGCTCGACGCCCTGTTCGTGCGCCCGGCGCATGATCGCCTTGGCGACGATGTCGCGCGGCGCCAGCTCGGCGAGTTCATGCTGCCCGACCATGAAGCGGGTGCCGTCCGCGTCGACGAGGTGTGCGCCCTCGCCCCGTACGGCCTCGGAGATCAGCGGCTGCTGACCTTCCGCGTCCGGGCCCAAATACAGGGGGGTGGGATGGAATTGGACGAATTCCAGGTCGGAGACCTCCGCGCCGGCGCGGAGCGCCAGGGCCACCCCGTCGCCGGTGGAGACCGCCGGGTTGGTGGTCGCGGAGAAGACCTGTCCCATGCCCCCGGTGGCGAGCACCACCGCCGGGGCGCGTACGGCGCCGACGCCGTCGTGCTGGCCCTCCCCCATGACGTGCAGGGTGACGCCGGACGTGTGGCCGTCGGCGTCCGTGAGCAGGTCGAGGACGAGTGCGTTCTCGATGGTCCGCAGCCCGGCGGCGCGGACCGCCTCGACGAGCGCGCGGGAGATCTCGGCCCCGGTGGCGTCACCGCCGGCGTGCGCGATACGGCGGCGGTGGTGGCCGCCTTCGCGGGTGAGCGCTATCTCGTCGCTGTCCGGTGCGGTGTCGAAGCGGGCGCCGGTGCGGATCAGCCGGTGCACGGCGTCCGGGCCCTCGGTGACCAGGGTCCGGACGGCCGCCTCGTCGCACAGTCCGGCGCCTGCCACGAGGGTGTCGGCCAGATGCTGCTCCGGGGTGTCGCCGTCGCCCAGAGCCGCCGCGATACCGCCCTGCGCCCAGCGGGTGGAGCCGTCGTCCAGGCGGGCCTTGGTGACGACGACGGTGCGGCGGCCGGCCGCGGCGCAGCGCAGCGCGGCGGTCAGCCCCGCCACCCCGGAGCCCACGACCACGACATCCGCTTCGATGGACCAGCCGGGGGCGGGGGCCTTCAGGCGTATGCCGGTGCCTGCTACGGGGCCGGGTCCGGGGGCGGTGCCTGTTCCGCTGTCGGTTCCGGTGCCTGTTCCGGTGCCTGTTCCGGTGCCTGTTCCGGTGGCGGTCATCGGGTCGCTCCGAGGGGGCCTTGGGGGGTGGTGGGGGATGTGGGGGATGTGGGGGATGTGGGGGATGTGGGGGATGTGGGGGATGTGGGGGATGTGGCGGGTGCGGCGGGTGCGGCGGAAGTGGCCGGGTCCGTGGTGGTGTCGTCCTGCATAGTGACGCCGCCGTGCGTAGTGGCGCCGCCGTGCGTAGTGGAGCCGTCCCGCCTCGTGGCGCCGCCGCGGTGGGCGGCGGTTGCCTCCGGTCGTCCGGCTCCGAAGACGAGGCGGATGTTGTCGATGAGTCGTGTGCTGCCGACCTTGGCGGCGACCGCGAGGATGGCCTCGCCCTCGTACGCATCCGGGATCTCGGTGAAATCGGACGGGTCGACCAGAGCCAGGTAGTCCAGTGTGAGCGGCGGGTCGAGCCGGGCGGCATCCTCCAGTACCGCGCGGGCCGCGGCGCGCGCCACGGAGGGGCCGTGCAGGGGCCCCGCGGCGGCGTAGGCGACGGCGTGCGCGTCGGCGGCCGCCCGGTCCTCGCCGAGGGCGGCCAGGGCGGCGGAACGGTGCTGGGCCGCGTGGCCCACGGAGGCGGCGCGGGCGCGCAGCGCCTCCTCGGCGGCGAGCCGGTCCAGGGCCGCGAACAGCGCCGCCGACAGCGCGAGCGCGGTGCTCCGCTCCGGGGCCGAGAGGTAACGGTTGCGGCTGGAGAGGGCGAGGCCGTCGTCCTCGCGCACCGTGGGGACACCGACGATCTCGACGGGGAAGTTGAGGTCGGCGGCCATCCGTGTGATGACCGCGAGCTGCTGGGCGTCCTTCTGACCGTAGAAGGCGAGGTCCGGTGCGGTCAGGTGCAGCAGCTTGGCGACCACGGTCAGTACACCGTCGAAGTGGCCGGGGCGGCTGGCGCCTTCCAGGAGGGTGCCCATGGGGCCCGCGGCGATCCGGATCTGCGGTTCTCCGCCGGGGTAGACCTCGTCGACGGACGGGGCGAAGACCACGTCCGCGCCCGCCGCTGCGGCCAGCTCGACATCCGCGTCGAGGGTGCGCGGGTAGCGGTCCAGGTCTTCCCCGGCGCCGAACTGCAGCGGGTTGACGAAGACCGTGACGACGACCTGGCCCCGCGGACCGACCCGGCGACGGGCGGCGCGGATCAAGGTGGCGTGGCCCTCGTGCAGTGCGCCCATGGTCATGACGACGGCACGGGCGCCGGCGCGGCGGGGCACCTCGCGCAGGGCGGCGGCGGTGTGGACGAGGTGGGCGGGGTGGCGCGCGTCCACGGGCGGGGCGGGGTGGCGCGCGTCGGCGGACGGGGTGGGGTGGCGCGTGTCGGCGGAGCGGGCCCGGCTTGCGTCCATGGGCTGGTCCGGGTCCGGAATCTGCGGCGAGGAGGTCATCGGTCGCCTCCTTCGGGGCCGTGGTCGGGGGCATCGGGACCGTCAGGGTCCGGGCCGGGTGCGTCGGGGTCCGGTCCGCGTCCCTCGCCGTCCGGGCCGGGCGTGCCGGGCGTGCCGGGCGTGCCGGAAGTGCCGCTACCTGGCCCGGAGGTGCCTGGTGCCGGCCCGGGGCCGTCGCCGGAGTCGGCGAGTACATCGAGGAGGTCCTCGGCCAGTTCCGGCTTCAGCAGACCGTGATCCAGGGCCCGGTCCGCGGTCGTACGGGCCATGGCGACGTACCCGGCAACGCTCTGCGGCGCATGCCGGCGCAGCTCCGCGATATGGGCGGCGACCGTGCCGGCATCCCCCCGGGCGACCGGGCCGGTCAGCGCCGCGTCACCGGAACGCAGCGCATTGTCCAGGGCGGCGCCGAGCAAGGGCCCCAGCATCCGGTCCGGGGCTTGCACACCCGCGTCATGCAGCAGCTCCATCGACTGGGCCACGAGCGTGACCAGGTGATTCGCGCCGATGGCGAGCGCCGCGTGATAGAGCGGACGCGCTGATTCCGTGATCCACTCGGGCTCCCCGCCCATCTCGATGACCAGCGCTTCGGCGGCCATCCGCAGCTCGTCGGGCGAAGTCACCCCGAACGAGCAGCCGGCCAGCCGCTGGACGTCCACGGAGGTGCCGGTGAACGTCATGGCCGGGTGCAGGGCGAGGGGCAGGGCGCCGGCCCGGGTGGCCGGGTCCAGTACCGCGGTTCCGTACCGGCCCGAGGTGTGCACCAGCAGCTGGCCGGGGCGTACGGCGCCGGTCTCGGCGAGGCCGCTGACCAGGTCGGCCAGGGCATCGTCGGGGACGGTCAGCAGCACGAGGTCGGCGCGGGCGAGCACCTCGGCCGGGGTGACCAGCGGGACATCGGGCAGCAGGTCGGCGGCGCGCCGTACGGAGGCATCGGAGACGCCCGACACGGCAACCGGACGATGCCCTGCGAGCTGCAGCGAAGCAGCGAGGGCGGGCCCGACACGGCCCGCGCCGACGACTCCGACGGTCAGCCGGGCGGGGCGGTCCTGGGCCTCGGTGGGTGGCATTGCATTCACGCGGCGATGGCCTTCCGTTCCAGTCCGCGGGGGGTACCGGACGATTCCTCGCCATGCTACGCGAGTGTTTCCGGCGGCCTTCAGAGCTGTACGGAAGGTGAGACGGGGGTCTCTCACGAGGTTATCCACAGGGGTCGCGGCTTCGCGCAGGTCTGAGCAATGCTCGGTGCAGTGCCGCGCAGAGGCGCGGCAGCGGCGTGGCAGAGGCGTGGCAGCGGGCCGTGAGAGAACAGCAGCCAGGGGGGCGCATGAAACACATGAAGCACATGAGGGAAGCGGGCGAAGGGGGCACGGGCACAGGTGTCACGGACACGGGTGTCACGGACGCGGGCTCGCGGGAAGCGCCGGAGGGCGATGCGGGTCGTCCTTCCGGGAGCACGCGCCGGAGGGTTCCGGGACAGCGCGGTTCCAGAGGTGGTTCGAGCCCGCCCCGGGCGGACCGCCCGGGGCGGCGTCGGCAGAGGTGACGGTTGCCGCCTCCGCCATGGCCTGGGCGGTCGGCGAGGTGTGGGCGGCCGTCAGGGAGTTCGTGGGGTTCGTTGGCCGGATCGGGCGGTGAGGCGGCGCAGCAAGGCCACGATGCCCGGTCGCCCGCCCCGCCGGGCACGTCCCCGAAGACGGCTGTCGGGGTCCGTGACGACGGCTTGGAAGCGGCGCCACTGCTGGATCTCGTGCGCGGTGCGGACGGTGTGGGTGCCCGGTGCGGGTGGGGCTGCTTCGCCTCGCCGGGCGGCCCGGTAGGTGTCGAGGAGGTGCTGCTGAGCGGCGTTCATGTCCCTCACTGTGGGGCGGCCCCGTGGCCGGTGGCCCGTCGATTGACGGGAGCCGTCAATCGACGTCCGTGCAGGTGGCGGCCTCGCGCATGATGGGCGCATGGCCAACGTCATCGACATCACCGGGCTGCCGCCGGAGCGCGTCGTCTTCTCCCCTTCGCCGTTGGCGGAGCTGGGCGCCGCGCTGCATGCACTCTCCGAGCCGGGCCACCACCCCGGGCTGCACGGCTGGGTCACCGCCACCAACGCGGCGCTGAAGCCCGACCTGGCCGACCGGCTGTGCGAGGCGGACTTCCTGTGGCGGTCCTCCCGTGCCGACATCCTGCTGCCGGCCCGTCCCGGGGCGACACTGGCCGGGGAGCTGGACGAGCTGGACACGATCGACGACGAGCGCTTCGTGGCCGCCGCGTTCGAGATCACCTGCTCGGCGCGCTACACCCGCCCCACCCCCTCGCCCCTCGTCGATGCGGACGAGCGGGCGCGGGTACGGGAGATGGCCGCCGCGCGCGGTCCGCGGCAGGCGGCCTTCACCGACCGGATGCTCACCGACCCCGACGGCCTGCGGGTATGGCTGCGCCGCCTGTTCGAGGACTGCGAGGAGGCGTTCTTCGGGGACATCTGGCGGCGGGTGGGCATCCAGTTGGCGGCGGATGCCCGGCACAAGACCGAGCTGCTGCGCCACAAGGGCCTGGCCGAGACGCTGTCCGCGACGTCGAAGGCGTTGTCCCTGGAGGACGCGCAGGGCGGCAGCGGCGGTACCCGCATCCTGGTCGACAAGCTGGCCCGGGGGCGTACGACGGCCTTTGCCAGTCCCGCGGATCCGGGCGTCACCTTCCTGCCGACGTCGTTCGGCTGGCCGCATCTGGTGTTCGGCCACGCCCCGGGCTGGCGCCCCGTGCTCCAGTACCCGGTCGCCGACCCGGAGTTGCCGGCGCCGGCCGCACTGGAACTCGTCCAGCAGCGGCTGGAGGCGCTGGGCCACCCGATGCGGATGCAGCTGTGCCGGACGCTGTCACGGGGGCCGCATACGACGGGAGAGCTGGCGCACGCGTTCGGGATCACCTCGCCGGAGGTCTCGCGGCATATCGCCACACTGAAGAAGGCCGGGCTGATCCAGACGCGCCGTCGCGGGCGCTATGTGCTGCACCAGCTGGACCTCCAGGTGGTGGCCCGGCTGGGCAGCGACTTCCTTGAAGGCGTGCTGCGTTGACGGCGTGATGCGTTAGCGGCGCGATGCGTTGACGGCGTGATGCGTTGACGGCGGCCCGCCCGGCGGAGGCCGGAGCGCGCAGAAGCAGAGCGCGCAGACGGCGTACGCCGTGGAGGGACACGGCGGGGGGAAAGCGGCCGGACGGCCCGGAGCCGCGGGGTGCGTCCCCCCGGCGCCCGCCCTGCGCCCGCCCCGGCGCCCGCGCCGCGCGCCCCTGCTACGCCCCTGCTACGCCCCGGCTACGCTCCCGCTCCCCCCGCCCGCACCAGCCCCGTCTCATACGCGAGTACCACTGCCTGGACCCGGTCCCGCAGGCTCAACTTGGTGAGGATGCGGCCCACATGGGTTTTGACGGTGGCCTCCGAGAGCACCAGCCGTGCCGCGATCTCACCGTTGGACAGGCCCTGGGCGACCAGCAGCAGCACCTCCCGCTCGCGCTCCGTCAGCCGCTCCAGCTCGGGCCGGGCGGGCTCGGCGGAGGTGGCGGGCAGCATGGGGGTGAAGCGGTCGAGGAGCCGGCGGGTGGTGGACGGGGCGACGACCGCGTCGCCGCTTTCCACCGCCCGGATCGCGGCGAGCAGGTCACCGGGCGGGACGTCCTTGAGCATAAAACCGCTGGCCCCGGCCTTCAGCGCGGAGAAGGCATACTCGTCGAGGTCGAAGGTGGTCAGGATGAGGACCTTCGGAGCGCCCTCCTTCTGCCCGCCCTCGCAGATCCGGCGGGTGGCCTCCACACCGTCGAGCTGCGGCATCCGTACGTCCATGAGGATCACGTCGACCTGGGTGGCGCGCAGCACCTCCAGGGCTTCCACACCGTTCCCCGCCTCCGCGACGACCTCCATGTCGGGCTGTGCGGCCAGCACCATCCGGAAACCGGTGCGCAGCAGCACCTGGTCGTCGACGAGCATCACACGGATGGTCATGGGCAGGGGGTCCTTTCGGGCAGGAGTGGGGGCCGAGCGTACGGGGTGAAGTGCGGCGGGGCGGATTCCCGGGTGAGCGTCGCCGGGCCGGCCGGCCGCAGCACCGTCCCGGTCGCCCCGCTCACCGCTCACCGCTCCGGTTTGAGCGGCAGGACGGCGCTGACCCGGAAGCCGCCCCCCGGCCGCGGTCCGGCCGCCAGGGTGCCGCCGACCATCCCGACCCGCTCGCGCATCCCGATCAGGCCGTGGCCGAGGCCGTCCGCCCCACCCTCTTCGTAGAGCTCGCGCTGCGCGCCCCGTCCGTCGTCCTCGATGAGCAGATCGAGATCGTCGTCCTGGTAGGAGAGCCGGACGGTCGCGGCGACAGCGGGGCCGCCGTGTTTGCGGGTGTTGGTGAGTGCTTCCTGGACGATGCGGTAGGCGGTGAGTTCGACGCTGCTGGGCAGCTCCCGCGGCTCGCCCCCGACCTGGAAGTCGACCGGCAGTCCGGCGCCGCGTACCTGCTCGATGAGGTCGCTGAGCTGGTCCACGCCCGGCTGGGGGACGTATTCGCCGCCCTCGGCCTGTTCGCCGGTGCGCAGGACGCCCAGCAGCCGGCGCATTTCGGCCAGCGCCTGGCGTCCCGTGCCGGAGATCGTCTCCAGGGCCTGCCGGGTCTGCTCGGGCGCGGCGTCGAGGACGTATGCGGCGCCGTCGGCCTGGACGACCATCACCGAAACGTTGTGGGCGACGACATCGTGCAGTTCACGGGCGATACGGGCGCGCTCGGCCGCGACCGCGATCCGGGACTGTGCCTCGCGCTCCTTCTCCAGCCGGGCGGCCTTCTCCTCCAGCTGCGCCCAGTAGGCGCGGCGGGTGCGCATGGAGTCGCCGAGCACCCAGGCCAGGACGAAGGGCACGGCGAGCAGCGTGGTGCCGAACAGGCTCTGCCCTATCGTCCGCCCGCCGAACACGTCGTTGAAGCGCACGGCGGAGAGGGCGGGGCCGAAGAGGGCGCCGGCGAGGGCGCAGCGGGAGGCCCAGCGGGGGACGGCGGGTGCGGACGCGACGGTGTAGGCGATCACGAACATCGCGAAGTCGGCGGGCATGGTCTGGATGCCGCAGATCAGTTGGCCGGTGCCGATGGCCGCCGTCAGCAGCAGCATTTTCACCGGCGCCTTGCGGCGCAGCGCGACGACGAGGCACAGGCCGACCGTGAAGATCGCGGCGCAGATCTGCCGGAGGCCACTGGCCTCGCTCGCTACCCACAGGACGCCGAACCCGAGCAGGAGGACGGCCCAGAAGGTGTCCACTCCCGTCGGGTGCCTGCGGAGGAAGTCATAGAGGCGCTGCACGTAACCCAGCGTAGGCACCGTGCATACGTGTACGAGTCAACCGGAGGAGCGATCCTGTGCGCCGGGCCTACTCCCCAAGGTGGAGACTCCATGCGCCAAATGTGTGGGAAGGGGGGACGGCCTGCGTGCCACCCCGTCCGCGCGGGGCGGTACCCGCCCGTACCGTGGGGCGCGTGACGAACGAGTGGTGCGGGTGGCGCGAGGCCACGGAACGGGCGCTGTACGGTCCCGACGACGGCTTCTACACACGCCCCGGGGGCCCCGGTCCGGCCGGCCATTTCCGTACCTCCGTGCACGCCTCCCCCCTGTACGCCGATGCCGTCGCCACCCTCCTGCGCCGGGTGGACACCGCGCTGGGCCGTCCGGACGAGCTGGCGCTGGTCGATGTGGGCGCGGGGCGCGGCGAGCTGCTGACCGGCGTGCTGGCCGCGCTGCCCGAAGAGGTCGCCGCGCGGCTGCGCCCGTGCGCGGTCGAGCGCGCCGTGCGCCCCGAGGGCCTCGATCCGCGGATCGCCTGGCGCGGCGAGCTGCCCGCCCCCGGCTCGGTCACCGGCCTGCTGTTCGCGAACGAATGGCTCGACAATGTGCCGGTGGACGTCGTCGAGACGGATGCGGACGGGGTGCCGCGCCGGGTTCTCGTACGCGCCGACGGCACGGAGCGGCTGGGCGAGCCGGTGGACGGCGGGGACGCACAGTGGCTCGGCCGGTGGTGGGCACCCCCGCCGGCCCCGGATGGCGCCGTCTCCCCCGGGCTGCGCGCCGAGATCGGCCGGCCCCGGGACGAGGCCTGGGCGCGGGCCGTCCGTGCGCTGCGCGCCGGGCTCGCCGTCGCCGTCGACTATGCGCACGAGCGGGGCGGCCGACCGCTCTTCGGCACGCTCACCGGCTTCCGCGACGGCCGCGAGGTGGCACCCGTTCCGGACGGGAGCTGCGACATCACGGCGCATGTGGCGCTGGACGCCTGCGCCGGGCCGTCGGCGCAGCGGCTGACCCAGCGCGCGGCGCTGCGCGCCCTGGGGGTGGACGGCCGGCGTCCGCCGCTCGCCTTGGCCGCCACCGACCCGGCCGGCTACGTACGGGCCCTGAGCGCGGCCGGGGCGGCGGCGGAACTGACCGATCCGGCGGGCCTCGGCGGCTTCGGATGGCTCCTGGAGCCGGTGGGCGAGGCGTGCGCGGGCCTGCTCGGGCCGCCGGACGCCGCCTGAGGGCCAGGGCGGCTCCCGCGGCGGCGTGCTGCAAGACTGTTCCCATGACGGAGACGACGGTCGGCATCGGCGGCGCGGCGGAGAGCACCGACATGGTGCTGAACATCGGCCCGCAGCATCCCTCGACGCACGGCGTGCTGCGGCTGCGCCTCGTCCTGGACGGCGAGCGCATCCAGCACGCCGAACCGGTGATCGGCTATATGCACCGCGGCGCCGAGAAGCTCTTCGAGGCGCGCGACTACCGCCAGATCATCATGCTCGCCAACCGGCACGACTGGCTGTCGGCGTTCTCCAACGAGCTGGGCGTGGTGCTGGCCGTCGAGCGGATGCTGGGCATGGAGGTGCCCGAGCGCGCCGTCTGGCTGCGGACGCTGCTCGCCGAGCTGAACCGGGTGCTGAACCATCTGATGTTCCTGGGCTCGTACCCCCTGGAGCTCGGCGGCATCACCCCCGTCTTCCACGCCTTCCGTGAGCGGGAGGAACTCCAGACCGTCATGGAGGAGATCTCCGGCGGCCGGATGCACTACATGTTCAACCGCGTCGGCGGCCTCAAGGAGGACCTGCCGGCGGGCTGGCCGGGCCGGGCCCGGCACGCCGTCGCCGAGGTGCGCTCCCGGATGGACGTCTTCGACAATCTGGTCCTGGGCAACGAGATCTTCCGCGGCCGTACCCGCGGGGTCGGTGTGCTCGCGCCGGAGACGGTGCACGGATTCGGCGTCTCCGGACCGATCGCCCGTGCCTCCGGTGTGGACTTCGATCTGCGGCGTGACGAGCCGTATCTGGCATACGGGGAGCTGCAGTCCACGCTCAAGGTCGTCACCCGCGAGGAGGGCGACTGTCTGGCCCGCTTCGAGTGCCTGCTGGAACAGAGCCACAACGCGCTGGATCTCGCGGACGCCTGCCTGGACCGGATCGCGGAGCTGCCGCCCGGGCCGGTCAATCAGCGCCTGCCCAAGGTGCTGAAGGCCCCCGAGGGCGCGACGTACGCCTGGACCGAGAACCCCCTGGGCATCAACGGCTACTACCTCGTCTCCAAGGGCGACAAGACCCCCTACCGTCTCAAGCTGCGCTCGGCGTCGTTCAACAACATCCAGGCACTGGTGGAGCTGCTGCCGGGCACGCTGGTCGCCGATATGGTCGCCATTCTCGGCTCGTTCTTCTTCGTCGTTGGGGACATCGACAAGTAATCGACACGTAGGCAGGCTGCGCGGCTTTGCGCCCTGCTCGTCACGGCCGGATCGGGCCCGACTGACAGCCGCCTGGCCCCGGAGCCGGTGAACGCTCCGAGGCCAGGCGGCTGTCAGTTCAGGGTCAGGAGATGGCGCTGCGCAGTGCGCCGAAGTCGAACTGCTCGGTCTCGTCGTGCGCGGTCAGGTCGATGACCTCGCCGGTGCCTGCGGTCGTTTCGCCGTCGGCCTGCTCGTCCGCGCGCTCACCGTCCGCCTGCTGCTCGTCGCGGGTGTGCCCGTCGCGGGTGTGCCCGTCACGGGTGTGCCCGCCGTCGGCCGCGGCGCCCTCCGTGGACGGCTGCGGCCGCGCGTCGGTACGGGCCGCGCGGGCCGTACGCGCCCGCGCCCGGGCCGACTGTTCGGCGAGGGCCTCGTCGCCGACGACATCCGCCAGGTCGTCCTCCAGCGGCGCGGTCAGCTCCCGGGGGCCGGAAGCGGTCGCATTGCCGAAGAAGTCGAAGCCGCCCTGCGCGCGGGATGCGCGGGATGCGGTGGGGCGGGACGGTGCAAGGGCGGCGGCGGTGGCCGGGACCGGGCGGAGCGCGGGTCCGAAGGCGGCGGCCGTACGGGCTGGTGCGTCGCCCGTGCGCTGTGCGGCGGCCGCCGACGGGTTCCCCCGGCTGTCCTCACCGTCCTGGCCATCCCGGGCACCACGGGCTGCGGGCGGTCCGGACGGGGTGGTCCCTTCGGCACCGGCGCCGTCCCGCGCCAGGCGTGCGGCCTTCTGCGCGGTGCGCTGCCGGGCGGCGTTGCGGGCCAGCTGACGCAGCGCCCGGTCGGCCTGGGCGTAGGTGGCGGTGGCCGGGGCCGGGGATGAGGCCGAGGCCGGGCCGTCCCCGTTCGCGGCGGGCTCGCGCCGGACCGGGACCGAGGCCGTTGAGGTCTCCCCTGCTCGGACGAAGTCGAGCGCGCGGGGAAGACCGGCGGCGGCCGGCAGCGCCTTGGCCGGGGCGGCGGCCTCGATGGCGAGCAGCCGGCGGCCTTCCAGGGCGCTGGCCCGCTCGGTCTCGGCCGTGGCGTAACGGCGCAGCAGGGCCGCGTGTTCGCTGCGCAGCCGGGCCAATTCGGCACGCTTGGCACGGAGTTTGACTTCCAGAGCGGCACGGAGCTCGCGGGATTCCTCCACATCCGTTTCGAGCTCGGCTATCCGCTCCTCGGTGCGCCACTCGTCGCGCACCCGGGCACGGTCCAGTTCGGCGACCCGCCGGCCGGCCGTACGGTCCCAGGTCCGCAGAAGGACGGCGCCGGTGAGGGCGGCGGCCGCCGCGCCCGCGGCGAGCACCCGTTGCACCAGATCGTCGCCGACAAACCACGCGCCCGCGGCGCAGGCTATTGACGCACCGGCGACCGTCGCGGGAGGAAGCAGCCGGTGGAGGGGTGGTGAATGGCGGTGGCGTCCTCGTGGCATGGCCAGAAACTTACCGTGCGTGCGGGACCTATGGGGCCCCGCACACCAATCCGTTTCCCGCTGGTTACTTCTTGACCAGGCCCTTGGACTCCACATAAGTCCGGGCGACATCCGCGGGCTTGAGCCGTTCGGCATCGACCTTGCGGTTCAGGTTGATCAGATCTTCGGTCGTCAGCGTCCGTGTGAGCTTCCCGAGGGCGGTCTCGATCTCCTTGTCACCGGCGCTCTCGGCATTCACCACCGGCAGCACATTGTCGGCGTTCTGGAGCTTCTTGTGGTCCTGGAGAAGCACCAGCCCGAAGTGGTCGAGGGTCGCGTCCGTGGTCGTGGCGAGCACCAGTTGGTCGGTGCCGTCCTTGACCGCCTGCTTGGCCTGCGGGGTCCCGACGCCCTTGGGGTCCAGGGCCGTGATGTCGATGCCGTACGTCTCCTCCAGGCCCGGCTTGCAGAACATCCGGGTCTCGCACTCCTCACCCGAAGCGAGTTTGATCTTCTGCTTCGATGTGCCGAGGTCGGAGAGGGTCTTCAAGGTGTGCTCGGCAGCGAATTCCTTGGTGACCGCGAACGCGTTCTGGTCCGTCGCCCCGCCTGCCGCCAGTACCTTGAGTCCGCGCGGTCCGGCGAGCTTCTTCAGGGCCGTCACCGTCTTGTCGATGTCGCTGGAGGCGACGGGCTTCGCCTTGGCACCGTTCTTCTTCGCGTTGAGGAATTCGGCGAGGGTGGAGGCGTATTCCGGAACGACGTCGATCTGGCCCTTCTCCAGAGCCGGTTCATACAGCTCGCGATTGGCCAGGGTCTGAACCCGCGTGCGGTAACCGGCATCGGCCAGGACCTGGGAATAGATCTCGGCGAGCACCTTCGACTCGGTGAAACCGGCCGAGCCGATGACGATCTCGTCCGTGCCCTGGCCCTTGCCGCCGCCCTTCTCCTCCAGGCTCTTGCCACCGCACGCGGCCGGCCCGGCCGCCAGTGTGATCACGTGCCCGCGGCCACCGCGGTGCGCGCCCTACGCGACGTGCTGCTGCTCATGGATGCCACCATTCAGTCCGCTCGGATCAGGTCAGATCAGGTCAGATCAGCTCAGATCAGGTCGAGCCGGGCCGGGCGGGTCGGGCCAACCCGGTCGGCCGGGCCGGGCCGGTCAGCCGGGCCGGGCCAAGCCGGTCGGCCGGTTCGGGCCGGTTCGGGCCGAGTCGCGTCGGGTTGCGTCGGGTTGCGTCGGAAAGATGCGGATCTGCTGGGGGCGGGTCAGCCCACGGCACTGCCTACGGGGTGTGTGCCGAGGCCGGTGCCGCCCGACCCGCCCCCGCCCCCACGTCCTTGGACGTACCCGACGCCCCACGCGAGCCCGTACGCGCTGCGCGCCGCCGTCCCCGCAGCGGATCGAGGAACCGCCCGGCCGCCGACCGGGGCCTGAAGCGGCTCTCCGTCACGCCCGTCGAGCCCGGCGACCTCGAAGCACCCCCGGTCGTCCGCCTCGACGACCCGGCAGCCCGCGCCGCCAACCGGCTCACCGCCGAGGGCATCAGACGGATCCGAGGGAGCCAAGCAATCCGAGGGGGCCGACGGAGCCGAGGGAGCAGAGGGAGCAGAGGGGGCAGAGGCAGGTACCGCTCCACCACGGCGGACGCGGCGAACCTCCCGCGCGCAGCGGTCGCGCTCGATACGGTCCCGGGCCCCGCCGGCAGCGCCACAGCCGCCGACGTCACCGCCACGGGCTCCGGCGTCACGGCCCAGGGCGGCGATGTCACGCCCCCGGGAGGCGCCTGACCCGGGCCCGCGCCTGCCCCGCGGTGGCGCCTGACGCGGGCGACGCCCCGGCCTCACACCGCCCGCCGGCCGGCCTGCCTCACACGGCCCCGCCGACCGCCCCGGCCTCACACCGACGCATCGGCCCCGCCGTTCCCGTTGCCGTCGTCCTCCGGGAGCTTGCACACCCGCTCCAGGAAGATCGCCGCGGCGACCACCGCCACCCCGGCGGCCACCGACAGACCGGCGTAGATCGCCTGGTCCCGGCGCGCCGCGGCATCGAGGCCGGTGGTCAGCAAGAAGACGCCGACACCGCCGTACAACCCCGCGACCAGCGACGCCACCAGCGCGCTCGCCTGGCCGAAGACCACCGCGCGGGCGGCCACCAGCGGATCGACGCCCTTGGCGCCCGGCCGGCGCTCACGCTGCGCGCGCAGCCGCGCCCGGAGCGCGAGCGCGGTGGCGGCGAGCACCGCGGCGATCAGCGCCAGCACGATCGGCGCGGCCACCGGAACGCTGGGGAGGGTGCCGAGGGAGTCCCACAGCCGGGCGCCTCCCCATGCCAGCACCCCGGCCGCCAGAAACAGCCCGACCAGCACCTTGATGTGTAGCTGCTTCACCGAGCGATCGCCCCTCGCGCCGTCATGACCATCCCTGCCGCGGCGACCATTCTTTCCGTTATGGCCGCCTTGTCCGTCCCGTACGCATGCATCCCGCAGGGAACCGACCCGCAACCCTAACGGCTACTCCGGCAGCCGCAGTTCCAGGTCCGCCCGCGGCGCCACCCCGTCACGGCCGATGGCCGACAGCAGCGCGGCCACCGCACCGTGTCCCGGAACCTCCGCCTCCGGGTCGATGTCGTGCCAGGGCACCAGCACGAACGCCCGCTCATGGGCCCGCGGGTGCGGCAGCGTCAGCTGCGGGTCGTCGGAGAGCACATCCTGATACGCCACGATGTCGACGTCGATCGTGCGCGGACCCCAGCGCTCGTCGCGGACCCGCTCGAAGGCCTCCTCGATCGCGTGCCCGCGCTCCAGGAGGGAGTCCGGCGGCAGCGTCGTCTTGATCAGCACCACGGCGTTGAAATACGTCGGCTGGGAACCCGGGGCCACGCCCCACGGCTCGGTCTCGTAGACCGGGGAGACCGCCTTGACCCGCAGGCCAGGGGTGTCCTCCAGGGCGTCGACGGCGCCCTGCAGCGTCTCCAGGCGGTTGCCGAGGTTGCTGCCGAGCGAGATCACGGCGCGTTTGGGGTTGGAGAGCGTCACATCCGCGGCGTCCACCTGCTCCACGACGGAGGCGGGCACCGGCTGTACGGTCGGGTCACCGGGCTGGGGGCGCCGCACGGCGGTGCCATCAGAGGTGGTGGTCGGCTGACGGGCGGAATTCATACTCGGCTCCGAGTGATGGTGATGGTCACGTCATCGAAGGGGACGGTGATGGGCGCGTCCGGCTTGTGCACCACCACCTCCACCTCCTGCACGCCCTCGTGCTTGAGGCACTGGCCGGCGATGCGCTCCGCCAGGGTCTCGATGAGGTCAACGGGCTCGCCCTGCACGACGGCCACCACCTCCTCGGCCACAACGCCGTAGTGCACGGTCTTCGCGAGATCGTCGGCGGCCGCTGCCGGGCGGGTGTCCAGGCCGAGCACCAGGTCGACGATGAAGGTCTGCCCGTCCTCGCGCTCCCGGGGAAACACCCCGTGGTGGCCCCGGGCCTTCAGCCCACGCAGCGCGACACGATCCACGCGAATCACTCCCACTGGTCCACGGCACCTCTGGCGCCACTGTTCGTCGGATTCCGGGCAGCCGCCGGAGCGATCCGGCAACACTGCCCCGGCGTCGAATCTACCTTCGAGGAACGACAGTCCTCGCCTACGGGGGCTATGGACAAGACCCGGCCCTGCTGCTAGAAGCCGCCCTTCGGGACAGCATCCGGCAAACCGGGAGATCGTCCGCGCGGCCTCTTACCCCCTCGCCCACGCCCCACCCCTACCCGTGCCGCACTTGGCTCGAACGGGTGCGCCCTCGCCCGGATGGCTGACCCCCACCGGTGACGACGGGGCAGAGCGCCGCCCCGGGCGCAAGGCGGGCGGCATGGCGAGGCTCACACCCCGTCCGCACCCGGATCGCATTCCCCGGGCACACCGCCCCCTGGCAGCGGGCTCAGAGCACGTCCTCGTCGCCGTCGCCGGCTCCCCCGGCCTCGTCGTCCTCGTCGTCCTCGTCGCGGTCCGCCAGCACCGGCGAGCCGTGGTGCGACCACACCCGCCAGCCGTCCTCCGTGCGCCGGAAGACATTGGTCGCCACGACCAGCTGGCCGATCAGCGGGCCCACCGAGCCGTCGTCCTCGGCGGGCCCGCCGCTGAGGATGTTCTCGGTACAGGTCACCAGCGCGGTGTCACCGACGACATCGATCTCGACATCGGTGAGGAAGAACTGGATGTACTCGGTGTTCGCCATGATCAGGGCGTAGGAGCGCAGCACCTCGCCGCGCCCCCGCAGCACCGGCCACCCGGGGTGGACCACACTCACCTGACCGTCCAGCCACAGCTCGGACAGCGCCTCGTGATCGCCGCGCTCGATGGTCTCGTACAGCGTGGTGTTCGCCTGCTCGACCAGCTCGATGTCCGTCCGTGGGCCCAAGCCGCTCACACCGTTCCCGTCGTGTTCGCCGTCGTGTCGCTCATCTCACCCGCACCGGCCGTACCGCCGCGCCCGGCCGCCGCCGCGTCCTCCACGGCACGGGCCACCCGTACCGCGTCCGCGCTCGCCCTGACCTCGTGCACCCGCACCGCCCAGGCCCCCTCTCGCGCCACGATCGCCGACACCGCCGCCGTCGCAGCGTCCCGCTCCCGGGCCGGCGGTGGGGCGGCTCCCTCGCCCCCTGCCAGCACCCTGCCCAGGAACCGTTTCCTCGATGCCGCCACCAGCAACGGGCGGCCCAGCGCCCGCAGCCGCGCAAGCCGGGCGACCAGCGCGAGATCGTGCTCCGCGTTCTTGGCGAAGCCCAGACCGGGGTCGATGACGATCCGGTCCGGATCGATCCCGCCGGCCACCGCGCGCTCCACGCTCCGGGCGAGTTCCTCGACGACCTCCGCGACCACGTCCCCGTAGACGGCGCGGTTGTTCATGTCGATGGACTGGCCGCGCCAGTGCATCACCACGAACGGGACGTGGTGCGTGGCCACCACGGGCACCATCGCCGGGTCGGCGGCGCCCCCGCTGACGTCGTTGACCAGGCGTGCCCCGGCCTCCACGGCCTGTTCGGCGACCGAGGCGCGCATGGTGTCGACGGAGACCACGACACCGGCCGCGGCGAGCTCCCGGACGACCGGGACGACCCGGCGCAGCTCCTCGGCCTCGTCCACCCGCGCCGCGCCCGGCCGGGTCGACTCGCCGCCCACGTCCACCATGTCGGCGCCCTGCGCCACCAGGTCGAGACCGTGTTTGACGGCGAGTTCGGTATCGAACCAGTCACCGCCGTCGGAGAACGAATCGGGCGTCACATTGACGACGCCCATCACCGCGCAGCGTTCCCAGTCCGGCAGTCCGGCCACCCGGCCACGCAAGCTACTCATGGCACCAGCCTAGGCCGTGTGCCGACCGGCCGGATTGCTGCCGTCGGCTGCGGGGCCGCCCGGACGCCGGCGCGATCCCGGACGATACGGAACGGCTCCCTCCGCTGCCTGGTCCGGCAGTCGGTCAGGCCGCCGGTCAGGCCGCCCGCCCGACCGCGCCCGCCGCCCCGACCGGCTCCGGCGTGTGCACGCACGGCCGTGGCTCGGCGGGCTTCCGGCGCCGCAGCACGCGCGGCAGGCCCAGCTCCAGATAGCCCTCGGCCTGCAGCGCCGCCAGGCCGATCCGGGGGATGTCGCGGCTGTTGCGGAAGACCACGAAGCGGGGCTCCCAGCGTGGCCGGAACTTGTCGTTGAACTTGTACAGCGACTCGATCTGGTACCAGCGGGACAGGAAGACCAGCATCCCGCGCCAGACCCGGATGACCGGCCCCGCGCCCAGCTTCTCGCCGCGCTCCAGGGAGGAGCGGAAGACCGCGAAGTTCAGCGACACCTGCTTGATCTTGAGGTCCGGGGCGGCCTGCAGCGCGGCGACGATCAGCAGCTCGTTCATGCCGGGGTCGGCGCTGCGGTCGCGCCGCATCAGCTCCAGGGAGATGCCGCTGTCGCCCCACGGCACGTAGTGCTGCATCGCCTTCAGGTCCCCGTACGGGCCGGGCTGCTCGCCCTCGCCGGCCGGCAGATGCGCGGTGGCGATCACCGCGTCGCCGTCGGCCACCGCATCGATCCGGCCCAGCGCCATGGAGAAGCCGCGCTCGGTGTCGGTGTCCCGCCAGGCATCCGCGGCCTTCTGGATCTGCGCCAGCTCGGCCGGGTCCAGATCCCGCACCCGGCGCACCCGGGTCTCGTAACCGTTGCGCTCGATGCGCTTGACCATCTGCCGCACGTTGCGCATCGCGCGGCCGGCGAGGGTGAAGTCGGCCACCTCCACGATCGCCTCGTCGCCGAGCTCCAGCGCGTCCATCCCGGTCTCCCGGGTCCACACCTGGCCGCCGGTCTCGCTGCAGCCGGTGACCGCCGGGGTCCAGGAGTGCGCCTTGGCCTCCTCCATGAAGCGCTCGATGGCGCCCGGCCAGGCCTCGACATCGCCTATCGGGTCGCCGCTGGCGAGCATCACACCGGAGATCACCCGGTAGCAGACCGCGGCCTTGCCGGTCGGGGAGAAGACCGCGCCCTTGTCGCGGCGCAGCGCGAAGTAACCGAGCGAGTCACGGGCGCCGTGCCGGGCGAGCAGCTCGCGCAGCTGCTGCTCGTCGTCGTCGGTCAGCCGGGCCGCCGGGTGCTCGGGGCGGAAGGCGAGGTACGCCGTGGTGGCGACCGTCAGCAGGCCGAGCGCGCCGAGGGAGTAGCCGACGGTGTAGTCCACCTGCTGGGTGTAGGCGATCGGGCCCTCGAAGCCGAACAGGCCCCACAGGACGTGCTGGACGCGGTCCCAGACGGAGGGCGAGCCGATGATCTTGTTGGGGTGCGAGCTGACGATGATCATGCCGATGCCGAAGGCGGCGCCACCGAGCACGATGAAGTTGGCCACCGCCTTCCAGCGGCTGCGCGGGTCGGGCAGCGCCGCGAACTCCCTGCGGTGCCACACCAGGAACGCCAGCAGGGCCAGCGAGAGCACCGCACCGAACACGGAGTGGCGGTAGACCAGCTGAGCGGCGATCCCCACCGGGAGCAGCGCCACGGCCGCCCCCCAGGCTCGCCGCTTACGCCGCTTGAGCCCGTGGGCCAAAAGGAGCAGCAGGATGCCCACGACGATGGACGCGGCGGCCGCCAGCGGGCTCACCGCGCCCGGAAGCACCTCCGCGAGGGCGTGCACCCGGCTGTGCCGGAACCGCGGGAACATCCCTGCGGCCAGGTTCAACAGGCCGACGACCACACCGGCCGTACCGACGCACCCCGGCACCGCTTCGGGCCGCGGACCGCGGAGCCAGCGTGGCGGACGCCACGCAACCTTCTCCGACTTTTCGCCATCTAGCCTGTCAGACATCACTTTCCCGTCGCCCCGGTCGAGAGAACGTGCGAGCCTTGTCGCAGCATCTGGACTTTATGCGCCCTGTATGACGGCGTTTCAGGGCTCGGGGTTCCACTAGCGGTACGGATGGCCCGGCCGCCCGGAAGAAAGCACCACATGGGTCTCACCAGCAAGAAAGTGCTGCTTCTTGCCGTCCTCGTCGCGGTGGCACTGTTCGTCCTCACCGTTTGGCTCTGGCCCCGCCTGTCCAAGGGGAACTGGCGCGCCGTTCTCGGCCGTGTCGGACTCCTGATGGCGACCCAGCTGTGCCTCTTCGCGGTGATCGGCCTCTACGCCAACAACTCGTTCGGCTTCTACGCCTCCTGGGCCGACCTCTTCGGCCAGGAGCAGGAGCCGGGCGTGGTCACCAATTACCAGACCGGGCCGAACGGCACCAAGCTGCAGATGCTGGGCACCGAGCGGGTCAGCGTCCGGAACGGGTCGCACCCGACGGTCGGCGGCCGGATCGACAAGGTGGTGGTCCGCGGCGAACACTCCCGGATCGCGAGCCCCGCCTTCGTCTATCTGCCGCCGCAGTACTTCCAGAAGGAATACGCGCACAAGAAATTCCCGGCGGCTCTGGTGCTCACCGGCTATCCGGGCACCGCCGAGGCGCTCTACAAAAAGCTGCATTTCCCGCAGACCCAGCACGAACTGCTCAAGAAGCACAAGATGCAGCCGACCATCCTGGTGATGATGCGCCCGACGGTCGCGCCGCCCCGCGACACCGAGTGCATGGACATACCGCGCGGCCCGCAGACCGAGACCTTCTTCACCAAGGACCTGCGTACGGATATCGCCGAGCACTACCGAATAGGGCGCGAGGCGAAGAGCTGGGGTGTCATCGGTGACTCCACCGGTGGATACTGCGCGCTGAAGATGACCATGCGCCACCCCGACGCGTACTCCAGCGCCGTCGCCCTCTCCGGCGTCTACAAGGCCCCCCTCGACGCCACCACCGGTGACCTCTTCGGCGGAAACCGGCAGCTGCAGCGCGAGAACAACCTGCTGTGGCGTCAGCAGCACCTGCCCGCCCCCGAGGTGAACCTGTTGGTCACCAGCAGCAAGCAGGGTGAGGGGAATTACCACCAGACGATGCGGTTCATCCAGCAGACGAAGTCGCCGAGCCGGGTCTCGTCGATCATCCTCGACAGCGGCGGCCACAACTTCAACACCTGGCGCCGGGAGATCCCGGCCGCCCTGGAGTGGCTGGGCAATCACCTCAAGGCCTGACGGGCCGGTACGCCTCCCCGTACGGCCCCGCCCACGGCCGGGTTCCTCAGCAGCGTCTGAGGGGCCCGGCCGTCGGCGTTACCGGGCACGCGCCGCAGCGGAGAGTCGCAGGCACGCGCCGCAGCGGACGAGTCACGGGGCACGCGCCTCAGCGGGCGAGTATCAGGCTCATCGCCTCGGCACGCGTGGCGGCGTCGCGCAGCTGGCCGCGCACGGCCGACGTCGTCGTCTTGGCTCCCGGCTTGCGTACGCCGCGCATGGTCATGCACATGTGCTCGCACTCGATGACGACGATCACCCCGCGCGGCTCCAGGATCTCCATCAGCGAGTCCGCGATCTGCGTGGTCAGGCGTTCCTGGACCTGCGGCCGCCGGGCGTACACATCGACCAGCCGGGCCAGCTTGGACAGGCCGGTGATCTTGCCGTCGGCGGACGGGATGTAGCCGACATGCGCCACTCCGACGAACGGCACCAGATGATGTTCACAGCTGGAGACCAGCTCGATGTCCTTGACCAGCACCATTTCGTCATGACCGAGGTCGAACGTGGTGGTGAGCACGTCCTCCGGCTTCTGCCACAGCCCGGCGAAGATCTCCTTGTACGCCCGCGCCACCCGTGCCGGGGTCTCCAGGAGCCCCTCTCGCTCCGGGTCCTCGCCCACCGCGATGAGCAGCTCGCGGACGGCGTTCTCGGCGCGCTTCTCGTCGAATGTGCCGATCTTGCCGTCGACGTCCAGCGTCACAGGGTCGGTCATGTGGTGCCTCGTTCCTTCTGTGCCCGCTCGTGATCGCGGTGGAATCGCGAAATGCCGCGCCCCCCAGATTAAGCCTGGGGGGCGCGGCATTTATTCCGGGGCCGTGGGCCCGGAATCAGCTCTCGGGACGCTGCTCCTCGGGAGCTTCCGCCTTCTCGGTCGAGACGGTGGCGGTCGTGGTCACCGAGCCGTTGGCCGGGGCCAGCTCCCGCGGCGAGAGCACCGGCGGGCGGCTGGAGGGCGTACGACGCGAGGAACCGGTCCAGGCCGGGCGGGCCGGGCGCTTGACCACGTGCTTGAAGAGCTCGGCGATCTCCTCCTTGTTGAGGGTCTCCTTCTCCAGCAGCGTCAGCACCAGGTTGTCCAGCACATCGCGGTTCTCGACCAGGATCTCCCACGCCTCGTTGTGCGCGGTCTCGATGAGCCTCTTGACTTCCTCATCGACCAGCGCGGCGACCTCTTCCGAATAGTCGCGCTGGTGACCCATCTCACGGCCCAGGAAGGGCTCGGAGTTGTCGCTACCGAACTTGATCGCGCCGAGCCGCTCGGTCATGCCGTACTGCGTGACCATCGCGCGGGCCGTTGCGGTGGCCTTCTCGATGTCGTTGGCGGCACCCGTGGTCGGGTCGTGGAAGACCAGCTCCTCGGCCGCGCGGCCGCCCAGCATGTACGCGAGCTGGTCGAGCATCTCGTTGCGGGTCGTGGAGTACTTGTCCTCGTCGGGCAGGACCATGGTGTAGCCCAGGGCCCGGCCGCGGGACAGGATGGTGATCTTGTGAACCGGGTCGGAGTTCGGTGAGGCCGCCGCGACCAGGGCGTGTCCGCCCTCGTGGTACGCGGTGATCTTCTTCTCCTTCTCGGACATGATCCGGGTCCGCTTCTGCGGGCCGGCCACGACGCGGTCGATCGCCTCGTCCAGGAAGTGGTTGTCGATCAGCTTCGCGTCGCCCCGGGCCGTCAGCAGCGCGGCCTCGTTGAGGACGTTCGACAGATCGGCACCGGTGAAGCCGGGGGTGCGCTTGGCGACGGCCGAGAGGTCGACGTCCGGGGCGACCGGCTTGCCCTTCTGGTGGACCTTGAGGATTTCGAGACGGCCCTGCAGGTCCGGGCGGTCGACGGCGATCTGCCGGTCGAACCGGCCGGGGCGCAGCAGCGCCGGGTCGAGGATGTCCGGACGGTTCGTGGCGGCGATCAGGATCACGCCGCCCTTCACGTCGAAGCCGTCCATCTCGACCAGGAGCTGGTTGAGGGTCTGCTCGCGCTCGTCGTGGCCACCGCCGAGGCCCGCACCGCGGTGCCGGCCGACGGCGTCGATCTCGTCGACGAAGACGATCGCCGGGGCGTTCGTCTTGGCCTGCTCGAAGAGGTCACGGACACGGGAGGCACCGACACCGACGAACATCTCGACGAAGTCGGAGCCGGAGATCGAGTAGAACGGGACGCCCGCCTCGCCGGCGACGGCGCGCGCCAGCAGCGTCTTGCCCGTTCCGGGCGGGCCGTACAGCAGCACACCCTTGGGGATCTTGGCGCCGACGGCCTGGAACTTCGCCGGCTCCTGCAGGAACTCCTTGATCTCGTGGAGCTCCTCGACCGCCTCGTCCGACCCCGCGACGTCCGAGAACGTCGTCTTGGGGGTGTCCTTGGTGATCAGCTTCGCCTTCGACTTCCCGAAGTTCATCACCCGGGAGCCGCCGCCCTGCATCTGGTTCATCAGGAACAGGAAGACGACCACGATGAGGACGAAGGGGAGCAGCGAAAGCAGCACCGAAACGAACGGGTTCTGCTTCGACGGGGAGACGGTGTACCCGTCCTTGATCTCGCCGGTCTGGTACTTGGCCTGCAGGTTCTTGGCCACATCGACGCCTTGGTCGCCGATGTAGCTCGCCTGGAGCTTGTTGGAGCCCTCAATCTTGTTGGAGCCCGACAGCTCGATCTTGATCTTGTTCTCGTCACCGGTCGTCAGCTCGGCGGATTTCACCTTGTTGTCAGCGATCGCCTTGACGACCTGACCGGTGTCCACCGTCTTGTAGCCGCCGGACGAGCCGACGACCTGCATCAACACGACCACGGCGAGGACGGCCAGCACGATCCACATGACCGGCCCACGGAAGTATCGCTTCACGTCCATCCATACGGAGCCGCTGAGGCCCCGTCCCTCCTGCCACAGTGAGGCACAACGCCCTGGGGAGGGCTGGTCGTGCGTACGGTGTATTACTGGCCCGAAAAAGAACTGCCTTCGGACGGTACCCCAGCATTGTCACCCGGCGCCTGCGCCGAGGGTGAACACGAAGCCGAGGATTCCGTTCTCCCTGCTCCAACGGCGGGAGGCCCCGAAGGGTTCCCGCCGCCCCGCAGCGGCCGGTCCGGGCCCCGTCCGGCCACATCGGCCGGACGGGCACGGAAAGCGCCCTCAGCCGCCGTAGACGTGCGGCGCGAGAGTACCGACGAACGGCAGATTGCGGTACTTCTCCGCGAAATCGAGGCCATACCCCACCACGAACTCGTTGGGGATGTCGAAGCCGATCCACTTCACGTCGATGGCGACCTTGGCCGCGTCCGGCTTGCGCAGCAGCGTGCAGACCTCCAGCGAGGCCGGCTCCCGCGAGCCGAGGTTCGACAGCAGCCACGACAGCGTCAGACCGGAGTCGATGATGTCCTCGACGATCAGGACGTGCTTGCCCTTGATGTCGGTGTCGAGGTCCTTGAGGATGCGGACCACACCGGAGGACTGGGTGCCCGCGCCGTAGGACGACACGGCCATCCAGTCCATCGTGACGGGGGTGGACAGCGCGCGCGCCAGGTCCGCCATGACCATCACGGCGCCCTTGAGGACGCCGACGATGAGCAGATCCTTGCCCGCGTACTCCGCGTCGATCTTCGCGGCCAGCTCAGCCAGCTTCGCGTCGATCTCTTCCTTGCTGATGAGTACCGACTCGAGGTCGGAACCCATGTCCTTGTCGTCCACCCGTGCCACTCTCGCTCTGTTCGGTGTTCGCGTCAGTCGTGAGACTTCGGATGCGGGGCAGCGTCTGCGGCTCAGCCCTGCCGGATCACCAGTCTGCCACCCTGCCGTCGCACACCCACGCGCCCGGGGAGGTTGATGGCCCCCTGCCCCCGCCAGGCCGTGATGAGCCGGTCCACTTCTTCGATGTGGCGGGCGAAGAGCGAACCGGCCGGTGCGCCGGCGCCGATGACGGCCCGGCGCAGTACCCGGCGGCGCACCGCGGGGGGCAGGACGAAGAGAGCGGCGATGTCGAGGGTGCCGGTGTCGTCGAGGACCGTGCCCTCGGCGTCGGCGGCCCAGGCGTCCAGGGCGTCGGCATCGTCGCGGGAGAGCTGGGCGGTACGGGCCAGCGCCTCGACGACGCCCTTGCCGAGCGCCTTCTCCAGCGCGGGCAGCCCCTCGTGGCGGAGGCGTGAGCGGGTGTAGGCGGGGTCGGTGTTGTGCGGGTCGTCCCAGACGGGCAGCGACTGGATCAGGCAGGCCTTGCGGGCGGTCTGGCGGTCCACGTCGAGGAAGGGCCGTCGATAGCGGCCGTCCCTGCCGCTGCTCGCCGCCATACCGGAGAGCGAGCGGGTCCCGGAGCCGCGGGCGAGACCGAGCAGCACCGTTTCCGCCTGGTCGTCGCGGGTGTGGCCGAGGAGGACCGCGGTGGCGCCGTGGCGCTCGGCGGTGGCGTCCAGGGCGGCGTAACGGGCGTCACGGGCGGCGGCTTCCGGCCCGCCCGCCCCTCGCCCCCCACCGCCCCGGTAGGAGGTGCTGTGCGCCACCCTGTTCGGCTGGTCCACATCGACGGCGACGACCTCGACGGGGTCCAGCCGCAGGCCCCGCAGCCGCAGGGCCACCTCGGCGGCGCGGAGGTCCGAGCCCTCCTGGAGGCCGTGGTCGATGGTGACGCCCCCGGCGCGGACCCCGAGCTTGGGGGCCTCGAAGGCGAGAGCGGAGGCGAGCGCCATCGAATCGGCGCCGCCGGAGCAGGCGACGAGCACGAGCGGGGGCTCGTGCCGGTCCTGCGCGCAGTGGTGGGTGAGGACGTCGTGGAGTACGCGGCGGACCGCCAGGCGTATCGCGGCGACCGCTGGATGGGGACCCATGTCCGTTTCCAATCGTTCAGCTGGGAGCCCGCCGGTGAGGGCATCTTCGTCACACAGAGTGCCTAGATGGTGACAGAGGCGAGCGGTTCCCCGAGCATTGCACGCCTATCCATCCGTAACGGTCCCTCAGACGGGTGATTGAAGGGGCGCGCTACTGCCACCCGGCGTGCCCAGCTCACGCCGTTCGATTACGGTGCCCCGTCCGCTTTGCGGTGCACCCGCGCGACCCAGTCCGCCGGTTTGGCGATCTCCTGTTTGGTCGGGAGCGTGTTCGGCGACGTCCAGACGCGGTTGAAGCCGTCCATCCCGACCTCCTCGACGACCGCGCTGACGAACCGCTCACCGTCGCGGTACTGCCGCAGCTTGGCGTCCAGGCCGAGCAGCTTGCGCAGCGCCTGGTCCAACCGCCCGGCGCCGCTGGCCCGGCGCCTTTGGAACTTCTCGCGGATCTCGGCGACCGACGGCACGACATCGGGTCCCACGCCGTCCATCACGTAGTCGGCGTGGCCCTCCAGCAGGGACATCACCGCCGTCAGCCGGCCGAGGATCTCGCGCTGCGCGGGCGTCTGGACGAGATCGACGAGGGAGCGGCTGCTCTCTTCCTCGCCCTCCTCGCCCTCGGGCTTGGCACCGGCCAGCGACTGGGCGGCCTCGCGCAGCCGCTCCAGGAGGGTGCCCGGATCGATGTCCGTCTCACCGAGGAACGCCTGGATCTCGCCCTCGATGTGGTCCCGCAGCCAGGGAACGGCGGTGAACTGGGTGCGGTGGGTCTCCTCATGGAGGCACACCCACAGCCGGAAGTCGTGCGGTTCCACCTCCAGCTCGCGCTCCACGTGCACGATGTTGGGCGCGACGAGCAGCAGCCGCCCGCCCTGCGCCCCCGCCGGCAGATCCCGGGAGGCCGGAGCGAAGGTCTCGTACTGGCCGAGGACCCGCGAGGCCAGGAACGACAGCAGCATGCCCAGCTCCACGCCGGTGACCTTGCCGCCCACCGCGCCGAGCACCGCGCCACCGGGGACCGCCGAGCGGCGGTCCTCCATCTTGGCCAGCAGCGGCTTGAGCACGGCCCGGAAGCCGGCGACGTTCGCCTTGATCCAGCCCGGCCGGTCCACGACGAGGACCGGTGTGTCATGCGGCGCCTCGCCCGTCGCGTCGGGCTGTGCCATCCGCGTAAAGGCCCGGACGTGCGCCTCGGAGGACTTGGCGTGCTTGCGCAGCTCGGCGACGATCGCGCGCGCCTCGTCCCGGCTCACCTCTGGCCCCGGCCGTACGAACCGGGTCGCGGTCGCGACCGCGAGGTTCCAGTCGACCATCTCGGTCCCACCGATGCTCGTCATGAGTTCACCGTACGTGGGCGCTTCGCCAGGGGGTAGCGGACTGCGGGTTTCGCGGTGCGCTGCGCTTTGTTTGCGGCCCGCGTTTGTGGCTTTCCCGCCGTGGGGGTTGCTCGCCGCTTGTCGCCCGCTGCGCGGTGCGCTCGCCGTGGCGCCTGCGGCGGGCGAGGGTCCGCTGCGCGGGGCTGTGGGTGCGGTGACGGGCCTGCGGGGCCTGGTGTGTGGACTGCTTCGCCTTACGCTCCGCTGCGCTCCGCCTTCGCGCTTTCCTGGAGCCTTCGGAAGCAAAGCCCCACACACCAGGCCCCTCCGGCCCGTCCCCTCCCGTGGGTGAGTAAGTGAACGGGAGGGGGGCGAGCGTCCGGGGGCTCAGCGGCAGCCGCAGTTGGCCACTGCGGAGGCGAGTTTGTCGAGGGCGTTCTGGGCGCCTTGGGGGTCGGTGGTGCCGGTGGTCATGAAGGAGAAGACCAGGAGCCGGCCGTCGGCGTCGACGACGGTGCCGGCCAGGGTGTTCACGCCGGTGAGAGTGCCGGTCTTGGCGCGTACGGCACCGGCGCCGGCGCTCTGGCCCCGGTAGCGGTTGCTGAGGGTGCCGGTGAAGGCGGCCACCGGAAGGCCCGTGACGACGGGGCGCAGCGCGGGCCGGTCGGGCGACGAGGCCTGCAGCAGGAGGTGGGAGAGCAGGGCGGCGGTGACCTTGTCGTCCCGGTCCAGGCCGCTGCCGTCCTCGAAGACGGCGCCGGACAGGGGCAGGTGCTGCCGGGCGAGGGCGGTGCGTACGGCCTTCCCGGCGCCGGCGAAGCCGGGCGGCTGCCGCAGGGCGAGGGCGGTCTGGCGGGCCAGGGCCTCCGCGATGTCGTTGTCGCTGTAGGTGAGCATCCGCTCGACGAGCGCGGACAGCGGCAGCGAGCGGACGGTGGCGATGCGGTCGGGCTTCTTGGGGGCCTTGGCGCCGGCCGGGCCGCCGTCGACCGTGATGCCGCGCTCGTGGAGCAGTCCGGCGAAGGTGCGGGCCGCGTCGCGGGCCGGGTCGGTGCTGCGGGGGGCGGTGCCGTGGTCGCTGTCGTCGAGGCGCCCTTCGTCGGCCATCAGGGCGGTGACGGGGGCGATGTTCTCGTTCGGGCCGATGGGGTGCAGGGCGGGGCCCGTGTACGCGCCGGTGTCGTAGCCGAGGCCGACCTTGGTGGTGTGGCGCTTTTTGAGGGCGCGGGCGGTGGCGTCGGCGAGGGTGCGCAGATTCGCGGGCTGCTCCTCGGCACCGTGCCGCGGGGCGCGGGCGGTGAGCGTGGGATCGCCGCCGCCCACCAGGACGATGCGGTTCTTGCCGCTCATGACGACGGTGGTGTCGATGCGGTGGTCGGGCCCGAGCGCGGAGAGCGCGGCGACGGCGGTGGCGAGCTTGACGGTCGAGGCGGGGGTGGCGGCCGTGCCCTGATCCTCGCCGAAGACTTCCCGGCCCGCGGCGACGTCCAGGACGGAGGCCGTACGCAGCGGGCCGAGCGCGGGGTCCTTCAGCAGCGGGGCGAGCGCGTCGGCGAGCCCGGCGTCGGTGGGCACGGGGGCCGCGCCGCGGCCCGCGGAACCGGGCGCCGCGTCGCCGAGCGCGGGCAGTACGGGCGGGGCGCTGGGCGCCGGTCCGGGATCTGCGGCGTGATGCTCACCACTGGCACCGTCCATGGAGCCCGCCTCCGCGCGCTCGGCCGTACGCTGACCCGAGTCCCACGGCCCTGCCGCTGCCACCGCGGCGAGCGCGACCGCCAGGCCGGTGGCTGCGGAGACCGCCGTCAGCCGCCAGGTTTGCCGGGTATGGCGCGGTGTGGCCTCCCAGGCCTGCCGCGCGGCATCGACCGCGCTCTGCGCCGAACGGACCGCCGCGCGCGTCGCCGCCCGCCCGGACCGCTGCGCCGACTGCCATCTGACCTGCCACTTTCCGGTCTCCGGCACCTCGGACCAGCCCCTTTCGCCACCACACACCTGCGTGGGGGACACTTAATCACCAGACGTATGTGTTGATCATGGAGGAGCCACCCGTGGAGTTCGACGTCACCATCGAGATCCCGAAGGGTTCGCGGAACAAGTACGAGGTGGACCACGAGACCGGTCGGATCCGCCTGGACCGTCGACTCTTCACCTCGACCAGCTACCCGGCCGACTACGGCTTTGTCGAGAACACCCTGGGCGAGGACGGCGACCCGCTGGACGCGCTGGTCATCCTGGACGAGCCGACTTTCCCCGGCTGCCTCATCAAGTGCCGCGCCATCGGCATGTTCCGGATGACGGACGAGGCCGGCGGCGACGACAAGCTGCTGTGCGTGCCGGCGTCCGACCCGCGGGTGGAGCACCTGCGGGACATCCACCACGTGTCGGAGTTCGACCGCCTGGAGATCCAGCACTTCTTCGAGGTCTACAAGGACCTGGAGCCCGGCAAGTCCGTCGAGGGCGCCGACTGGGTCGGCCGCACCGAGGCCGAGGCCGAGATCGAGGCCTCGTACAAGCGCCTCGAGGCGCAGGGCGGCAAGCACTGACACAGCCGTACGGTCCCGGCGTGCGGCGGGGTTTTCCTGACCGCGCCACGCCGGGACCTGCGGGCTGATTTTCGTACGCGAACGGGCGGCACCCGGTTGGGTTGCCGCCCGTTGTGCGTGTCGGAGGCAGCGTGCCGCCCGCTGGGGGCCGCCGGCTAGAAGCCGCGGGTGCGCTTGGCGGCGCGGCGGCCGCCGGCCTCCTGGAGGCCGGGCGCCCGCAGGAACAGCCGGGCGACCTCGGCGCCGAGGTTGACCCCCACCGCGATGGCCAGCGCCAGCGAGGCGGCCTGGACCAGCGACGTCAGGCCCTGCGGCAAATGCCCCTGGGCGAAGTTGAGCAAGCCGAAGTACGTGGCGCTACCGGGCAGCAGCGGGCCGATGGCCGCGGTGACGTACGGCAACGCGGACGCATAGCGGTAGCGGGAGAGCAACTGGCCGAAAAGGCCGACCAATCCGGCGGCGATCGCGGTGGCGGGCACGGCGTTTATGCCCGCGACGTAGGTGAGCGCGCCGTACATGACCCAGGCGACGCCACCGTTCAAGGTCGCAAACGCCACGGTGTGACGTTCCTGCTGGAGCAGCACACAGAACGCCAGCGCCAGCAGCATGGCCGCCGCGATCTGCACCAGCGGCTCGTTGTAGTCCCCCAGCGACTGCTCGGGGTTGAGCCGCCGCAGGCCGGGATTCAGCTGAAGACCGATGTAGAGCACGCTGAGCACGCCGACGACGATGCCGACGATGAGGTAGCCGACCTCCAGCAGACGGGCGGCGGCGGTGATGTAGTAGCCGGTCAGTCCGTCGTGGACGCCGGCGACCAGCGCCCGCCCCGGGATCAGCGCGAACAGTCCACCGGTGATCACCGCGGACGCCGACACATTGGCGTGCGCCAGACCGAAGGCGACACCCACCGCGGCGGGCGGCATCGCGGCAACCACGAACTGGTAGAACTCCGGCAATCCGCGCCCGGACGCCAGCCAGGCCAGCCGGTCGCCGAGCATCGAGCCCACCGCGGCCGCGACGAACACCAGCATCGTGCCGCCGACCAGCATGGAGGCCGCACCGGACAGCAGCCCGGAGGCCACCGTCAGCGCCCAGCTCGGGTAGGGGTGGCGGTTACGGCGGATCTCGGCGAGGCCGCGGTAGGCCTCTTCGAGGGTGATGCCCTCGGACGCGATCTCGTCGACGAGCTGGAAGACCGCGGACAGCCGGTTGTAGTCGACACCGCGGCGCCGCACCGTACGGCTGGCCGTGACCGGGTCGTCGACCAGCGACGGCTGGTAGGAGATCGACAGCAGGGTGAAGGTGACGGTCGGCTCGACGCGCTCCAGCCCGTAGGCGTGCGCCACGCCGAACATCGCGGCCTCGACGTCCTCCGCGCCCTCGCCGCCGGCGAGCAGGATCTCCCCGATACGCAGCGTCAGGTCGAGGACACGGGGTACGGCCGGGCCGGTCTCGTCGTCGGCCCGCTCCAGGCGCTCGGGGACCGGCCGCTCCCCCACCGGCATCCGGAGCATCGTGCGCATCCGGTCCTGCCAGGGCGCCTCCTTGGTGAGGCGGACGGCAGGGATGCCGTGCGGCGGGGTGAAGGCGTAGCTCAGGGCGGTGGAGCCGGCGGGCATCGGGGTCTGGCCGGTGGTACTGCTGGGCGGCGCGAACGCCGAGCCCTCCTGCTCGGCGGGAGACTCCGGGCGCAGGCCGGAGGGCAGCGCGAACTCGGAGGTGGGGTGCTCGTCCTCGGGCAGCGGCGGATACGGCACGCCCAGCGGCGGCGTGAAGGCGCTGTGCACCTCGTCCGGCTGGGGCTTGCGCTCCTCGGAATCTGCCTGGTCCGAGGCGCCGCTGCTGCCGCTGCTGCTGCCACTTCCGGTCGCGCCGCGCTGGCCGCGTTGTGGGTCCGACGCCACGGTTCTTCGCTCTCCTCGTACGCCTCCTGACGGATACGAAGGACACGATGCCTGATAGGGGTGGGCGGCGCGTGCACGGGGGCGACGTTTCGGCTACGGGTCCGCTGCGCTGTGCCGGCGGCGCGCCGGTCTTCGGCTGTCCCGCCGTGGCGCCTGCGGCGGGCGGGGGTCCGCTGCGCGGGGCTTTGGGTGTGGCGACGGGCCGGTGGGAAATGAGGTGGTGGGGGATGCGCCCGGGTGGCTCGTGGCTGATTGTCAGCGCTTGGCGTGGCGGCCGCGGCGGGTGTCGGGGGCGGGGCCGTGGGCACGGTCCGCCGGGTGGGGCGGGGCGGGCTGCTCGTTCTTGGCCTTGCCGCGGGCGCGGAGGTACTCGATGGCGATCGGTACGACGGAGATCAGCACGATCGCGACCAGGATCAGCTCGATGTGCCGGTGGACGAACGCGATGTTCCCCAGCGAGGCGCCGAGCAGGGTGACGCCGGCGCCCCACAGGGCGCCGCCGATCAGGTTGAAGGTGATGAAGGAGCGGTAGTTCATCCGGCTCACACCGGCGATGATCGGCGTGAAGGTCCGCACGATCGGTACGAAGCGGGCCAGGATCAGCGACTTGGGGCCGTGCTTCTCGAAGAACGCATGCGCCTTCTCGACGTTCTCCTGCTTGAAGAGGCGGGAGTCGGGGCGCTTGAAGAGCGAGGGGCCGACCTTGCGGCCGAAGAGATAGCCCGCCTGGTCACCGAGCACGGCGGCCAGCACGATCAGGGAGCACACCATCCACAGCGGCCGGTCCAGCTTGTTCGTCGTCACCAGCAGTCCGGTGGTGAACAGCAGCGAGTCGCCCGGCAGGAAGAAGCCGATCAGCAGGCCGGACTCCGCGAAGACGATGACCAGAACACCGACCAGGCCGAAGGTCGCGATCAGATAGTCCGGGTCCAGCCACTGGGGGCCGAGCGCGAGAGTATTCACGGGGTGAAGGCTCCTGGGTCGAGGGCGCCGGATCGTGCGGTGCGACGAGCGAAGCGACGAGGGTGCAGGCGTGTGTGCGGCCCAAAACTATCAACGCCACATGGCCCCCCTTGGTTCCAGGCGGGTCCCGCGGGCCCCACCCGAGCGCCCCCGACCGCTGGCCGCGCCCCAGGGTCCGGGTGATGCTGGCCGGAAAGGAGGTGCGTGCCATGGGCATCGATGAGTACGGCGGCGGGCAGCATGCGCAGTCCGATGTGCTGGTGGTGACGACCAACGACGTCCCGGGGTTTCACGTGGAACGTGTCATCGGCGAGGTCTTCGGCCTGACCGTGCGCTCGCGCCACCTCGGCAGCCAGATCGGCGCGGGCCTGAAGTCGATGATCGGCGGCGAGCTGCGGGGCCTGACCAAGACCCTGGTCGAGACCCGTAACCAGGCGATGGAACGGCTGGTGGAGCAGGCCCGCTCGCGCGGCGCGAATGCGGTGCTGATGTTCCGCTTCGATGTCACGGAGGCCGCGGACGTGGGCACCGAGGTGTGCGCCTACGGGACGGCTGTGGTGCTCTCCCCGCAGGGCTGAGCGCCGGGCCGGGCGGAGGGCGGCGCACCGCCCTCGAAGAAGCAGGCGTCGGAGAAGCAAGCCGTACGGGCCGGGGCGCGCTCCCGGCCCGTACGGGTCACAGCCGGCGGACGGCGTTGGCCAGCATCGCGTCCCGCATATAGACGGCGAGGCCGGGCCTGATGGCCTCGTAGGTGGCGGTGAACCGCTCGTCCGCGACATACATCTCGCCGAGTCCGCTGTGGATCTCGTAGGTGCAGTCGTAGTACGTGCCGCTGATGAACTGCCGGTGCTCCTCCGCGACCTCCATGGCGGCCTCGGAGTCCGCCGGCACGTCCCGCGCGAGCAGGTCCGCCATCTTGCGGTGCAGGGCGTCGAACTCCGCGGTCAGCCGCTGCCAGTCGTCCTTGGTGTACGCGGCCGTCCTGCGGTGCGATTCCTTGTAGGCGTCCGTGCCGCCCCAGCGTTCCCGGGCCTCCGCGGCGTACTCGTCGGGGTCGAAGTCCCCGAAGACCTCGAACTTCTCCTCCGGTGTGAGCCGTACCTTCATCCTGCGTGCCTCCATCGCGTGTTCGACGGCCGCGGCCATCTCCTGGAGTCTGGCGATCCGCCCGGTCAGCAGGTCGTGCTGGCGCCGCAGATGTTGCTGCGGGTCCGCGTGCGGGTCGTCCAGGAGGGCCGCGACCTCGTCGAGCGGAAACCCGAGCTCCCGGTAGAACAGGATCTGCTGCAGCCGGTCCAGGTCATCCTCGCCATAGCGCCGGTGACCTGCGAGGTTGCGTTCGCCGGGCAGCAGCAGCCCGATCTCGTCGTAGTGGTGCAAGGTGCGCACCGTGACGCCGGCGAAGGCGGCGACCTGCCCTACCGAATAGCTCACTTCCGCTCCCTTCTCGGTACGCGCTCCACGATGTGTCCTCACGTCGCGTGAGGTGCAAGTCCGCATCATGAAAAGCCGGTGAAGCGGCGAACAGGGGGATGAGACCCTGCCGCACATGCTGGGGATAACGGATCTGTCCACGTATCTGGTGGGTCTCGCACTGATCATTCTGCTGCCGGGGCCGAATTCGCTGTACGTCGTTTCGGTGGCGGCCCGGCGCGGCCCGCGGGTGGCCTACCGGGCGGCGGCCGGTGTGCTGTGCGGTGACACGGTGCTGATGACGCTGTCGGCCGGCGGGGTGGCCTCGCTGCTGCAGACCAGCCCCGTGCTGTTCACCGTCGTGAAGTTCGCCGGCGCGGGCTATCTGACGTGGCTGGCGGTCGGGATGCTGCGCGGCGCCCGGGCACTGTGGCACGGCCGGGAGGCCCGCCGGGCCGAGCGGCGGGGCGGGGCCGCCGAGGCGCCGAAGGAGACCGTGGAGCGGCCGTACCGCAGGGCGCTGGTGGTCAGCCTGCTCAACCCGAAGGCGATCCTGTTCTTCATCTCCTTCTTCGTGCAGTTCGTCGACCCGTCCTATGCCCATCCGGTGCTGTCGTTCCTGACGCTGGGCGCCTGGGCGCAGTTGTTCAGCTTCACGTACCTGTCGGTCCTGATCTTCAGCGGGACGTTCCTGGCGGCGACCTTCCGCCGCCGCAAGCGGCTGACGGCCGGGCTGTCCGCGGGTGCGGGTGCGGCGTTCCTCGGCTTCGCCGCGAAGCTGTCGCTGGCGAGCGCGAGCTGAGACGCCGCCGGGCGGGCGAGCCCGGCGGCGTCTCGTAAAGATGGATAAAGACGGATACGGGCGGGTGGCGGTCCCTCGGAACGGCCGCCCGCCCGCTGCGCTTCCACTGGGTGAACCCTGGAGGCCACTCATCCCCTATGCCCTTATTGTCGGGTTCCAGGAGGTGTGCCGATGTCCGTGCACGATGTGAAGGTCGCCGTCATCTACTACTCGTCGACCGGCACCATCGCCGAGCTCGCGCAGCGGATCGCGGACGCCGCCGAACACGCCGGGGCCGATGTGCGACTGCGCCGGACCGCGGAACTCGCCCCGCAGGCCGCGATCGACGCCAACCCGGCATGGGCGGCGAACGCCGCGGCCACCGCCGACATCATGGAGGCCACTCACGAGGACATGCTCTGGGCGGACGCGGTGATCTTCGGGACCCCCACCCGCTTCGGGAATGTGACCTCGCAGCTCAAGCAGTACCTCGACACCCTGGGCGGCCTCTGGCAGCAGGGCAAACTGGCCGACAAGATCTACAGCGGCTTCACCGCGAGCGCCACCAAGCACGGCGGCCAGGAATCCACCCTGCTCGCGCTCTACCAGTCCGTCCACCATTTCGGCGGCATCCTCGTGACACCGGGCTACACCGACCCGGCGAAGTTCACCGACGGCAATCCCTACGGCACCTCCCATGTCGGCGGCCCGGACACCCCGCCCGACGACGATGCGCGCACCGCCGCCCGCATCCAGGCGGAGCGCGTAGTGAAGTTCACCAAGGCCGTCAAACACGGCCTTTCAGCGGCCAGTTGACGGGTAAGGGCGAGAGATGACTCTGCACAAAGGCGCATCGGCTTCCGACCGCAAGCACATCGGGCACCCGGTCAACCCGTTCTACGGGGAGGCCGACCCGGTCGCCGGTATGGAGTCCGCCCCACCACGGCACGCCCTGCCCGACGGCCCGGTCTCCCCGCGCACCGCCTACCAGTTCGTGCACGACGAGCTGATGCTGGACGGCAACTCCCGGCTGAATCTGGCGACGTTCGTCACGACCTGGATGGAGCCGCAGGCCGGTGTGCTGATGGCGGAGTGCCGGGACAAGAACATGATCGACAAGGACGAGTACCCGCGCACCGCCGAACTGGAGAAGCGGTGTGTGGCGATGCTCGCCGACCTGTGGCACGCCCCCGTCCCGTCCGACGCCGTCGGCTGCTCCACCACCGGGTCGAGCGAGGCCTGCATGCTCGCCGGAATGGCCCTCAAACGGCGCTGGATGCAGCGGAACAAGGACCGGTATCCGGGCCGGGCCCGGCCCAACCTCGTCATGGGCGCCAACGTCCAGGTCTGCTGGGAGAAGTTCTGCAACTTCTGGGAGGTCGAGGCACGCATGGTCCCGATGGAGGGCGACCGCTTCCATCTGGATGCGGCCTCCGCCGCCGGGCTGTGCGACGAGAACACCATCGGCGTGGTGGCGATCCTCGGCTCGACCTTCGACGGGTCGTACGAGCCGGTGGCCGAGATCTGTGCGGCGCTCGACGCGGTCCAGAAGGAGAAGGGCTGGGACATCCCGGTCCATGTGGACGGCGCGTCCGGCGCCATGATCGCGCCGTTCCTCGACCCGGACGTGGTCTGGGACTTCCGGCTGCCGCGGGTCGCCTCCATCAACACCTCGGGGCACAAATACGGCCTGGTCTACCCGGGCGTCGGCTGGGCGCTGTGGCGCAATACGGAGGCGCTGCCCGAGGAGCTGGTCTTCCGCGTCAACTACCTGGGCGGCGATATGCCGACCTTCGCGCTCAACTTCTCCCGGCCCGGCGCCCAGGTGGCCGCGCAGTACTACACCTTCCTCCGGCTCGGCCGGGCCGGCTTCCGCGCCGTACAACAGGCGACCCGCGACGTGGCCCGGTCGATGGCCGAACGGATCGCCGCACTGGGCGACTTCAGACTGCTCACCCAGGGCGACCAGCTGCCGGTCTTCGCCTTCACCACCGCGGACGGCGTCACCGCCTTCGACGTCTTCGATGTCTCCCGGCGGATGAAGGAACGCGGCTGGCTGATCCCCGCCTACACCTTCCCGCCGAAGCGCGACGACCTGTCCGTCCTGCGGGTGGTCTGCCGCAACGGCTTCTCCATGGATCTCGCCGACCTGTTCATCGCGGACCTCGAAGAGCTGCTGACCGAACTCCGGGAACAGCCCGGGCCGCTGCAGCGCCCGGAGAACGTCGCGACGGCGTTCCACCACTAGCGAGCCGTCCAGCGGCGGCTGCCGGAGCCGACCGCCGCGTCCCCCCTTTCGCCTGCCGCGAGGCCCGCACCACGACGGCCGGCCGGCCGTCGTCGCGGCGGAAACCGCTCCGCCGCGACGACGTGCAGACCCCGGACGCCTCGTCGCCCTAACGCCCCAGCCCCCGGTACCTCCGCACCGCCGCCGGGAAGAACACCGCGAGCAGCACCAGCGGCCACACCACGGCCAGCAGCCCGGCGTGGCCCGCCGCCCAGCCGTCCCCGGACCACCGCGGGTTGGCGAACAGCTCACGTACCGCGCCGGCGGTCGCCGACATCGGGTTCCACTCGGCGACCGCGCCCAGCCAGCCGGGCATCGACGCGGCGGAGACAAAAGCGTTGGAGAGGAAGCCCACCGGCCAGACCAGGATCTGTACCGCCTGCACCAGCTCCGGTCTGCCCGCGAGCAGGCCGAGATGGATGCCGACCCACAGCATCGCGAACCGCAGCAGAAGCAGCAGCCCCACCGCGGCCACCGCATCGGCCACGCCGGCGTGCCAGCGCCAGCCCATCGCCAGCCCGACGCCGATCATCACCAGCAGGCTCAGCGCCGACTGCAGCATGTCCAGGACGCTCCGTCCGACCAGCACCGCGGACGGCACCATCGGCATCGACCGGAAGCGGTCGAGCACCCCTTTGCCGAGGTCCTGGGTCACCGCGATCATCGTCGATTCGAGCCCGAACACCATGGTGAGCGCGAACATCCCCGGGACCAGGTACTCCTGGTAATCGCCGCCGCCCGGCACGGCCATCCCACCGCCCAGGAAGTACCCGAACATCAGCAGCAGCAGTACCGGAAAGGCCAGTTGCACGACCACCTGCACCGGCTGTCTCGCCCAGTGCGCAAGACCGCGCCGGGTCATCGTCCAGGAATCGGTGACCGCCCACGCCATGCCGCTCATACCGTTGTGCCCTCCTTGTCCGCGCACCCCACCGCGGCAGCCGACGGGCCTGCCCCGGCCGCACCGCCGGTCCGGCCCGCACCACCCGCGCCGCCGGCCGCCCCGTCCCCTGTCAGCTGCAGAAACACCTCGTCCAGCGTCGGCCGCCGCACCGCGAGGTCCGCCGCCTCGATCCCCGCCGCGGCCAGCACCCGTACCGCCTCCGCCAGCCCCGCCATCCGGTCGGCGACGGGCACGCTCAGCCGCCGGACCTCCGCGTCCGCGGCGACCGCACCGCCGCCCGCCGCGCTCCCCAGCGACTCCTCCAAAAGGACGGCTGCCCGGCCCAGTTGGCCGACGTCGCGCAGGACGACATCGATCCGGTCGCCTCCCGTCGCGGACTTCAGCTCGTCGGGGGTACCGTCCGCGACCACCCGGCCGCCGTCCACCACCGAGATCCGGTCCGCGAGCTGGTCGGCCTCCTCCAGATACTGCGTGGTCAGCAGCACCGTCGTACCGTCGTCCACCAGCGAGCGCACCGCCTGCCACACCTCGGTACGGCCCCGCGGATCGAGCCCGGTCGTGGGCTCGTCCAGAAACAGGATCCGCGGCGCCCGCACCAGACTTGCCGCCAGATCGAGCCGGCGCCGCATCCCGCCGCTGTAGTGGCGTACCGCCTTACGGCCGGTATCGCCGAGCCCGAACCGCGTCAGCAGCTCGTCCGCGCGCTCGCCCGCCCTGCGCGCCCCGAGGTGGCAGAGCCGCCCGAACATCTCCAGGTTCTGCCGCCCGCCGAGCTCCTCGTCGACCGCCGCGTGCTGGCCGAGCAGCCCGATCCGCAGCCGCACCTCGTCCGGCTGCCGCAGCACATCGAAGCCGGCGACCTCGGCCCGGCCGCCGTCGTGCCGCAGCAGAGTGGACAGGATCCGTACGAGGGTGGTCTTACCTGCGCCGTTGGGCCCGAGGACACCGTGCACCACGCCGTGCGCAACGGTCAGGTCCAGCCCGTCCAGGGCCGCTTCGGTGCCGTAGTGCTTGTGCAGTTCTTCGACGACGATCGCCTGATCGCGGTCCGTCACGACATATCTCCTCCCCGGCCGTAGTCAAGTTTGACTACGTGCTCGTCGAAAGGTAATTCCCGCCGCAACAGTTAGTCAAACTTGATTAATGGCCCTCACGGCCCTCACGGCCCTCATGGGCTTCATGCGTTTCGTGCGCTTCCGTGGCGCCGCCGTCGCCACCGCCCTCGCGCCCCGCAGCCCCGCCGCCCTCGGGCCCCGCGCCCTCTCCACGGCGCACGTCCTTCGTCGCGTACGGGTTCTCCTGCCCCTCGGCGAGCACGCCGACGAAGGGCTCCCCCTCGCCGGCGAAGACATACGCCCCACCCTCGATCCGCTCGATCAGCCCGCGCGTCCACACGGCGCCGCTGTCCGCGGAGTGCACCCACATATTCATGATCTCGCCGATATGGCCCAGCTGTTCGGGCCCTTCCTCGGGCGTGTAGTACCCGGTGACCGTGCTCCGCCACTCCTCCAGCGCCCGCACCCGCTCCTTGAGCAGCGCCACCGCCTCGGCCCGCGGCAGGTCGACGACGAAGCCGATGGCCGCGCTGAGCATGTCGACCTTCTGGTCGTGCTGGGCGAGCGCCGCGCGCAGCAGCGCCAAGTACTCCGCCTCGCCCGCCGCGGTCAGCTCGTACTCGGTCCGCGGCGGGCCGCCCACGGTGCTGGGCGCGATGTCATGGGCGTGCAGCAGCCCTTGCTTGGCCATCTGCTTGAGCGCGTGGTAGATCGAGCCGGGCTTGGCGTTGGACCACTCATGGGCGCCCCAGTACTCCAGGTCGTTGCGCACCTGATAGCCGTGCGCCCGGCCGTGCTGCCGCACGGCGCCCAATACCAACAGCCGGATCGCCGACATCTTCTCCTCTATCCCTCGCGCCCCTGCCGTCAGCCTAGAGCGCCCCGGCAGGGCCCCGCGCTCACCCCTGCCGCGCCGCCCGCTCCTCGTCCACCAGGGCAAAGGCCGTCTTGCCGTCCAGGGACTCACGGAGGATGTCGGCGTGACCGGCGTGCCGGGCCGTCTCCTCGATCAGGTGCAGCACCAGCCAGCGCATCGACTGCCGGGCCTGTGGCGGGAACCAGGGCGCCTCGGGCAGCGGGAAGGTGTCGTTCAGGCTCGGCACGGAGCGGATGAACTCCTCCGTACGCCGCGCGACCTTGTCCCAGAACGCCAGCACCTCCGCCAGGTTCTCGCCGTCCGCGAGCTGGAAGCTCAGGTGCCAGGTCTCGGCGGTCCGCTCGATGGAGTGCGGCTGTTCCTGGGCGGTCTCGATCCAGCCCTGCTCGGTCTCCGCGACATGTTTGACCAGGCCGGCCAGCGACAGCTCACTGGCGCTGGGGCGCCGGGCCGCCTCGGCGTCGGTCAGCCCCAGGACCGCCCGCCGCAGCCCGCCCCGCTGGGCCTCCAGGAAGGCCAGCAGTGCGCCGGCCTCGTCGCCGTGGGCCTCGGCAAGAACGTGAGTGGGCATGAGATCCGCCTTTCGTGACATCCCTCGGCGGCCGGCTTGTCGCCGTCCGCCTTCGACATCACTCAAGGTAGGAGCCCATGCGGTCAGCTTCTGTCCGCAATCCGCGGCGGATGCCCACGGATTGCCCCGCTCCTCAGAACGGGAACTGCGACCGCCCGTGCTGGATGGAGATCCACTTGGTGGTGGTGAAGGCCTCCACCATCGCATCGCCGTTCAGCCGCCCCACGCCCGAGCTCTTCGCGCCGCCGAACGGCACGATCGGCTCGTCGTGCACCGTGGCGTCGTTGACGTGGAACATCCCGGTCTCGATCCGCTTGGCGAACCGCACACCGCGCTCGATGTCGGCGGTGTGCACGGCGCCGCTGAGGCCGTACGGCGTGGTGTTGGTGAGCCGCACCGCCTCGTCGTCCCCGTCGAAGGGCACCAGCACCACCACCGGCCCGAAGATCTCCTGCTGCAGCAGCGGGGAGTCGTCCGGCAGCCCGCTCAGCACGCTCGGCGCCACCAGCGTGCCCCGGGTCTCACCGTGCAGGAGCGCCGAGGCGCCGTCGGCGACCGCGCGGTCCACCAACGCGGTGATCGCCTCGGCCTGCCCCTCGTTGATCAGCGGACCGATATGGGTCTGCGGGTCGGTGGGGTCCCCCACCTTCAGGGCCGCGACCCGGGCGACGAACTTCTCGGTGAACTCCTGCTCCACGGCGCGGTCCACGAGCACACGGTTGGCGGCCATACAGACCTGACCCTGGTGGACGAAGCGGCTGAAGACGGCCGCGTCCACCGCGTAGTCGATATCCGCGTCGTCGAGAACGACCAGTGCGCTGTTGCCGCCCAGCTCCAGCACGGAGTGCTTGAAGTGGGCCGCGGCGACCGTGGCGACATGCCGGCCGACCTTCTCGGAGCCGGTGAAGGAGATGGTCTTGGGCACCGGGTGCTCGATGAGCGCATCACCGATCTCGGCGATATCGGTGACCACGACGTTGAGCACCCCCGCCGGCAGCCCTGCCTCCTCGAAGATCTTGGCGACCAGACCGCCGCCGCACACCGGGGTGTTCTGGTGCGGCTTGAGGACCACCGCATTACCGAGCGCAAGGGCCGGCGCAACGGACTTGAGCGACAGCAGGAAGGGGAAGTTGAAGGGGCTGATGACGCCGACGACACCGACCGGCAGCCGGTAGAGACGGTTCTCCTTGCCGTCGATGGGCGAGGGCAGGATGCGGCCCTCGGCACGCAGCGCCAGCTGGATCGCCTCGCGCAGGAACTCCCTGGCCAGATGCAGCTCGAAGCCCACCTTGACGAGCGTGCCGCCGACCTCCGCGGCGATCGTCTCGGCCAGCTCCGCCTCACGGTCGTCGATGATCCGCAGCACGCGCTCGAAGACCAGCCGCCGGGTGTACGGATTGGTGGCGCCCCACTCCCGCTGTGCGCGCTCGGCGGCACGGTAGGCCTGGTCGATCTCCTCGACCGTGGCGACGGGTATGGAGGTCAGCTTCTCACCGTTATAGGGATTGAAGTCGACGATGTCCCACGAACCGCTGCCGGACCGCCACTCGCCGTCGATGAACTGATACGCCAACTCGTCGAAGTAGGACATGCCATCCCGATCTGGAGAACAGGGCGCTCAGGGCGCCGCATTGGGGGGTGCTGACTCCTGATGGTGCGCCATCCTACCGATGCGTCACATCAGTTGGAGTAGACCACGTAGCAGGTCCCTGGTCTCGGCCGGATTCGGCCCCTCCTCCTGGAGGCGGTCCATCACCCGGGCGTACTGCGCCACCTCTTCGGGCTTGTCCACATAGAGCGCACTCGTCAGCTGCTCCAGATAAACGACGTCCGGCAGACCGGACTCCTGGAAGCCGAGCATCGTGAAGGCTCCGCTCTCGCCCGCATGCCCGCCCAGACTGAAGGGCATCACCTGAAGCCGCACATTCGGTCTCTCGGACACCTCGATCAGATGCTTCACCTGCTCGCGCATCACGGACCGTTCGCCGTAGGGGCGACGCAGCGCGGCCTCGTCCAGGACACAGTGGAACTGCGCCGACCGCTCGGTCACCAGCAGCTTCTGGCGCTCCATGCGCAGCGCGACGCGGCGCTCTATCTCGGCGGGCCCGGCATCCGGCATGCCCCGTCTGACGACGGCCTGCGCATAGCTCTCCGTCTGCAACAGCCCGTGCACGAACTGGACTTCGTAGACCCGGAGGAGGGACGTGGCGCCTTCCAGACCCACATACGTCTGGAACCAGCCGGGCAGCACATCGGTGTAGCTGTGCCACCAGCCGGCCACATTCGCCTCGCGCGCCAGGGACAGCAGCGCCTCGCGCTCCTGGGCGTCACCGACCCCGTACAGCGTGAGCAGGTCCTCCACATCCCGTGCCTTGAAGCTCACGCGGCCCAACTCCATGCGGCTGATCTTCGATTCGGACGCACGGATCGAGTAGCCGGCCGCCTCACGGGTTATCCCGCGCGATTCACGCAGCCGACGGAGCTGCGACCCGAGCAGGATTCGCCGCACCACCGACCCGCTCGACTCACTTGCGGACACCTCTCAGACCCTCCTGTGACCCCACCCCGTCCAACAGTGGGCCGCAGTCTGCCACGTTCGGGCTTCGTTGAGTGCTCATCCGGTTACTGAGGTGTGAGGCCCTCGCAACCCCTCCACACGAACTGACGGGAAGAATCCGGAACAAATCGGTCCGCACTGGCGCAATCACGTCACGTGCACGTGCATCTGCCCTTGCATCTGTCCCGCGCATTGGGAACCATAGGCGTCGCACGCATGCACGCTCGTGAAAGATCCGCCAGATCCAGCTGACCGGCCAGGGTCATGACGTCCGCGAACGCCAGGAGTGCCTCGCATGGGGACCAAGGTTTTGACCATGCTCGAGCCGTTATGGCAGGGCTTTCCTCCCGTCGACCCCTTGGCTGTCTCCGGATCGGCGTCCCGCACCCTCCCGGCGCGCTATGAATCGGTGCGCAGTGCACGTGCGTTCACTCGCGAGACCCTGCAGGGCTGGGATCTGGACGATCTCTTCGACTCGGTCGCCCTCGTGGTCTCCGAGCTCGTCACCAATGCCCTGCGGCACGCGATCCTGGCCGCCCCGGAGCACCACGACGCCACCCCGCCCGCCCGGCTGCATCTGATGCGCTGGTCCTCCCGGCTGATCTGCGCCGTACGGGACCCGAGTGATGATTCACCGGTCGCCGGAGAGGCGGATTCCGCCGCGGAGTCGGGTCGTGGGCTGTATCTCGTGGACTCCTTCAGCGACAGCTGGGGCTGGCATCCGCTGGCCGGTGCCGCGCACGGCAAGATCGTGTGGGCCCTCTTCCGGCTGCCGTAGCCGTGCCCTCACACCGGGCGCACCGTCACCTACGGGCGCCCGGTTGCCGGGCGCGGACACCGCGCAGAGTGTGGACACCGCGCCGGGCGGGGACACCGCGCCCGCTGCGCGACGCGCCCGCACACCCCCACGGCCGGCCGGACGCCCAGGCACTCCCCCACGGGCACTCAGTCCCGTACGAGATGGTCGAACTCCCCGTCCTTGATGCCGAGCAGCATCGCCCGGACCTCGGCCGGCGTGTAGACGAGCGCAGGGCCCTCCGGGAAGCGGGAGTTGCGGACCGCGATGTCACCCCCGGGCAGCTTGGCGAACTCCACGCAGGAGCCCTGGGAGTTGCTGTGCCTGCTCTTCTGCCATGCCACATCACGGAGATCTGTGGCGGCCATGCCGTTGTATGCGTGGAGCACAGGGGTCTCCCGGTGATAAATGGTGTCAACTGCCCGGGAGCATAGCCGCGTTCTCATGCGGATGCATGCGCAGATGCACGTGCACGACAGCCGGTGCAGAGGCGGTCACAGCTCGTCGAACGCCCTGGCCGGCCGCTCGCCCTCGGCCGGCTTCCGCTTGTCGCCCCTGCTCAGGTGCGCCCTGTACCTGGTACGCATCGCGGGACCGAAGCCCTCACGACCTTGGAAGAGACGTGCGCCACGCCCTGTGGGTTCCAGGGCGGGCGGGCGTCCGGCCGATCCGCGGACGCCGCGCCGGGGGCGCCCCCGGCCCCCGTTCATACCGGGAGGCCCCCTGCGCGTCACCCGCAGGGGGCCTCCCGCCGTCACCGGACGGCACCCCGTCACCGGACGGCACCCGTGAGGCGGCCGTCACCAGGAGGCGGCCGTCACCGTGACGGGTACGGGAGCAGCGCCATCTCCCGTGCGTTCTTGATCGCCCGGGAGAGCAGCCGCTGTTGCTGGGCGCTGACCCGGGTGATCCGGCGGCTGCGTACCTTGCCGCGGTCCGAGAGGAATTTCCGCAGCAGCTCGGTGTCCTTGTAGTCGATGTAGGTGATGCCTGCCGCATCCAGCGGGTTGGGGCGGGGCGTGGACGTCCGGCGCGGGTCGTGCCGACGGGGCATGGGAGCTTCCTTGTACGGGGTGCGGGGGCGTGCTGACGTGGACGAGCCGGGGGTGACCGGCTCCGTAGTGGCGGACGGACGCGGCCGGCTCACGAAACGGGGTCGAGGAGGGCGTCGAAGGCGGACGGCAGGCTCTTCCAGGCCGACCGGCCGCCCGCGTACTCGGCGTCGGTGAGCAGACAGGACTCCAGGAGGGACGCGAGGCCCTCGCGGTCCAGGCCCGGCGAGGTGAAGACCAGATGCTGGGCGCGGTCCCCGTGCTCGGGATGCCAGTCCAGCGCGGCGGCGGCCCGGCGCATCGGCGGCACCATCTCCCAGGCGGCGTCCGGCAGTGCGGCCAGCCAGGGGCCGGCGTTCTCCACGCACAGCGCCCCGCCGGCCGCATCCCACGACAGCAGGGTGTCGGGGCGGTCGGCCAGCCAGAACCGGCCCCGGCTGCGCGCGGCCGCACAGGTCAGGTCCTCCAGCGCGCCGTAGAGCCGCTCGGGGTGGAAGGGCCGGGTGTGCTGCCACACGAGCGTGCCGACCCCCTCCGCATCGGCCTCCTGCGGCAGCAGCGCACAGGCCGGGTGCTGGCGCGCCGCGGCCGCCGCCACATCGAAACCGGCCATCGCGGCGGCCGCCAACTCCCCGGATTCGACGGGGACCTGGTGCGCCATCGGATGCAGCTGGGCGAGCAGCGCAAGGTCGGCCGGATCCGCCGCCTCCTGCCCCGTGGCGATCGCCAGCACCGGCGCGTACTCCAGCTGCCGCGCCCAGGTGTCGGCGACCGTGCGCTGGTCGGAGGCCGCGGCGGCCAGACCGGCCTCCGCGAGGTCGTCACCGCAGCCGAGGTAGGGCAGCAGCAGCGCCGGGTCGACGGCGGTGATCACCCCCGTCAGCGCGAAGTTCTCGCTCCCGCACGCGGTGACCACCTCGGCCATCGCCTTGGGCTCGACCGAGTCCCACAGTTCGACGATCGCCAGCCGGCAGGTGCGCCCGGCGGCCAGCCGCTCCAGCTCGGGCACCAGGTCCTCGCGCAGCGCACAGCAGGCACAGTCGTTGACCAGCGGTGCGTCACCGGTGTCGAGCGTGCCGCCCGCGTCACGGACGGTGCGCCGCACGGTGCCTTCGGCGGCCGAGGCGAGGTCGTGGTGGAGGGCGACGCTGCCGGGGACGGAGCGCAGCAGCCGTTCGACGGCGGCCTGCCGCGCCTCCGCATGCAGGCCGCCCACCAGCACGACGTGAAGCGGCTCCATCAGCGGGCCCCGCGGGTGCCGTAGCGGCGCTCGAACCGCTCGACGCGGCCCGCGGTGTCCATCACCCGGGCGTTGCCCGTGTAGAAGGGGTGGCTCGCCGAGGAGATCTCGACGTCGATGACGGGATAGGTGCGGCCGTCCTCCCATTCGACCGTCTTGTCGCTGGTGGCGGTCGAACGGGTCAGGAAGGCGACGTCAGCGGCCCGGTCGCGGAAGACGACCGGCCCGTAGGCGGGGTGGATTCCAGGCTTCACGGTGCTCAGCGCTCCTCTCGGAAGGCCACGTGACGGCCGGCCACCGGGTCGTACTTGCGCAGTTCCAGGCGGTCGGGGTCGTTACGGCGGTTCTTGCGGGTCACGTAGGTGTAGCCGGTGCCGGCGGTGGACCGGAGCTTGACGACCGGGCGTAGTTCGTTGCGGGCCATGGGGCTAGTATACGGAAATGGTTTCCATTTTCAATAGGCTCTCATCGGGGGCCCCGCCCGAAAGGACCGCACCGTGTCCGCCCACTGCCAGCTGACCGGCCGCACGCCGGGCTTCGGCAACTCCGTCTCCCATTCGCACCGGCGCACCTCGCGCCGCTTCGACCCCAACATCCAGCGCAAGCGCTACTGGCTGGAGAGCGAGGGCCGGCACATCCGGCTCACGCTGAGCGCCAAGGGCATCAAGACCGTGGACACGATCGGGATCGAGGCGGCCGTCGCCCGTATCCGCGCACGAGGGGAGAAGGTCTGATGGCCAAGCAGAGCAAGATCGCCAAGAACGAGAAGCGCCGGGTGACCGTCGCCCGCTACGCGGCCCGGCGCGCCCTCCTCAAGTCCGTCATCCGCAGCCCGCACACACCCGAGGAGGAGCGCACCGCCGCCCGGCGCGAGCTCTCCCGCCAGCCGCGGGACGCCAGCGCCACCCGGGTGCGCAACCGCGACGGCGTCGACGGGCGCCCGCGCGGCTACTTCCGCGCCTTCGGCCTGTCCCGCGTACGGCTGCGCGAACAGGCGCACGCGGGCTACCTGCCGGGGGTCCGCAAGTCGAGCTGGTAGCCGCGCCGCCGGCCGTCCGGCCCGGGGGCGACCCCTGGACCGGACGGCCGGACCGTTGGGGTAATACTGGACAGAACGTCCGCCGCCCCCGACGAAAGCGAGCGCGCGCATGCTCCGCAACGCCTTCGAGCCCTGGCATCTGATCCTGATCATCGCGGTACTCGTGCTGCTCTTCGGCTCGAAGAAGCTGCCCGACATGGCGCGCGGCCTGGGCCGCTCGATGCGCATCCTCAAGGCCGAGGCCAAGACGCTCAAGGCCGACGAGCCGGATGCGACGCCCCACGCGGACCCGACGCCCCACGCGGACCCGACGCCCCACGCGGACGCGACGCCCCGCCCGGAGGCCGCCGCCCGGCACTGAGGCCGGGCCGCCGCCGCTCAGCGATCTCGGTGATCTCAGTGATCGCCGCCCTCGTCGATCAGCCGCCGCACCTCGCGGTCGATCAGCCCCAGCCGGGCCTCGGCGACCAGCGGCACCGCGCGACGCTGCCGCCGCGCCTCGGCGAGATCGATCTCGACGGTGACCAGCGAGGGTTCCCACTTGGGCGCCTGCGCCACCACCGCGCCCCGCGGGTCCACCACCCGCGAGCCGCCCCAGAACGCCGCGCCGTGCTCATTGCCCACCCGGTTGACGAAGACCACCCAGCACTGCAGCATCCGCGCCGTATAGGACAGCAGGGTGTCCCAGTACATGCCGGTGTCCATCGCCTCCGGATCCAGGCTCGCCGCACTGTTCGTCGGGACGAACAGCACCTCGGCACCGTCCTGCACCGCCAGCCACGGCAGGGTCGGCTGCCAGGCGTCATTGCACACCAGCGTCGCGCCCCGGCCCCCGCTCTTGTCCCGCTTCAGCTCATACGCACGCAGTGACTGCCCCGGACTGACGTGCTTGCGCTCCTCCCAGGCCAGGTAGTTGGGGAGATACAGCTTGCGGTGGGCATGCACCAGTTCACCGGCCGCGTAGTGGGCCGCGGTGTTGTAGGCCCGCAGACTGGTGTGCTCGTGGAAGCCGACCAGCACATCGGGGCCGAGGGTGCTCAGCTCCAGCAGCCTCGGATCGCTCGCCGCGATCGACTCATCGCGCTCCAGCGCGCCCAAGTGGTAGCCGTGCAGGCTGAGTTCGGGAAAGACGACAAGATCCGCACCCTGCGCCGCCGCCTGCTCGATCTGCTCACGGGCGACATCGAGGTTCTCCGCCACCCCGCCCAGCACACAGTCCGTCTGCGCCAGCGCAACGAGCATGGCCCCACCTCATCGACCCATCACCTTTGCGGCTTACACCCCAATTTTGCCAGAGGGTGCAGCGCACGGCACGGCCCCGCGGCGCTTCCGGCTCCGCCCTGCTTCAAACACCCGGAAGACGGGTCCCCACCAATGAGCGAAAGAACGATCCTTCCCGTGCCGGACACGGCCTTCACGCGTTGATCCGCACGATCCGTCGTACGACCCGCAGGGCCGCTTCCAGCCGCAGCGCCGCCCTGGCAGCGTGGCACGACGGCCCGCGGTCGAGTCGTCCGGCGATGCCGACGGCCGGCTCGACCAGGCGGACCGGGCCGAGCGGCCCGCCGGACCCGCTCGGCCGGCCGTCGAGCCTGCGGATCCCCCCGGCCCCCGCCCTCCGCCTACGGCCCTCGCGCTCATCGGCGACGCGTACGGGACCGGCGCAGCAGCAGCGCCCCTCCCACCAGCAGCCCGCCGCCCATACCGGCCACCACGCCCAGCTCGCCGGGCCCGGTGGACGCCAGCAGCGCGGAGCCCGCCGACGCCCCGGCCCGCGCCTGTGCTCCCACCCGTGCGTCCCGTGCGGACCGCGGCGCGGGCGCCGCCTCGGGGTCCTCCGCGGATTTCCGGGCGTGCTTCGGCGCCGCCTTCGCCGGTTGCGCCTGGGGCGGTCGCTCCCGGTGGGGCGTCCCTTCCGGGGCCGGGTGCCGCCGGGCCTGCTCAGCGGCAGGCCGCTGAGCCACCGGGGGCGGCGGGGCGGCGTTCAGGAGCCGCCGGGCCGCCGCTCCGGGTGCCGCACCGTTCCCGCACGAAGCACCCATTGCCGGGTTGAGCGCCGCGCCCCCGTCCACCGAGTTGCCACACGCATTGACCGGGGTGTCCACGGTCACCTGGATGCTGTTCCCGGACAGCACCCCGGGAGAGTGCGTCGCACCGCCCCCGGCACCGGCATCCGCATACGCCACCCCGCCGCCCGCGCCCAGCACGCCCGACGCCGCCGCCACGAACACACACGCCTTCAGGCTCTGTCGCATCTCTCGTCCCTCCTCTGCAGTCATTGCACACGGACCGCCGCCCGCAACCCCCGTCCTGCTCGCACGACCGGGCGGCCGGCAGCGCATGCGCGGCACCGGCCGCCCGGAGACACAAGCGGTGGAACGGCCGAGGCCGTTGGCGGTCAGCGGTTGCCGACACCGTTCCCGGAGAGGATCGGAATGTCGTCGATGATGTGCGACAGCGGCTCGTCACCCTTGGCCTGTGTCGAGTTGTGGGTGCACTGCTGGTTCTGCGGCGACGACAGGATGTTGAGGTCCTGCGCCTGGATCGGGGAGAGGGCCTGGACGTTGACCTTGCCCAGACCGAGGCACAGGTCGTTCAGCGAGCCCTGGACGAGCCCGAGCTGGGTGCTCAGGTTGCCGCGGGTGGTGGAGTTGCCGTAGACCGACGCCGCCCCGTTTCCGTTGACCGTGCTGGTGCCCCTCTGGTCACCGATCGCCATGGCGTCAGGAGCGGCCGCAGCGGAAATACCGATCAGCGACGCCGCCACAGCCGCGCCCGCCATCATCTTCTTCATCACGCAAACCCTTCAGGAGAAGAAACTCCCGACACGGGAGCCCTGTTTGAACAACCCGCCATACGGGCTTGGGTTCTGCACCGTCACCCGAATAGCTCGCACCAGACCTGCCGCATAAGCCTCAGCTGCCGCTGCCGCCGACACCCTCGCCCCAATTCGCGCACCGAAAATGCGACTTGTCGCCCCTGGAGCGCCCCCGGAGCACCCCGAGCATCAATTGTCTTCGCACGACGCAGGGCCTGCGAATCCGTTCAGTGGTTTCGCAGGCCCTGTTCTCGTTACGGACGGCATGCCAATACCCTCGCAGCCCCATCAATTTCGCAAGGGCATTGGCATGCTTCCCTCCACACACCATTCCTAACGACCGGGTGCACCGGAGTTCAGTCACGAGCGAATAACATTTCCACCGCGACGCCGGACAGCAGAAACCCGGGCCGCCCGGAAGAAGGAGGACCGGGCGGCCCGGGTGCTCATCCGCCGATCAGCGGTTGCCGGCGCCGTTGCCGGAAAGGACCGGGATGTTGTCCAGGATGTGCGACAGCGGCTCGTCGCCCTTGGCCTGCGTGGAATTCTCGGTGCACTGCTGGTTCTGCGGCGACGACAGGACGTTGAGGTCCTGCAGCAGGAGACCGCCCGCACCCTGGAGGTTCAGCTTGCCCAGAGCCAGGCAGGGCTTGTTGAGCGAGCCCTGGATCAGGCCGATCTGCGGGCTCATGTAGCCGTACGTGGTGGAGTTTCCGAAATACTGCTGCGCGCCGTTGCCGTTGACGGAAGACGTTCCGTGCTGGTTACCGATCGCCATCGCCTGGGGGGCGGCAGCGGCGGCCACGCCGACAATGGACGCAGCCGCGGCTGCGGTGGCCAAAGCCTTCTTGATCATTTTGATCCTTCGTGTTTCGGGATGCCCTTGGGCCGGGCAGTCTGCCCAACTCACAAGGATGTTTTTGGTTGTTCTCATTCACTCAAATGAGCTGGCCACCGGAGTCGCCTGTTTTGCGGATCGACATCACGGCCGGAACTCGGCTCCGAACCCGGGCCCGGAGCGAGAAAGCGCGGGGGTGGTGGAGCTTCGGGCGCCGCACGTCACCAGTCGGGTAACACGAAATTCCGATACCGCGTCGAACTCACCGGGCGCAGCCGAAGGGCAGTGAAATCCGTGCCTGCGTCGCGTGCCTGGGACGGACAGCTCCGATATCCGCCTTGTGGCGGCCCACGCCGGGCGACCGGGAATTACTTGAGCGGAAGGCCACCGAGCAGCGGAGTCTTCCTGGCCGCCCCGGTGACACCACGGAGCAGCTTCTTCGCATTGGTCGACCTGACCTTGCCCCCCGCGGTCTTGACCGTGTTGACCAGCGGCGTGAGCTGGTGGCCGTCCAGCTGCTTGCTGCTCAGCGCGTCGGTCAGCCCGCCGTTGAGGCTCATGGTCGGGGCTCCGGGCTGGGCGGCGAATGCGGGGGCGGCGACCCCCAGCGCCATGACGGAACCGGCAACAACCGCGGCAGACTTTGCGTACTTCACTTCAACTGTCCCTTCTCGGACGGTGCTTGACGGTCCGGCGGCAGCAACGCCACATGAGCAATCACTTCGCTGCTCGGATGACCGATTTCAGCGTGACTAACGAGTGCCAACGCCCCGAGAAACCCTGAAGTTTCACTCTTCTCGGACAAGCCGCCCGAAAATTGCGGGCGTTATACATCCACCCGTATAAAGCGAATGGCGAATGGCGACCGGCCCCGGTGCGCAGGGGGCCGCGCACCGGGGCCAGGTCACATCGACATGGCTCGAATTCCTTCGAGTCAGGTGTTCAGGCAGTTGTTGCCGAACGCCGGGTTCAGCAGCGCAACGATGTTGACGGTGTTGCCGCAGACGTTGACCGGGATATGCACCGGGACCTGGATGGCGTTGCCGGAGAGCACACCGGGCGAGTTCTTGGCGCCACCCGCGACACCTGCGTCGGCGAAGGCCGGCGCCGCCGAGCCCATGGCCATGATCGTTCCGGCAGTGATCGCTGCGACCTTTGCGTACTTCACTTTCAGCCCTTCCTTGCAGCGGGTCCGTGGCGAACACGACCCTCGTGTCGCACGGGCGTTGTTCTGCTCGCCCGTAACGCCGCTGCCGATATTGGTAACGATTTCCCCTCGTGCACGAAACTCTTGCCGGGAGGTTTTCGGAGGAATCGCCCGAACGATGCAACACCGCTTCAGGAGATTGTCACCGCGCATACGACGCGGAAAAAACACCGGAGTTCGAACAGGCGAGGTACCCGCCGAATACGAATTCCTACCGAGAGGGGGGTCGGGAAATTCCGTCCCTACGGTTCGTAACGGGGTGCGACAGGTCCGGGACCGCTCTGGAAGCGAGAGCCGGCGGTCCGGCCCTGTGGCCGATGGCCGGCTCAGCGGTTGCCGACACCGTTCCCGGACAGGATCGGGAGGTCGCTGAGGATGTGCGACAGCGCCTCGTCGCCCTTGGCCTGGGTGGAGTTCTCCGTGCACTGCTGGTTCTGCGGCGAGGCCAGGATGTTGACGTCCTGCACGTTGGCCACGACTGCGGCGAGCTGGGCGTTGACCTTGCCCAGGCCGAGGCACGGCTTGTTCAGCGAGCCCTGGATGAGCTCCAGCTGGGGGCTCATCTTGCCCACGGTGGTGGAGTTGCCGAACGCGCTCTTGGCACCGTTGCCGTTGACCGTCGACGTGCCGTTGTGGTTGCCGATCGCCATTGCCTGGGGGGCGACCGTTGCCGAGATGCCGACGACGGACGCGGCTACAGCCGTCGTGGCCAGGACCTTCTTGATCACGATTTACCCTTCTCGAAGCGGAGTGCCCGTTTCCGGAGCGCACTGGTCAACTCGCTTCTGGGGGTGCGGTTTCGCCGTTTCACCCGAATGCCACGAAACCATAGATACATATCACTGCACCCGGGCCAAGTTCGCCTTCCGGATGCCGTTTTGGCATTTCAAAGGCCGGTACGAAGAATTCGTACCGGCCTTTGCCGGCGGACGGCCGGCCCACTGGATTCCGTCCTCAAATGTCATGGAGAGAACCTGAGTTGACGCAGGTGTTGCCGCACGCCGGGTTCGGCCGGGCGGCAACATGAGGGGCGGTGCGCACACCACACGGCGCGCGAAATGCCAACCTGCCGGAGATCACGTCCGGTTGGGGTCGGCACCGTGGGCAAGGGTGCCAGGAGGTGACCGTCGCCGGCATAAGAGGTGCCGGGGTCGTGTCGTCCGCGCTGGTCAGGGCGAATGTCAGACCCTGGTGGAAGACTCTGAGGCATGAGATGGGCGGTGGTGGAGACGGGCGACGGGGGTGCTCGTCTCTGCCCGCTCGACCGGGACGGGCGGCCCGCCGGACCGGTGTTGCGGGAGCCCTCGCTCGCCGAGGCCGTGCGTACCCGGCCCGAGGTCGAGCGGTGGGTGTGGCGGTCCACGGCGGAGATCTACCGGCGGCTGCTGGCGACGGGGGTGCGGGTCGAGCGGTGCTATGACGTGGAGGCCGCGGAGGCGCTGCTGATCGGCCATGAGGAGGGCCAGTCGGGCCAGCCGCATTCGCTGGCCGCCGCCTGGGCGCGGCTCCACGGCCGGCCCGTCCCGCAGGACGCGCCGGTCCGTACGGCTCAGGCCCAGCCGTCCCTGTTCGAGCCGGGCCCGGTGCCGCTGCCGCCCGGCACGGACGAGCTCACGGCGCTGCTGGAGGTCTACGCCGGCCACCTGGCGCGTACGGAGAGGGCGGAACACCCGGACCGGATGCGGCTGCTGCTCGCCGCCGAATCCGCGGGCATGCTGGTCGCCACGGAAATGGGGCGGGCCGGGGTGCCCTGGCGCGCCGATGTGCACCGCAAGCTGCTCGACGCGCTGCTGGGAGAGCGCTATCCGGGCGGCGGAGAGCCCCGCCGGATGGCGGAGCTGGCCGACGCAGTGTCCCGGGCCTTCGGGGCGGGCCAGCGGGTGCGCCCCGATCTGCCCAACGACATCATCAAGGCCTTTGCCCGCGCCGGGATTTCCCTCACCTCGACGCGTAAATGGGAGCTGCAGCAGATCGATCATCCCGCGGTGGCACCGCTGCTGGAGTACAAGACGCTCTACCGCCTCTACACCGCCCATGGGTGGGCATGGCTCCAGCAGTGGGTGCACGACGGCCGTTTCCGCCCCGAGTATCTGCCCGGTGGCACGGTCTCCGGCCGCTGGACCACCAACGGCGGGGGTGCACTGCAGATCCCCAAGGTGATCCGGCAGGCCGTGCTCGCCGACCCGGGGTGGCGCCTGGTGGTCGCCGACGCCGCCCAGATGGAACCCCGGGTACTGGCGGCCGTCTCCCGTGACCGGGGCCTGATGGAGCTGGCCGGCAGCGGCGAGGATCTGTACGCGGATCTGGCCGCCCGCGCGTTCGGCGGCGACCGCGCCCGGGCCAAGCTCGGTCTGCTGGGTGCCATTTACGGCCAGACGTCCGGCGACGCCCTCAAGCACATGGCCGATCTGCGCCGCCGCTATCCGGCCGCGGTGGCGTATGTGGACGAGGCGGCGCGCGCGGGCGAGGAAGGCCGGCTGGTGCGCACCTGGATGGGCCGTACCTGCCCGCCCGCTTCCGTGACACCACCCGACGAGGCGGGCCTGCCCCAGGAGGATGCGCCGTCCCCGGCCTACGGCACCGGCTCGGCGGCCGCCCGAGCGCGCGGCCGGTTCACCCGCAACTTCGTTGTCCAGGGCAGCGCCGCCGACTGGGCACTGCTGCTGCTGGCCGCGCTGCGCCGCTCGCTGTCGGAGGGCGGGCTCCGCGCCGAACTGGTCTTTTTCCAGCATGACGAGGTGATCGTGCACTGCCCCGCACGGGAGGCGGCGACGGTCGCCGAGGCGATCACGGCGGCCGCGGAGACTGCCGGGCGGATCGCGTTCGGGGAGACTCCGGTCCGCTTCCCGTTCACCACGGCGGTGGTGGAGTGTTATGCCGAGGCGAAGTGAGCGGGGGCGGCGAGGCGGCGGGGCGGCGGGCACGGCGGGGCCGGTGCAGCGGGGACACCGTGCGGCGGGGCCGGTTGCAGGCTGTGGGCGGGCCCGGGCGGGCGGGCTGCGAGGCGGGCGCAGTCGGGCTGCGGGGCGGGCGCGGGCGCGTGCGGGCGGAGATCGTGAGCAGAAGCTGTGGCATGTCCGTCCTGAACGAGGAGCACTCCGTATGAGCGTCCAGCCCGAGACGAATGACCGGACCGCGATGCGGGTGCACCCCGAACTCGTGTCGGCCTTTGAGGCGTTGCCGCAGGTCTCCGATCCGTATGAGGACATCGAGGCCGCGCGCGCCGGATTCCACGAGATGCTGGCCGCCTTCCCGGCGGACCGTACGGGCGTGTGCAGCGAACGGTTCGGCATCCCGCGAACGGGCGGCGGCACCTCTGCGGACAGGGGCAGGCTGACGGATGGCGGCACGCTGACGGTCGAGGTTTACCGTCCGGAGGGGACGGTGGGCGCCGGTCCGGGTGCCGATCCGAGCGCCGATCCAGAAGCCGACCCAGAAGCCGATCCGGGAGAGGGCGCGCACGGTGATGCCCCCGAGGGCACCGGGAGCACCGGGGACGTGCTGCCCGCCGTACTGCATTTCCACGGTGGTGGGTTCGCCCTCGGCCGGTCGCTGCCGGGACAGGACCGGGTGGCCATCGAGCTCTGCCGTGAACTGCCCGCGGTCGTCATCACCGTCGAATACCGCCTCGCCCCGGAGCACCGCTATCCGGCGGCGGTGGAGGACTGCTATCTCGCGCTGGAATGGGTGGCGGGGCGGGCCGCCGGGCTGGGCATCGATCCCGAGCGGATCGCTGTGGCGGGCAAGTCCGCGGGCGGTGGTCTCAGCGCCGCGGTCGCCCTGATGGCTCGCGACCGCGGCGGGCCGGAGCTCGCCTACCAGTCGCTGTGCGTCCCGGATCTGGATGACCGGGTCGGGGCGGTCGAGGCGGCGGAAGCGGCGGGAGCCCTGGACGCGCGGGTGCTCAATGGGCACGGTATCCAGTCGTCGTGGAAGCACTACCTTCCAGAAGGGACGAGGGAGGCGGAGGCCTATGCCGCGCCCTCTCGCGCCACCGAGCTGTCGGGGCTGCCACCGGCCCATGTCCTGGTCTGCGATCTCGATCCGATGCGCGAGGCGGGGCTGGCCTACGCCCGGCGCCTGATGGACGCGGGGGTGCCGGTCACGGTCCGCAATGTGCCCGGTGCCTGGCACGGCTTCGAGCTCTACGCGCCGGACACCCGGGTGGCGAAGGAGATGACGGCCCACTGGACGGGGCAGTTGCGAGCGGCGCTCCATCCGGCGTCTCCGACGGTGGTGTGAGACCGCTCAGTCCGTCCCTCCCGGCGGGCCGGCAGTGCCCTCCCCCGCCGACGTCCCGGCGGCTTCGACGCCCCTCCACGATGCCCCGGTGCCCGCCGCTCGGGGCCTCGACGATGGAGATCAGGCCACGGGTGATCCGTACCATCGTCGCGACCAGCAGCGCGGGCGGGCAGGCGGGCAGGCAGGCGGGCCGCTCCAGCCACCACGGCGCGAGCCCGTACAGCGAACTGCGGAGCGCCTCTCCGAGGGCTCCCTCTCGGCCTCGGGGATGCCGGGCACGAACTCGCGAAGCAGCGCCACGTCCGTCCCCCGCTGTCTGCGCTGCAGCTCACGGTGGAAGGCCGCCACCTGCGCGTCGCCCGTGGCGTCCCGGAACATCCGGCAGCCCGGCGGCCTTGTGTGTCGGTGTGCCGGTGTCCCGATGTCCGATGTCCCGATGCCCCGATGCCCCGATGCCCCGATGCCCCGGGGGAGAGCGCGCCGCGGGCCCTCGTCGATCCGCCGGGCGCCCTAAACTCCCCGGGTAGGGGTCGGCAACCACTCGGGAGGGATCGCCGGAAGCGGATCGCCGACCGGGGCCCGGCCGAGAGCCAGATGAACGGTAAAGGGCTTCCCCGGGCGGATCGGAGCACGCTTCAATTCGCGGGTGTGCGAGACACGTTGGCGACGAGCCACGTTGGCGGCGCGACACATGGTCGACGGGACACATGGGCGACGAGACACATGGGCGACGAGACACGTTGACGGCGGAGGGGAGCCGGTGAGGATGAGTGACGAGAGCGGGACGGACGCGGACGCGAGGGCGGGAAGGAGTGCCGGGAACGGCGAAAACGGTGCTGCCACGGGCCCGCGCGGCGGCGAGCTGGAGCGCATCAATCCACCGCATCTCGCGCCGCCGACCGGATTCAGCCATGCCGTGCGCGCCGCCCCGGGAACCCTGGTCTTCCTCGCCGGACAGACCGCTCTCGACGGTTTTGGCCGGATCGTCGGGGACGGCATCGTCGAGCAGTTCGAGCGGGCGCTGACGAACCTCCTGGACGTCGCGTCGGCCTCCGGCGCCCGCCCGTCCGACCTCGCCAAGCTCACCGTCTTCGCCGTCGATGTCGCCGACTACCGCCGCCATGCCCGTGACCTCGGCGCGGTGTGGAAGCGCCTGGTCGGCAGCGACTACCCGGCGATGGCCGTGATCGGCGCCACCCGTCTGTGGGACGAGACGGCCCTGGTCGAGATCGAAGGCATCGCCGTCGTCCGCTAACGGCACGACGCCGATACCCGGCCATTGCGGCTCCCTTGCACACCCGGGGCGCGCGGGCGCCCCGGGCGATGCACGTCCCCCTTACGCACCAGGGGACGCCCGGCTGATGCCACTCCCTTACGTGTCAGGGGCGCCCGCCCCGCCGGTCTCCCGGCGGAACGAGCGCCCCTGGCGCTGTTCACGGACGTACGCTTCCGTCGCCCACCCGCTGACACATCACCACGCTCCGAGCGGATCGCGGCCCTCGGAGCGGATCACGGCCCTCGGTGCGGGGCGTGATCGCTCGTATGGACCGTGATGGCTCGTACGGCGCACGACCGCTCGCACGGAGCGCCACCGCTCAGTTCCGGCCGCGGGCCATCCCCACCGGGTCCTTCTTGAAGGCCCAGGTCATCTTGGGCTCCATGGCGAATCGGAAGATCCGCTGCACAGGTGGTGTGCACAGCAGCGTGATGACGGTGCCCGCGATGAGCGTCAGCAGTACCGCGCCCCACGGGGTCTGCATCCAGTCCGCGTCGTACCAGTTCCAAAAGCGCGACCCCTTGGCGAGGAAGCCGTGCAGCAGATAGCCGTAGAGAGTGCCTGCACCCAGCGACGTGCACCACATCGTGCGCCCCGGAATCCAGGCGAAGAAGCAGGCCACCAGAACGAGTGAGCAGCCGAACATCGCCAGCGTCATCACGGCACCGCTCCACCACGGGGCGGCCAGTTCCTGCGCGGCGTCGCGGTGGTAGAACCATGCGGCGTTCATCCGCGGCGCCGCCCAGTACGCGAAGACCAGCGCGGTCGCGAAGACCGGTACGGCCAGGATCCGCGCCTTCCTGCGGCGTACGAGCTTGAAGTGCTCCGGCCGGAGCGACAGCCCGATCACGAAGAACGGCAGGAACTGCAGCACCCGCTGGAGGTCCAGGTCATCGCCGATGTCCGGTGAGAGGGACGCAAGCGCGGCGATGGCCAGGGCGAGCGGGACCGGCCAGCGCACGATCTTCCACAGCGGAGTGGTCAGCCGCCAGATGAACAGGGCGGCCAGGAACCACGTCAGATACCAGGGGTCCATCAGACTGATCGGATAACCCGGATCGTCGTCCGCCCACCTCTTGAAGAGCGTGTAGGCGACTTCGAAGAGGATGTAGGGAACCGCGACGCCGGTAATCAGCCGCTGCAGCCGGTCCTTGCGCATATCGAAACTGCGCGAGAAATAGCCGGAGATGATGATGAACGCCGGCATATGGAAGGCGTAGACGGTGATGTAGAGCGCCGCCGCCGTCCGGCTGCCGTCGCGCAGCGGCTCCCAGGAGTGGCCCATCGCCACGAGCACGATGGCCAGGTACTTCGCATTGTCGAAGAACGCGTCGCGCGGCTTCGCCTTGGCGTCGGCCGCCTCGGCGGTCTTGGCGCGTCCCGTGCCCCGGCTCTTGGCATGACTGCGAGGTCCGGCAGATGAAGTGACGCCCTGGGACGCAAATTGACGGTCCGTCGCCGAGCCGGGGACGGTCGCCGTCGCCGGCCCGGAAGCGGTCGCCGTCGCAGACCCGGAGGCGGTCGCCGTCGCCGGTGCCATCGTTGCCGTCGCACCGCCGGCCGCGGCTGCGCCCGTCGGACTCAGCTCGTCATGCGGCATCTGCCGAGGCGGGGGAAGCGGCACCCGCCGTTCGCCGTACGCCGGAAAATTGTTTTTCAAGGAGCCTCCCGGAACGATCCCAGAGGAGGAGCTGGACGCTGGCCCGCACCGGGCCGCAAATCGGAACCCAAAAGCCAAATCCTGCGTCTTAGTTCTTTTACGGGGAGTGTGGCGGCGTCGAACATCTCAGGCACCTTAGCCCCGCGGCGGGAATCACGTAAATCCCCGTCTCCGGCTGCCACACGCGCCGCATCCGCCCTCCACAGCTCCTTCACGCACCGCAGGTGGCAGCGCGACCCGGACCACCGTCCGACGCCCCGCGAGATCTGGACCGAGACCTGGACCGAGATCTGGACCGAGATCTGGACCGAGATCTGGCCAATGTCGCGCCAATCCCCGACCTTTGCCCATTATTCAATAACACCTTCGACCCCCCGGGCTCTCACCGCCCGGGCGCTGGTGTTCTTCGCCACGTCCCACACATAGACCTGCAGCCGGCGACCGTGCGGGCCGCGCAGCCGGTGCACGGCCCGCAGCCAACGTGAACTGAGCGCGGACGCACGGGGGTTGATCTGATCGGCGAACCGCGCATAGCCCGCCAGTTTGTCCATCCCGGGCGCCCCGAGAATCCCGGTACGGAGCTCGGGCGCCACCTCGTGCACGGCCTTGACGCACGGCACGGAGAAGCTCTGGACCACCAGCCGGCTCCGGACATGGGCCCGATCCAGCCACCCCTGCACCCGTAGTTCGCGGATGACCTGCGCCTCGATTCCCGGATACTTCTCCGGGGCCTTGATCTCCAGCAGAAGGCGCTGCCCATTGTGGTCCAGACGGCGTAGATAGTCGGCGAGCGTCGGCACCCGCTCGCCGGTGAACCGCGTGCCGAACCAACTGCCGGCATCCAGCCGCGCGAGCTCGGCGGCCGTGAAGTCCCCCACCCGCCACGGCGCCCGCCCGGGAAACACCTTCGCGGCGTCGGTCGTCCGCCGCAGCGTGGCGTCGTGCATCACCACCAGCCGGCCGTCCTTGCTGCGCTGCACATCGTTCTCGACCCATATGAGCCCGCGGCGGTGTGCGGCATCAACGGAGGCGAGCGTGTTCTCGGGCGCGTAACGGGAGGCGCCGCGGTGGGCGATCACCATCGTGGCCGCGGTGCCGGGGCCGGCCCGCGTCCCGCTGCTCACCGCAACATCCGCGTACTCCTGCGGACCGGAGGCCATCGCGGACGACGACACCGCGGCCGCCACCAGGTAGGCGACCCCGGCGGCGGGGATCCGCAGCGATCTTTGCAGCATGCGGGAGCCTCCTGGTCCGCTCACCCGCGGACGGCCCCGTCCGCGTCAGGTATGCCCCCTGAGGCCCTTCCTTCCGTCCAGGAATGCGGCTGTCTTCTCAACATGCCCGCAACCCTCGTCACCCGCCACGCGAGCATTCCTGCGACCGCCGTGCACCGCCTGTTCCCTCGGTCCCCTTTTCCCAGGTCAGCGAGGGTGGGCAGCCGGATGGAGCGGGCGGGCGGCGGCTCCCCGGACGGCCCTCCATCCGTGCGCACCACCGCCATGGTCTCCGCCGCCCTGGCCCCCACCGCCACGCCTTCCAGCGCCATGGCCTCCACCTCCATGGCCTCCACCGCCAACCCGCGGCTGATGACACTTCCCATGGGCATCCAGATGCTGCAGAGCTGTCTCGATCCCGACCACATGGTCACCGTCGCGACGGCTGGACTCGTCCTCGGCGTCCTGCCGGTCCTGCCGCCGTTTCGGCCGGTCCTGCCGGTCCTGCCGCCGTTTCGGCCGGTCCTCCGGTCCTGCCGCCGTCTCGGCCGGTCCTCCGGTCCTGCCGCCGTCTCGGCCGGTCCTGTTTCTGCTGCTGTTTCTGCCGCTGTAAAGCGCTGCATCCGGGCCGTGATGCCGAGTGGCCTCACGTGAGGTCCGTACCCGCGCACCCGCGCACCCGCCCCTCCGCACCCCGCGCCGCCTGAGCCGCCTGAGCCGCCTGAGCACCTGCTCCCTCTGACCTGCGCTTTCCCCCTGAACGATCGGCCCCGTCGTCTCCGTTACGGCCCTCCCCGCCCATGTATAGGTCACGTAACAGCCGTCGATGTACGGCTGTTACACAGCTGACAGCCCATCGAGAAACGTCACTCATAGCTTCATTCGTGCCGACCGATCCAACGAACTGGAGCGAGAACCATGAATCGCACCACGAACATGACCCGACGCCACAAGACGGCCATAGGCGCCGCGCTGTCCTGTGTCGCCGTCCTCGGCACCTTCGCCACCGCCAACGCGGCGAACGCCGCCACCGCCTCGGCGCCCACCGCTCACACTGCGAGTGCCACCCGCGCCGCCGACACCCCCTACGTGATGAACCACTCCGGCGAGGAGAACGCCGACCACGGCCGCGCCGACCGCAGCCCCAAGGACCTGGTGCTCTCCGAGTTCACCTCGGTCGGGGACCTCAACTGGAAGCAGTGGGACACGAAGAAGGCCGTCGCCACCGGCGAGGTCACCGGCAACTGGTGCCTGGAAACCTGCCTCGAGAAGCCGCTGAAGGGGACCCTCACGCTCTCGGACCCCAAGACCGTGAACGGCAAGAAGGTCTTCTCCTCCTTCACCCTGAAGCTGGCCGGGGGCTCGGGTGCGTACGACTCCGAGGACCTCCAGGGCAAGCACCCCCTCGCCACCACCTGACGGTAAAAGGCTCCCGATGCACAGGCCCACGGCCGCCGGCACCACCGTCTTCGCGCTGGTGCTGGCGGCCGTGGGCCTCACCGGGTGCGGCAACCCCGAAACGCCCCACGTCGAGGGCCCCGCGCCCAGCCCCAGCCAGATCCCCGGACCGGTCTACGTCTCCGACACCCTGGGCCATCCGCTGACCCGCCCCACGGGGTTCGCCCTCACCGAGTTCTCCTCGGTCTCCCGGCTCAGCTGGCGCGCGTGGGGAAAGCCGACGGCCGTCGCCACCGGGCGGCTGACCGGCATGTGGTGCATCCCCCACTGTCCCGCGAAGGGATATCGGGCCACCATCGAACTCGGCCGTCTGCAGCACCGAGAGAACGTCTCGTACTACACCCGCGCCGTCGTACGGACCTCCCACCACCTCCCGCCCGACCAGGCGGCCGAGCTGCGCGAGGTCAAGCTGCCCGTCCCCGAGCCCTAGGAACGCAAGCGATGACCGATGTGCTGCTCGTGGAGGACGACCCCCTGCTGCGGGAGGCCACCCAGCTGTCCCTGGAGCGCTACGGATACCAGGTGCGCACGGCCGCCGACGGCTACGCCGGGCTGGCGCAGTTCCGGGACCGTGTCCCCGATATCGCCCTCCTGGACGTGATGCTGCCCCGCCTCGACGGGGTCAGCGTGGTGCGCCGCATCCGTGAGGTGAGTCGGCTGCCGGTGCTGATGCTCTCCGCCCGCACCGACCCGGTGGATGTCGTCCTCGGCCTCGAAGCCGGCGCCGACGACTACCTCACCAAGCCGTACGACATACCGGTGCTCGTCGCCCGTATACGCGCGGCGCTGCGCCGCACCACGGACGTCACCGAGACCGGCCCGCCCGAGGACGAGACGCTGCTGCGGTTCGGCGATCTCACCGTGGACACCGCTTCCATGGACATCCACCGGGCCGGCCGGCTCCTCGACCTCACCCCCACCGAGCGCAAGTTGGTCCTCGAATTCGCGGCCGAGCCCGGCGTCGTGCTGTCGCGCACCACGCTGCTGGAACGCGTATGGGACTACGCGTGCGGTGGCGACCCCCGTGTCGTCGACGTCCATGTGCTGCGGCTGCGCGCCAAGATCGGCCACCGCCGCATCGTCACCGTCCGCGGCTTCGGCTACAAGCTCGCACCCTGACCATCATGGGACTGCGTACCAAGACCGCCCTGGTCATCGCCGGGACGGCCGGGATCGTCGCCACGCTCATCGGGCTGCTGGTGCACCAGCTCACCGCAGAGGACCAGCGCAAGAGCGCGGCCCATGTGATCGACGCCCGGCTCGTCGAGGCGGTCGGCGCCTATGCAGCGGGGATCGACAGCGGCGCCCTGGTCAATTCGCCGGACCTGCCCGCCGCGCTCCGCAAGACCGTCACCGACCGCCCCGTGCGGGCCACCTGCCTCCAGAGCAGCGGCGGATCCGGGACTCCGGTGCTGTGGGCCGCCACCCGCAGCGGCAGCGACATCCTCGCCGTCCGGCGCTCCTACGCCCCCCAGGCCCGCGCCCTTGCCGAACTCGACCGGGTACTGGTCGGCTCCGGCGCGTCCATCACCACGCTCGGCTGTGTGCTGGGCATCGTCGCGGCGGCCGGCACCGGACGGCGCATCACCGCTTCCGCGGACACCGCGCAGCGGATCGCGGACGGCGATCTGACGGACCGGGTCCGGCCGAAGGGCAAGGACGAGATCGCCCGGCTCGGCGCCGCCGTCAATACGATGGCCGATGCCCTGAGCGCCCGCCTGGAGGCGGAACGGCAGGTCACCGCCGACATCGCCCATGAGCTGCGCACGCCCGTGGCCGGCCTGGTGACCGCCGTCGGGCTCCTGCCGCCCGGCCGCCCGACCGAGCTGGTCAGCGGGGGTGTGGACACCCTGCGCACCCTGGTGGAGAACGTCCTGGAAGTCGCCCGGCTCGATGTCCCGGGCGCCGAGCAGGCCCAACACGAGAAGATCCTCCCGAGCACCCTGGCGCACCGGGCCGCCACCCTGACGGGCGGGGACGTCGGGGTCACGGTGCACCACGAAGCACCCGTGACGACCGACCCCCGCCGCGTCGAACGGATCCTTGCCAACCTGATCACCAACGCCCGAGTCCACGGCGCCCCACCCGTGACGCTGGAAGTCGACGCCACAGCAATCCGCATACGCGACCACGGCTCCGGCTTCCCCGCCGAACTCCTCGCCAACGGCCCCCAGCGCTTCCGCACCGGCGCACGCGAACGAGGCGCCGGCATCGGCCTGGGCCTCACCCTCGTCACCGGTCAGGCCCGCGTCCTGAACGCCCGGGTGACCTACGAAAACCCCCCGGACGGGGGCGCGCTGGCGATCCTGCACCTCGGCCCCGGGAGCTCGTGAAGAATCAGGGCGCCCCCGGGGCCTACGCGTGACGCTCCGCCGCTAAGGGCTGTCCCGTACGGAGACCGGATCGGCCTCGAAAGCCAAGAGAACCAGCCCGGTTACTTGAATGACGGCGTTCCATTCGTCCTGGGTCAGATCCGGGAATGCGTCGCGCACACAGCTGGGAACAGAGCAGCCCTCAGCGCTCAGCAGTACCTGTGTGAACGCGAACCCCGAGCGTCCGAGACACAAACGCGCCCCTTGCCACGGCTGTTCCGTGTGCCGCACGGCAATGTGCTGCACGGCAATGTGCTGCACGGCGTCCTTGTTGTCGGGAGTCTCCGACGCGAAATCCAGGAGCGTGGTCCGCAGCTGTGCAGTGATGTCGTCCGGATGCAGGTCATTGCCTTCCGCGATCGCGGCCAACGCTCGGTAGAAACGCTCCGTCGATATCGACCGGGCCGGGCGAGAGGCGTGCAGCCGGCGCTCTGCGCCATCGTCGGGCACAGGGCCGGGCACAGAGCCCACGGAGCCGGACACAGGGCCGGGCTCCGACGCAAGCACCGTGAGAACGAGCTTGGCGACCAGCAGTCCGGCTTCCCATTCCTCCTGGCTCAGACTCGGACACTTCTCCTGCACCTCGGGCGGGAGATCACTTTCGCCTGCGCACCAGAGCAGCTCCGGCAGCCCTGCGTCATAGTCCGCGAGACGAAGACCGACACTTCGCCCCCAGGGGTGGTCCCCCTCGCCGACGGTGACCAGCTCGACGCGGGAGCGCTCACCCAGCACGTCCACGGCCAGCTCACGCAGCGCGGTTCGGACTGCGGCACTGAGGTCGGCCTCGGGTATGTGTCCCTTCTCCCCGACGTGCATCAGCGCCTCACGCAGGCGTCCGCGGGGCGATGCGTATGCGTCGCCTGAATGGTTCGTATGCATCCCGCCCCACGGTGCCGTCCTGGAGGGCGACCGTGCCGAGGCGGTCGTCCACGTCCCAGGAATAGTGCCAGGTGCGGGCGCCGCCAGAGAGCCGCAGGTCAGAGGGTTGGCCCCGCAGAGTCGATCGATTGCTGCAGATCCGGCACAAGCGCCGGCGAGTACAGACATCCAGGCCAGCGGGCGCCGGTCGGCGGCGCCGGGCCTTGGGACCCGCGGCGCTTGTCGGCCGGACGGCCTGCTTCCGGCGTGCGGTCGCGGTTCCGGTGCGGGCGTGGGGGCGTGGGGGCGTTGGGGCAGCTCTTGCGCCACGCACGGTGTTGCGCGTATGTGCAATTATGGACACGCGTTCGGTCCGGCTGGTACTTCCTGACCACACGCGCCAGCCGGCGTGCGCTTGAGTTTGCGTATGTGCGCGGCATCGCCCGCGCCGGGCTGAGCGGGGGCAGACATGAGAAGTTGCAGTTGGGGGCACGATCGGGCCCCAAATCCGGCTCCATCGCATCCGGATCCGTAGGCTTCCCCGGGCGGTCGTGCCCGGCACCGCCCGGCACGACGGTACCCCCACCTGCGGGGGTACCAGTTCGTCCTGCCGCCCGACGGCGCTTCGACGGGGGCTTGTCCAAGGCCGGCCTCAACGGCTGGGCGGGCGCACCCTCATGGGTTTCTGATCACCGCCCTCAGAACCTGATTCGCTGAGTCGATCCTGTCTCGACACAGCTTGTACGGCCCAGCCGGAGAGAAAGCTGGCGCCGGGCCACTCATGTGCCATTTATCGGGAAACTCCTGGCATTCATCCGGATGTCAGCTCCCGCCGAGGGCTATGGTGCCGATCCTTGATCGCGATGCATGTACGGGGAGGGGCGAGTGGACGAAATAGTCCTTCGGCTGCTGGGGCCGGTTGAACTGGTCCACGAAGGCCGTTCGCTCGACCTCGGTGGGCCACGTCAGCGAGTGGTCCTGGCGATGCTGGGGCTGAACATCAACCGCACCGCATCCACGGAACAACTGATCGATGCAGTGTGGGGCGACTCGCCTCCCACCACCGCACGCGGCCAGATCCAGGTCGCCATCTCGACGCTCCGGAAGCAGTTCGCCCAGGCCGGCCGGCCCCACGCCATCAAAACCCGTGCCCCCGGCTACGTCCTCGAAATGGACACGGGCAGCGTGGACAGCCTGGAGTTCGACAGGCTGGTCGCCGGAGCGCGAGAAGACACCCGGGCGGACCGGATCGCGGAGGCGGCGGCAACCCTGCACAAGGCCCTGGAGCTCTGGCGCGGCCCGGCCCTGGATGGCGTACTGAACGACCCTGTGCAGCATGCGGCCACACATCTCAACGACACGCGCCTGTCCGTTCTTGAGGAGCGTGTCCGCCTCGACCTCATGCTCGCCAGGCACGATGAGGTCTGTGCCGAACTGACGGCTCTGATCGGTCAGCATCCCCTTCGGGAACGCCTTTATGAGCTTCTCGTTCTGGCGCTGTACCGCTCGGGGCGGCAGGCCGAGGCGCTGGAGGCGTTCCAGCGTGCGCGCAAGGCCCTCGCCGAAGAGCTGGGCATCGAGCCGGGGCAGGAGCTCCGCGACCTGGAGCAAGCGGTGCTGAGGCAGTCTCCGGCACTCGATCTTCCAGCCCCTTCCCCGGACAGAGGCGCCCCCGCTCTGTCCTCGGCCCGGTCCGACGCCCCGGAAGCCCACGAGAGCGGGTTTTGCCTCATTCCGCGTCAACTACCGGCGAGCATCGGCGACTTCACCGGGCGGCATGGTGAACTCGACAAGATCAAGGATCTGCTCGAACCCTGCTCCCGGACGGAGACCCCGGGTTACGCCGTTCCGATCGTGGACATCTCCGGCCCCGGGGGCGTGGGAAAGTCGGCCCTGGCCGTACGCGCCGCCTACGAGGTGAGCAAACACTTTCCCGACGGCCACCTCTACGCCGACCTGCACACCGCGTCCGGCGACGGACAGATCACGGCACTGCTGGCCCGGTTCCTCCGCGCTCTGACGATACCGGCCAAGGCAGTTCCGGACGATGCCCAGGAACGGGCCGAGATGTACCGCAGCAGGCTGGCGGACAGCCGCGTGCTCGTGGTCCTGGACGGAGTGACCAGTGCGGAGCAGGTGACACCGCTCCTGCCGGGAAGTGCGACCTGCGCGGTGATCATCACGAGCCGGGCCCGGCTGGCGGGCGTGCCCGGCGTCCGCAGCATCGATCTCACGGTGTTCGACATGGCCAACGCCCTCGAACTGCTGGCCGGCATCATCGGCCGTGAGCGGGTGCAGGCAGAACTCGGCACAGCTGTTGAACTGGTGAACCTGTGCGACGCACTGCCGCTGGCGCTGCGGATCGCCGGCGCCCGGCTGGCCTCCCACCCTCACTGGCGGGTCGAGTGGTTGGTCCAGCGCCTGCGGGACGAGCGTCGGCGCCTGGACGAGCTGAGCTACCGCGGTCTGGAACTGCGCTCCACCATCAGCCTGACGTACCGGGCGCTCTTGCCGTCGGCGCAGCGGCTGTTCCGGTTGTTCTCCCTGGTGCAGGCGCCCGCCTCACCGGCCTGGGTCGCGGCAGCCTTGCTGGACACCGACTTCGCGTCGGCGGAGGACATCCTTGACCTCCTGGTCGAGGCCCAGGTCATGGACACCGTTCAGTACCCCGGTTCGCTTCGGCCGTGCTACCGCTTCCACGATCTGGTGCGTGCCTATGCGCGCGAGGAACTGGTGGCGACCGAACCACCGGAGGAACAGGATGCCGCCCTGGCAAGGGTGCTGGGAGGCTGGCTCTCGCTGGTCGAGGAGGCCCACCGGGAAGAGTACGGCGGGGATTACACCATCATCCACGGCAGCGCGAAGCGCTGGAGGCTGCCCGAGAGCGCGGATGTGGAGCCCGTCCCGCGGCCGATGACATGGTTGAGCGGCGAGCGGCAGGCGCTGGTGACGGCTGTGCGGCAGGCAGCCGCCGCCGGGATGCACGAGTTGTGCTGGGACCTTGCCCTCTCCTCCGTCACGCTGTTCGAGGCGAAGGGGTATTTCGACGACTGGGAGGAGACCACGCGCCTGGCGCACGAGGCATCGGCCCGGGCCGGTAACCGTATCGGCCAGGCCGCGATGCTCTACTCCCTGGGGACCCTGCACATGTTCCAGACCCGTATGGAGCAGGCGGACGAGTGCTTCGGCAAGGCGCGGCAGCTGTTCGAGGCGGAAGGACACGATCACGGGCGCGCCCTGGTGCTGCGCAACGCCGCCCACCTGGACAGCGTGCGCGGCGACGACACCGCCATGCGGGAGAAGTACGACGAGGCACTGGCGATCACCAGGCTGGTCGGCGACCGGATCGGCGAAGCCCACATCATGCGCAGCCTGGCCGGCTGTTGGCTGGCCTCGGGAAACATCGAGCGGGCACGCACCCTCCTGGAACAGGCCCTCACCATCTCCCGGGAGGAAAACTGCCGTCGCGTCCAGGCCCAGGTGTTGCAGCGGTTCGCCGAACTGCACCTCGCGGTCGAACAGCCGCGACAGGCCCAGGAGGCGCTCCAGGAGGTTCTGCGGATCGTACGGGGCAGCGGGGACCGGATCGGCGAGGCGTATGCGCTGTACGGCCTCGGCTCGGTCCGCCGGCAGGAGAAGCGGCTTGACAGCGCCGCCGACACCCTGGCCCGTGCGCTGAACCTGTCACGGCGGGTGGGCGAGCGGGTCGTCGAGGCCAAATCGCGCTACGCGCTGGCCGAAATCGCACTGACGCGGGGCGACTACGAGCTGACCGCCACGCATCTTGAAGCGGCACGGGACCTGTTCGCCGAGCTCGGCTCCACGTCATGGCTGGAACGCACCGAGGACCTGATGGTCGAGGCCGGGGGCCCGAGCGCCGCTTGGAGCGACGGTCCTCAGCCCAATCGCTGCTGACCAGGCGGGTTCGGTCAGTGGTAGTGGCGCATGATGTCGGTGGCCCAGTCGGGCTGGGTGGTGGGGCCCTGGGGGCCGAATTCGGTCAGGTAGGGCTTGATGTCGAGGACGGGGGTGCCGTCGACGGCGTCCAGGCCTTGGACGTGGAGGTCGAGGCCGTCGGTCTTGATGAGGCGGCAGCGGGAGACGCCGAGCCGGTTGGGGCGGTTCTTGCCGCGCTGGGCGAAGATGCCGACCAGGGGCCAGTCGGTGTTGCCGCGTGGGTGCCGGGCCCCGGTCTGGATCTTGTCGGTGGGGACGCGGTCGAAGTGGTAGACGACTTCCAGGTGGGAGAAGGTGTCCAGGCCCGCCACCGCCTCCGGGCCGTACTGGCCGGCGTCCAGGCGGATGATCGCGGTCTCCTTGGCCCAGTCGTCGTCGCGGACCTCCGCCCGGCCGCCGACCACCCGGCCCACCGGCACCGAAACCACCGCGGCCGAGGCCGGCTCGTCCCCGGCCCACACATCGCCCCGGACCAGCAGCTCACCCGGCACCGCCCGGCGCACCACGAGATAGACCTCGTCCCCCGGCACTCCCAACAAGGTCCTCAACTCGTCGCGCAGCAGCCGCAGAAGTCGGCCCACCGTCTCCCGTGAGTAGGTGTCCTTGCAGGTGACGAAGCCGATCGGGGCACGCGGGCGGGCGGAGGTCTCGGGCCGCCCGGGCGCGGTCGCGGGTGTGGTGCGATCCCATTCGGGGCGGTGCGCCGCATCGGCATCGAGCTGCTGCCAGGTCATCCAGCAGTGCTGCGGAGGAATGCCCAGCAGTCCGGTGACTGCTTCGGCGAGGTGTGCCAGGGCGGGACTGCCGGGGCTCGGGTCGGGGGACAGCAGGGTGATGACGGGCATGGAAGGGTGCCTTTCTCGGCTTGGATACGGGGACCGGTGCGGCGGTCGGCCGGTGAGCGCGGCGGTCAGCCGGTGAGCGCGGCGGTCAGCCGGTGAGCGTGGCGAGCAGCTCCGATCGGTCGACCTTGCCGTTGGCCGTCACCGGCAGCCGGTGCACGCGCCGTACGACGTCCGGCACCGCGTGCGCGGGCAGTCGCAGGCCCAGGGAACGGCGCAGCAGCCCCGGGTCGTCGGCGGCCTCGCCGGAGGAGGTGTAGAACAGCGCGAGGCGGTCGTAGTTACCCAGTTGGCCGGGCACGGGGACGGCCACACAGTGCGTGATCCCGGGCAGCCGGGCCGCGTGCGCCTCGATCTCCTCCGGCTCGATGCGATAGCCGCGGATCTTGACCTGACGGTCGGTCCGCCCGGTGAAGTGGAAGACACCGTCGGCGTCCCTCAGGCCGTGGTCGCCGGTCCGGTAGAGACGGGTGCCGCCCGGCCCGCTCTCGTGGAAGCGGGCGGCCGTCAGGGCCGGGTCGCCGAGGTAGCCGTGTGCCAGGCCGGCGCCGCTGAGGCACAGCTCGCCCACGCCCCCGGGCGGGCATTCCCGCCCGCTCTCGTCCAGGACGTGCACTCCGGTACCGGGTACCGGGCGGCCGATGGGGACGCCGCGCTCCGCCCGGCAGTCCTGTGCGGTGACGGGGTGCACGGTGGCGAACACGCAGCTCTCCACCGGGCCGTAGCCGTTGACCAGCCGGACGCCGGGGTGGGCGGCGAGGAACCGGTCCACGTGCGCGGTCGACAGCCGCTCCCCGCCGATGTAGAGGGTCCCGAGGCCCCGGAAGCAGTCCGGGTCGATCTCGGTGAACAGATTGAACAGGGAGGCGGTGAGCCAGGCGTTGTCGACCGCGCAGGTATCGATCAGGTGTCGCAGGGTGTCCGGGAGGAGGTAGTCCTCCGAGGCGGTGACACAGGTACCGCCGGTGGTGAGCATCCCCCACAGTTCCAGGGAGAAGGCGTCCCAGGCCGACGGGGCCGCCTGCAGCATGACGGCGCCGGGGCCGAAGGCGAGGGGCCCGTCTGCGGTGAACAGGCGGGTGGTGGCCGCGTGCGGGGACACCACGCCTTTGGGTGTGCCGCTGGTGCCGGACGTGAAGAAGACCGTGGCAGGAGCGTCGGACGGCCCGTCGTACGCGCGGAACGCACCCGCGCCGCACCGGGCGGCGAAGTCGCCCGGGGGCCGCCACACGGGCCACCCGGACAGGCTGTCGGCGTCGGTCACCAGCACGGGGCCGCCCAGCTGCCGGAGCACGGAGTCGATCCGCTCCTGCGGCCACCTGGGGTCGAGGGCGGCATACCCGGCACCGCACTTGAGGACCGCGAGCAGCGCGACGTACAACCGGGCCGAGCGCGGCAGCAGGACGGGGACCAGCGTGCCCGGCGCCGCGCCGGCCGCTGCCAGCCGGGCCGCCCAGGCGTCCGCCGCTGCGTCGAGGGTGGCGTAGTCGAGCCGTACGGTGCCGTCCACCACCGCCGGTGCTTCCGGCTCCGTCCGGGCCCGGTGCGCGACGGCCTGGTGGATGAGTCCGACTCCCATGGAAATCCCTCCAGTTCTGCCGGCGGAACGACGACCGGGCCGACCGGCATTCCGGCCACCCACCACAGATATTCGATCTCCTTCACTCCTGTTGTCACGTACCAGAATCCGGGGACAGTGACCGGCATTGACCTTTCCCACGACCGAACCGGAATCTGGTGTGGCCGGGCAGCCACCTCGGCTTTCCTCAAGGGGGTTGATGTCCATGAGCTTTGCCGGACCGGAAGACCGCATTCTGCCCGCACCGGCCCTGGCGGGACACGGCAGCGGCGTCGAACTGCTGGACCACGACGCCGTTCCCGGGCTCTCCGGGGCCGGCGGAGCCCCGGGCAGCATGCTCCTGCTGCACGGATTCGGCGGCGACAAAAGCCAGTTGCGGCCGCTCGGTGACGCCCTGTGCCCGGCCGGTTCCGTCGCCGTCCACCCCTCGCTGCGAGCCCACGGCAAAAGCCACCAGCCGGACTGGGGCTACTCGGTACTCGACTTCTCCGCCGACCTCCATCGCATCGCCGACATCTTCCCGGACGAGTTGCACCTGGTCGGATACTCGTACGGCGGGCTGGTGGCGGCCGTCTCCGCGGTCACCTGGGGGGCGTCCCGGGTGCGCAGCCTGGTGGTGATCGACCAATCCTTCGACGCGCACCCCACTCTGCACGTGGCCGACGAATGGGCCGAGGGCAGCCTGCTGCGCTGGACCTACGACTTCGGGCACCTGCCGGACCTGCTGGAACGGCTCGGCATCCCGATGCTGGTGCTGGCCGGCACCGACAGCGGCAACATCCTGGCCGGTGAACGCGAGCGCCTCTCCGGCCGGAGCGGCGGAATGCTCCGGCTGGAAACCGTCCGAGGATCGCATGCCGACTGCTACCGCAATACGGAGGAGATCACGTCGGTGATGCGCGCATTCTATCGGGACCATTTCGCCGGGCTTTCCGGAAACGGAAACGGTGCGAAGGAAAAATCCGCATGACGTCCCGCCTCATCGAAGACGGCCCCGGCCGCACCCTCATTCTCGGAACACTCCTCAATTCCCTGGGAAACGGCGCCTTCCTGACCTGTTCTGCCCTTTACTTCACCCGGATCGTGGGCTTCAGCCCGTCCCAGCTCGGCCTCGGCCTGACCATCGCCGGCATCGCGGGCCTGTTCGCGGGCGTCCCCTTCGGCCACCTCGCCGACCGCAGGGGCCCGCGCGGCACCGCGGCAGCACTCCTCGCCCTCGCGGGCCTCGCCACCAGCGCCTACCTGACGACCGGCTCCTTCCCCGTGTTCGTCGTGATCGCCTTCCTGTACGCCCTGTTCGAACGCGGCGCCCACGCGGCGCGGCAGGCGCTGATCCCGGCCGTTCTGAACGCCGACAACCTCGTCCGCGTCCGCGCCAAGATCCGCGTCGTCACCAATGTGGGCGTCTCGGCCGGCGCCGGACTCGGCGGTCTGGCCCTGCTGTGGGACACCGGAACGGCGTACCGGCTCACCTTTCTTCTCGACGCGTTGAGCTTCCTGGGCTGCGGCCTGCTGTTCCTGCGGCTGCCCGCCGCACCGCCCGCCCCCCGGCGCACACCGGGCGAACCGCGGCTTGCGGTGCTGCGCGACACCCCGTACGCGCTGCTCGCCGCGCTGAACATGGTGATGCTGCTGCACATCCCGATCCTTGAAGTGATCCTCCCGCTGTGGATCGCGCTCCACACCGGCGCACCGCCCGCGCTCACCGCTGTACTGCTGCTCCTCAACACCCTCGCCGTCGTCGGCCTGCAGGTTCCCCTCACCAAGAAGATCGACGGACTGCGCTCCGCCGTCCGCGCCTTCCGCATCGCCGGAGTGGCCCTGCTCGGCTGCTGCGCGGCCTTCGCCCTGTCGGCCGGGCGCGGCCCGGTGGCGGCGACGGCGACGCTGGCGGTGGCCGCGGCACTCCATGTGTACGGCGAGATGGTCCAGTCGGCCGGTTCCTGGGTGATCGGCTACGAACTCGCCCCGGCGGACCAACAGGGCCAGTACCAGGGCCTGTTCAACACCGGGATCGCTGCTGTCCAGATGTTCGGCCCGGTCTCGCTGACCCTGCTCCTCATCGACTGGGGCACGCCCGGCTGGATGGTCCTGGGCGCGGTGTTCCTGGCCGGCGGGCTGGCGATGGCACCCGCGGTGCGCTGGGCCGAGGGCCGCATGGCCGGGGCCCGGGCAGCCGCCGCGACCGCCGCCTGAACGGTCCGTGCCGCACATCCCCTACGACATGTCAGACGAGGGAGACGATGACCCACCCCGACACCACCACCGTCCTCGGCCGGGACGGCGTGGAACTCCAACTGATCGATATGTGGCGCCGGTTGCTGGGCCGCGACGACGTCGGCATCCACGATGACTTCTTTTCGCTCGGTGGCCACTCGCTGCTCGCCATCAAGCTGACCGTGGAAGTGCGCAGGCTCTTCCAGGTCGACCTGACCGCCGCGGACCTGCTCTCCGCGGCCACGGTCGCCGAACTCGCGGAGATCGTCCGAGGTGGCGCGGCCGAACGGCAGGGCCAGCTGGTCCGCGTCCAGCAGGGCTCGGGCGGCAGCCCCGTATACGCCCTGCCGCCCGTGTCCGGAACCGTACTGCTCTACCCGCCCATCGCCCGTGCCATGGGCCTCGACCAGCCCTTCTGGGCCGTACAGTCGCTCGGTCTGCTGCCCGGCGAGGAACCTCTCTCCTCGCTTGAGGAGATCTCCGAGCACTTCATCGAGCAACTGCGGACCGTCCACCCCGACGGCGCCCCATGGAACCTGATCGGCTACTCGATGGGCGGACTGCTCGCCTACGAGATCGCCCGCCGCCTCAGGGAGCGCGGTGAGCGCGTCGGACTCGTCGGCCTGCTGGACACCCGCATCACGGTCGAGCCCAGCGGAGATCCGGACTTCGCGCTGCGCGCCCTGCTGTGGCGCGGGCTCAAACTGGAGCTGGACGTCGACTGGCTGCGCGGGCTGGACCCCGGCACCCGGGCGCAGGTCCTGGTGGAGCGGGCCGTCGCGGCCGGCACCATGCCCGCCGACTTCGACGCCGACCGGCTGCGCCGCATGGTCGACATGTATCAGTTCAACCTGGACGCCCTGACGGCCTACAAGATCAAGCCGTACGACGGCCCCGTCACCGTCTTCCGCGTCACCGACCGCTCCCTGGAGGGCGGCACGCTCCCCGACGACCTGGGCTGGAGCGAGGTCGCGGAGCAGGCCGTCGTCCTCGACGTCCCGGGCAACCACTTCTCGATGGTCGAACCCGGCCAGGTCGAGGTCCTGGGCCGCCGGCTGCGCGAGCAGCTCGACGTGAGGTCTGCGGCCGCCCTGGCCTCCTGACGGCCGCCCCATGGATGACCGCCGCCCCCCGGAACGGAGTACCCATGCAGGAGACCCACGGGACCTCGCCCTCGTACGTCGTCCACCCCATCGGCGTCGTCCGCTCGCCCCGCAGCGTGCCCGAACACGACCACTGGGGCGGTGTCAGCTCGATCATCGAGCTGGACCCCGAGCGGCTGCAGCCCGAGGCCGTGACCGGCCTGGAGGAGTTCTCGCACCTCGAAATCGTCTTTCACTTCCATCTGGTCCCCGAGACCGCGGCCGTCACCGGCGACTGCCACCCCCGGGGCCGCACCGACCTGCCCCGCCTCGGCATCCTCGCCCAACGGCTCAAGGAACGCCCCAACCGGCTCGGCGTCTCGCGCTGCGAGCTGGTCCGCGTCGACGGCCTGACCCTGCACGTACGGGCACTTGACGCGCTGGACGGCACGCCGGTCCTCGACATCAAGCCCTACCAGCGACTCTTCCGGCCGGAGGCCGAGACGGTCCGCGAGCCGACCTGGCTCCACGCGGCGATGTCCCGCTACTACAGCCTCTGACGACGCACCCAGTCCTCGTGCCACTCCTCACGCCCGGTCCGGCCACAAGCCACCCCGGGCCCTCCACCACCAAGGAGTCACATGTCCGTCCGCACCACCACCGGCGGCACCCCGGTCGATCTCGAACTCAACCTCGGCCGTCTCCTCGACCGCAACCCGCAGCTTCAGATCCCCCGCGACGAGTACAACATCAACGTCACCTCGAACGAGGGCGACCGGCTCGGCAGTGACGAACTCGCCGCGGAGTACGGCACGTTCCCCGGCGCGGGCCACCCGGCGCACCTGTACTTCCACCTCCCGCTCTGCAACTACATCTGTCATTTCTGCAACTACGTCAAACGGCTCGTGCCCCGCGGCAAGGAGGACGGCGCCCTGCGCCTGTGGTCCGACCTGCTGATCGAGGAGTCCCGCCGCTACCTGGACCGCTACGACTGGATCCCCCGAGCCCGCATCGAGTCCTTCTACATCGGCGGCGGCACCGCGGCCCTGCTGCTCAACAGCCCCGACTTCATCAGGCCGCTGGTCGAGCACGTCCGGGAGAACTACGAACTGTCGGACGGCATCGAGTTCAACATCGAGGGCAACCCGGAGAACTTCCAGCGCCACCACCTGGAGACCGCACGTGAGCTGGGCTTCAACCGGTTCAGTCTCGGTGTGCAGTCACTGCAGGACGAGGTGAACGACTTCACCAAGCGCCGCCATTCCGCGGCCCAGTCGATCGAGGCCGTCGAGAACCTGCTCGCCACCGGCTGCCCCTTCAATGTCGACATGATGTTCGGCCTGCCGTACCAGACCCCGGAGTCGGTACGCCGCGACATGGAGATCCTCACCGGCCTCGGTGTCCCCACCATCACCATCTACCGGCTGCGCAACGCCGACCGGGAGGAGATGGGCATCGGCAATCGCGCGGTCTGGAACAACCCCGCGGTGCGCGAACGGCTCATCCGCGAGGGCCGCTTCCCGGGCCTGGACTCGACGTACGCGATGCGCCAGGAGGCCGTCGAGGTCCTGCTGGAGCAGGGCTACCACCCCAGCCCCTGCGGCTGGTGGAGCCGCCCCGGCACCTACGAGGGCGGCAACATCCCGCAGACCTCGAAGAACAAGTGGGAGCACTACAACACCATGATCGCCTACGGTCCCGGGGCCTACGGCTGGCTCACCGGGGGCCAGGAGGAGTTCCTCCAGACGCACAACATCACCGACATCAGCAAGTACGTGTCGTTCATGCAGAACAACGAGGGCCTGCCGCTCAACTTCGGCCGCCGGCTCAGTGGCCACAAAGCCATCGGCACCGCGCTCGGCTTCAACTTCAAGGCCAATCAGCCGATCGTCCTGGCCCGCTACCAGGAGCGCTTCGGCGCCGACCTGCTGGAGATGGAGCCGTTCGCCTCCGCGTTCGCCGAACTGCTGGAGCGGGGACTGGTCGAGAAGGTCGATGGCGGCACCGCCCTCAGTCCGACCCTGGACGGCGAGGCCCTGCACGAGGAGATCATCTTCCACTACTTCCACCAGCGCATCGGCCTGTCCGACGCGCCCGTGTGCCGGCGGTGACCGTGCAGCAGACCGCACCCGCGACCGTCCCCGCGTCCCCGGCCCACGGGCCGGTCCGCCGGGTCGAGGACGCCTTCGCCGCCCTGCACCGCGCCGACTCCGCGCTGCTCGTGCCCTCAGTCGTGACCGCCACCACGGGCACGCTGCTCGCACTGACCAACCCGGGCGGTCACCTCATCGCCTCCCACCAGATCTGCGACCCGCTGCGCGGCGTCCTGACCCAGGAACTCACCGGCTCGGGACGCACGGTGACCTTCGTCGACTGCACCGACGTGGACGCCGTCATCGCCGCCGTACGGCCCGAAACCCAGGTGGTGTACACACAGTCCCTGAGCGACCCGCTGATGCGGCCGGCCCCGCTCAACGAGCTCGCCATCCACGCCCAGATGAACGACCTGCTGCTGGCCGTGGACAACACCGCACTGTCACCCGCCGAACTGCGGCCCCTGGAGACCGGCGCCGTGATCGTCATCGAGGACACGGCGCCCTGTCTCGACGGCTGGGGGGACGTCGGCGCCGCCCTGGTCACCGGCCTGGACCGGTATCTGCCACGAATCGCCGAACAGTGCGCGCGGCTCGGCGGCGAGGTGCACGGCTGGGCCGCCCACCTGCTGGAACGCTCCCTGTCCACCCTGCAACTGCGGGTGTCCGCCCAGCGGGAGGGCGCCGAGCGAGTCGCCGGGACGCTGCGTGCGCACCCCGCCGTACGGGTCGTACACCGACCGTCATTCGACGAGGCACCGTGGGCCCTGGAAACCCACCGGGGCTTCGGCGGACTGCTGTCCTTCGAGGTCGTACCGGAGATCCGCGACCTGTCCGGCATCCTGGCCGCCTGCGACGGCGACGGCACACCGCTCGCCGGCACCGCCCGGCTGCCCGCCCACACCAGCCACGCCCACCTGAGCGAGCGGATCCGCCGGGAAGCGGGCATCACGCGGCAACTGGTGCGCCTGGCGGTGGGCATCACCGGCAGCGACGCCCTGGCCGACCGGCTGGGGCGGGCCCTGGACACCGCCCTCAAGCAGAGCAACGGAGGTGACACGTGATGCTGAACGGCGTCGATCTACGCGCCCGGCAGACCCTGGCCGAGCAGATCGGGGAGGACTCCTGGGAGGCACAGCTGAGCGTCGGCGTGGCGGCCCGGCCCGCGGCGGCCGACCACTGCCGGGTACGCACCGAACCGATGCGGCTCGGATCCACCCGAGTGGCCCGGGCCTTCGGTATCGACCAGCGGTGCGGGCCCGGCACCGGCGACCACCTCGATCCGGTCGGGTCGCTGCTGGTGGCGCTGGGGGCGTCCGTGGCGGACAGCCTGGTCACCGAGCTGTCCGGTGAGGGGTGCGGCCCGGAGCTCCTGGAGGTGCTGCCCTGCGCCGAGTTCGCAGCGGACGGCTCCGCCAGGCTCTCGTACGGGATACGTCTCGACGGTGGGGCCTCCACCGGGCAGGCCCGGCGGGCGGTCGCGGCGGCCCGTGCGCGGGACAGCGCGCACCGCACCCTGGAAGAACCCAACGACGTCGAGGCCGTGGTGCAGACCGCCCAGGACGTGCACCTCACCAGCCGTCCCCTCCCGGCCGGCACGGAGCAGTTCACGGCCGTCGGGCGGCGTACCGCCCACGTGAGGTGGGAGGTCGGCACCCACGTCATCGCCGAGGTCGACGGCGTGCACGCCGAGTCCGACCAGCCCAAGCAGCTGTTCGGCGCCGACCTCGCGCCGAGTGCCCAGGAGTACGTCCTGGCCGCGCTGGCGGCGGAGGCTCTCGGCTTCGCCGACCCGCGGGCCGCCACCCCTGACGAGGCGTCCGCGTCCGTTCACGCCTCCGGCCGTATCGACCTGCGCGGCCCTTACTCCTCCTCCCCTGACGCACCCGCAGGACTGCGCAACCTCCTCGTCCAGTTGCTGCCCGCCGACCCGACGGAGGCGGGCGATGCGGCGGCCGGCGCCATACGCCGCTGGCTTGCCGAAGGACATGCCCTGCGGCTGGTCAGGGACGCACACCCGATCGAGGTCCGACTGGTCCTGGACGGCACCCCGGTCCCCGTACCGCACACCGAGAACGACCGCAGGAATGACACCAAGGAGCAGTGCCGTGCCTCGTGAATGGGATGCCAAGACGTACGACTCGCTTCCCCTGCCGCACCAGCAGTGGGGCAAGCGCACCCTCGGCCGGCTGCAGCTGAAGGGCGGCGAAACCGTCCTGGACGCCGGCTGCGGCACGGGACGCGACACCGCCGCGCTGCTCGACCTGGTACCGGACGGCCGGGTGATCGGCGTCGACGGCTCCCGTCGCATGCTCGACCAACTGCGCACCAAGCTGGCCGACCGGCTCGACCGGGTCGAGGTCGTCAACGCCGACCTGACCCGGCCCCTGCCGGTATCCGGCCGGGTCGACGCGATCACCAGCGTGGCCACCTTCCACTGGATCACCGATCACGCGGCGCTCTTCACCAACCTGGCCCGGCACCTGCGACCGGGCGGCCAGTTCGTCGCCGAGTGCGGCGGCAAGGGCAATGTCGCGCGGATCAACGCAGCCGTGGACGAGGTGCTCGGCAAGAAGACCGACGACACCGATGACAAGGACAGGGTCTGGTACTTCGCGGGTGTCGAGGAGACCACCGAGCGCCTGCAGGACGCCGGGTTCACCGGTATCGAGGTCAGCCTGCTGCCCGACCCGGCCCGGCTGGAGCCGGGCGAGCAGCTGTGGAGCTACCTGGCCACCGTGGTCCTCGGCTCCCACCTCGACAAGCTCCCCGCGTCCGACCACGAGCGCTTCGTCCGCGAGGTCGCCGCCCGCCTCCCCGAGCCGGTCGTCGACTATGTACGGCTCAACATCACCGCCCGCCGGGCCTGACGGAGGCTGCCGTGGCACACTCCGCTCTCCCCACCCTCCTGGTCGTCCACGACCGAGGCTCCGCCAGTCCGCTGCGCATCCTCTCGGCGGCGCGCGGACTGTGCCGGGTGGTCTTCCTGTACGAGGCGGAAGACCCGGCGTCCGCAGCCGAGTTGGGTCAGGTTGCGGGGCACGCCGAGGTCGCCGACGTGTCCGGACTCGGCGAGGCGGAGGTGTGCCGGCTGGCCGGGAGCCTGCACCCCGCGGGCGTCCTCACCTTCAGCGAGTACCGGCTGCGCCTGACCGCGGCGGTGGCCGCGCACTGCGGGGTGCGTTTCCACTCCCGGGCCACCGCGGAGGCCCTCACCGACAAGTACCGGCAACGACAGGCGCTGGGGGAGGCGGGCGTCCAGCGCACCGGTTGCGTCCCGCTCCGCCACCCGGACGAGGCCGCCGCCGCGCTCGCCCGAGTCGGGACACCGGCCGTGCTCAAGCCCCGGCACAGCGCGGGCAGCGTGGACACCTGCCTGGTCACCTCGGCCGACGAGTGCCGCTCGCGGCTGGCGGAGTTCGCCGGGGGTGACCACCGTGACTTCGTTCTGGAGGAGTTCCTGCCCGGCGACCCCGCGCAGACCGGCCCCGGCTGGGCCGACTACGTCTCCGTGGAGTCGCTGGTCGTCGACGGCGAGCCGCGGACCGCGGCGGTCAACGGAAAGCCGCCGCTGGTCCCGCCGTTCCGGGAGACCGGCCATGTGCTGCCGGCCCCCGTCCCACCTGCCCTCGCCGCCGAGATCGTACGCCTGGAACAGGCGGCGGTGCGGGCCCTCGGCATCCGGCACGGCATCACCCACACCGAGGTCAAGCTCACACCGGACGGGCCGAGGATCATCGAGGTCAACGGGCGGCTGGGTGGATTCATCGCCGAGATCGTGCAGCGCCGCACCGGCTACGACATGGTGGCGGCCGCTCTCCGAGTGGCTCTGGGCCTGCCCGTCACCTCCCCGGACCCCGCCCGGTTGTACGGGGACCGGGTGACCTTCCAGTACCTGCTTCTCCCGCCCCTCGGCCCGCTCCGGCCCGGCCCGCCCTCGCTCCTCGACCACCTCGGGGAACTGCCCGGCATCGACCTTGTCGACGTCTCCCCTCCCTCCCACTGGCACACCGACTGGCGCCGGGGCACGACCGGCGCGATCGGCACGGTCTACGGATCCGCCGCCGATCACACCGAGTTGAGCGTGCTGCTGGAGCAGCTCCGCGAGCGGCTGGACCGCTTCTGGCGCGGTACGCATGTGCCGTATACCGACGTACCGCAGGCCCTCGGTACGGTGGGCCAACTCGACTGACCGGCCGCCCCTTTGGCCGACCGCCCCTTTGAACGAAAGGCACTGCACATGCCCGAGAACAGCACTCCTGCCGCGGTGGTTTCGGTGCCGGTGGGCCGGGTGGTCGGCGGCCGGGCGGAGGTCCGCGACGACGACTGGGGCAAGGAGACCGCGATCATCCGCCTGGACGCCGGCCAGTACGGCCCGGAGGCGGTGGCGGGCCTGGACACCTTCTCCCACCTGGAAGTCGTCTACCACTTCGACCGCGTCCCCACCGACAAGATCCAGACCGGGGCCCGGCACCCACGCGGCAACACCGACTGGCCCCTGGTCGGCATCTTCGCCCAGCGCGGCAAGAACCGCCCCAACCGGCTCGGCGTCTCCCGCTGCCGCCTCATCAAGACCGACGGCCTCGACCTCCACGTCCAAGGCCTGGACGCCGTCGACGGCACCCCCGTCCTCGACATCAAGCCCTACCTGACCGAATTCGGCCCCCAGGGCCCCACCACCCAGCCCGACTGGGCCACCGACATCATGCGCCACTACCACTGACCGACCCCTTGCGCGGGCAGCCGCGGGCCGCCCCGGAAGATCTCGTGCCGGGGCGGGGGTACGGGCCCGGGTTTCACCGGGGCCGGAGGCCGAGAGCGACGCGGGTGAGTTCCGCCTTGTTGCCGATGCCGAACTTGGATCGCACCCGCTTGACGTACGTGTCGACGGTGTGCGGGCTGATTCCGATGCGCCGGGCCACCTGGCCGTGGGTCATCCCGGACGCGATGAACCGGAGCACCTGCTGCTCGCGCGGCGACAGCCCGGGCGCCGAACGGCCGGCCGCGGGCACCGGCGTACGGCGGTCCACGGCCTCGTACACCTGCCGCAGCACCTGGTCCGGGGTCGCCTCGGCCCGCACCACGACGACATCCGGCGCGCTCCCGCACCACGCCGGCCCCTCCGGCACGGCCGTTGCCAAGGTGTCCGCCACGAGCAGCACGTCGATCCCGGCCCCGGGGCCGGGAAAGGAATCGGCCGAGGTGAAGACGACCTCACAGGGGGACTGGGTGGTCAGCAGGTGCGTCAAACCCATCAATACGAGTGGCCGGCCGTCACAGATCGCCGTTCGCATCCCGCGAGCATCGGCGCGGGAGGCCGGCGGACCGGTTTCCGAGCGTTCGAGGGTGATCGTCTCCGTGCTCATCGATGCCTTCCCCGTAGATCGTGTTGATGCGTTCGATCGCCTCGGCCACCCGCTGCGATGGCGCGGCGGTGAAGCAGAGACGGGCCCAATTGCGGCAGTGCGCCCCGAAACCCCGGCCCGGGGCCAGGCCGACACCTAGCTCGGCGCACCGGTGAACGAACCGCTCGCCGTCCCCCCAGGCGCTCAGATCGAGGAAGGTGTACAGCCCGCCGGACGCCTTCGTGTGCGGAACCTCCAGCGTCGAATCGGCGAGCCACCCGGCCGCGGCAGCGTGGTCCCGGCGCCGGTCGAGCTCCTCGCGCGGCGTGCGCAGAGCCTCGTACACGGCGAACTGCGCCGGGGTGGAGACGGAGCGGGGCCTGTACTGCGACCACTTGGCCGGCGGCTCCGTCAGCCCCGGCGGGGAGATCAGGCAACCCACCCTGGCGCCCGGTATCGCATACGTCGTGCTGAAGCTGTGCACGGAGAAGGTGCGCGCCGCCGTCGCACCGACGGCCCCGATGTCGAGGAAGCCCTCCCTGGTGAAGTCGTAGTTCTCGTAGGTGTTGTCGGCGATCAGCCACAGGCCGTGCCGCTCGGCCAGGTCCGCAAGCGCACCGAGGCGGCAGCCGTCCAGCCGGTAACCCGTCGGGTTGTTGGGACTGTTGAAGTAGATCGCGCGGGTCCTGGGTGCCACTGCCCTCTCGACGACCCCGGCGAAGTCGAATCCGCGGCCCGCGCCGAGCTCCAGGAAGACCGGTACCTCGCGAGGCACGCCACCGGCCGCCCGAATCAGACCGTTGGTGAACAGCCACTGCGGTGAGAGCACCAGGACCTCATCGCCCTCCCGCAGGATCGCGTGCAGCGCGGCGGCGAGGGCCTGCGTGCCACCGCTGGTGACCAGGACCTGTTCGGGGGATACGGCACTCTGCCGCCGGGCGGTGGCGGCCTGGGCGAGTGCCGCACGCAGCGCCGGGACGCCGCCGGGAGGAGCGTGCTCGTCAGGGGCGAACCCGAACTCCCCGCTGCCCCAAGTGCGGGCACGGGCACAGGGTTCGAAGACGGTCTTGCCCTGGTGCAAGCCGATCGAAGCCGCGTGCCCGGAGCCGCGCAGCAGCTCTTCCACACGATCGAGAGGCGAGACAGGGACTTCACCGAGAGCTCGGCCGTGAGACGGCATGGCTGGGTGCTCCTGCTTGAGGAAACCTTCGGGGGCGAACGTGCGTTACGCCTGACTCCGCCATGCGACGGCACAGCGGGAGGGCGGGCGGCGCCGGGCCAGGGTTGCCGCACAGGGCTGCGGCCCCCCGGGAGATCGACGGGCAGAGCCGCTTGACGGGCAGGTCCCTGGCGCCGCGCCTTGGCGTACCCGATCTTCTGCCGGCAGTGCCGACCCGGGCCTCGGACAGGTCGGGCAGTCGTCGTCCGCGGGGAAGCCGGAGGTGTTGCCCGCGAGCAGTCGGGTGAGCAGGCCGGGCCCCACCGCAGCCCGTTGCCGCCCACAACCGGCTCTCTTCCTCACCAGTGCGTGTCGTCCGAGGCGACGGGCGTGCCCCCGTGGATGTCACCGGTGCCCGTGCCAGTGGCGGTGGCGGTGGCGGTGGCGGTCAGGGTCACGTCCCAGTGGGTGTCACCGGGAGCCGAGGTGGCGGCCTGGGCCGGCACGACCGCCGTCAGCACCGCCACCGCCCCGGCGGCCAGGCCGAGCACCGAGCGGGTCACGATCCGGGTCTTCCTCATCGCGCTCTCCTTCATCCACGGCTCTTCGCTTCGCCGGGGTTGCCCCCCGAGACAAGAACAGTTCAGACCCGGCCGCTTTCGAACGTCCTTCCGCCGACTCAGCGCGCACCCGCCGTGAGCCGAAAGCCGATCAGAAGGAGACGAGAAGGATTGCCCGCGAGCTTGCGTATGCATGCTGGTCACAGGCCCGACAGAGAGGTTCGTCCGGTCGCCCCCCTCATCGGGATCCGCGCGAGCACCCGCCCGATCCGGTCCGCCGGAACCGGCTGTTCCGTCGTACCAACCGGCTGTTCCGTCGTACCAACCGGGTGTTCCGTCGTACCAACCGGGTGGCCAGGGTACGAGCCCGACCGGACCGCACCCACTCCCTCACCGTCTCCTCCCAACTCGTGCAGCCCGGCCGGGAGATCGAGGCATCCGCCCCCAAGACCGACAGCGGGTACCGCGTGGTCGCGCTCGACGACGACACCGTCAACGTCCTGAAGCAGCACCGAGAGCGGCAGGGCGCGGACGGCGAGGAGTGGGGCTCGGCCCGGGTGGACACCGGCCATGTCTTCACGCAGGGGGCCGGCTCCTGGCTGCACCCAGCCAAGGTGACCGCCCCCTTCGAGCGGCTCCTCGCCGCCTCCGGCCTCCCGCCGCTCCGCCTGCATGACCTGCGCCACGGCCCGGCAACCCTCATGGCGGCAACTCTCATGGCGGCAACCCTCATGTTGGCAACCCTCATGTTGGCCGCCGACGGCGATCCGCAAGGCCGCGAAGGCCGCCAAGAAGGCCAGGGTCAGAAGGCCGGCAAGGGCAAGCCGGATGACCGGGCGAAAGCCCAGGCCGAGGCCGAGAAGAAGACCAAGCGGAGGAGGCCCGAGAAGTAGGCCGCCGGTCCGCTCCGCTTACGCATCGCTCACGCAGGCACTTCCACGGCATCCCCGTCGTGCGGCTCGACATGCCCCAGACATGAAAAAACCCCAGGTCACGGCGAGTGAGTCCTGGGGTTGATCCGAGCCGCCTTCGGGATTCGAACCCGAGACCTACGCATTACGAGTGCGTTGCTCTGGCCAACTGAGCTAAGGCGGCGTGGTGCGCGGCCCAGTCTACACATGGCAGAGGGGTGCTCTGTAACCGGTTTAGGAGCTGGTCAGGGGTGGGCGGGGAGCGGGATGCGGAGGTGTGAGGCGGGTCACTTGCAGTGCTTGTTCTTCGGGGGGACGGTGCCTTCGAGGAGGTAGGCGTCGATCGTGGAGTCGATGCACTTGCTGCCGCGGCCGTAGGCGGTGTGGCCGTCGCCCTCGTAGGTGAGGAGGGTGGCGCTGGAGAGCTGGGAGGCGAGGGCCTGGGCCCAGGCGTAGGGGGTGGCCGGGTCGCGGGTGGTGCCGACGACGAGGATCGGGGCGGCGCCCTTGGCCTCGATGCGATGGGCTGTGCCGGTGGGCTTGACCGGCCAGTATGCGCAGTTCAGGGCGGCCCAGGCGAAGGCGTCGCCGAAGACCGGGGAGGCCTTGCGGAAGCTGGGCAGGGCGGCGCGGACCTGGTCGGGGCCGGTGAAGGCGGGCGCGAGGTCGAGGCAGTTGACAGCAGGGTTGGCGTACATCTGGTTGCTGTAGGAGCCGTTCGAGTCGCGCTCGTAGTAGCTGTCGGAGAAGGCGAGCAGCCCTCGGCCGTTGCCGGCCTTGGCCTGGGCGAGATATTCGCGCAGGAGGGGCCAGGCACGCTGGTCGTACATGGCGGCGATGACGCCGGTGGTCGCGAGGGATTCGGTGAGCTTCCGGTCCTCGCCCGTGGCCACCGGGTGGGCGTCCAGCTTCTTGAAGAGGGCGGAGAGCTGCTTGGCTGCGTCCTCGGTGCTCTTGGTACCGAGGGGGCAGTTCTTGTGCTTGATGCACTCCACGGCGAACGCCGTGAAGGCGGTGTCGAAGCCGGCGGTCTGCTGGACGTTGGTGGCGCGGGCGTCGAGCTCGGGGTTCATCGCGCCGTCGAGGACCATACGGCCGACGCGGGAGGGGTAGAGGCCGGCGTACGTAGCGCCGAGGAAGGTGCCGTAGGAAGCACCGACGTAGTTGAGTTTCTTGTCACCCAGGACAGCGCGCAGCACGTCCATGTCGCGGGCGGCCTCGACGGTGGAGATATGCGAGAGCAGCTTGCCGGAGCGGGAGGCGCAGCCCTTGGCGAAGTCGCGGAAGGCGGTGGCGAGCTTGTTGACCTCGGCCGGTGAGTCCGGGGTCTGGTCAACCTGGGTGTAGCGGTCCATCTGCTTGTTGCCGAGGCACTCGACCGGCTGGCTACGGGCCACGCCGCGCGGGTCCATCGCCACCATGTCGTAGCGCGCACGGACCGCGGCGGGCTGTGGCGCGTACCGCTCGAGGTAGTCGATCGCCGCACCGCCGGGGCCGCCCGGATTGACCAGGAGAGAGCCGAGCCTGTTGCCGGAGCCGGAGGCCTTCTTGCGGGCGACCGCGAGCTTGATGTCACCCCCGCCGGGGTGGGAGTACTCCAGGGGCGCCTTCATCGTTGCGCATTCGAACCCGCTGCTCGCACAGGAATGCCAGCTCAGCTTCTGGTCGTAGTACGACCGGAGGCTTGCCGGGGTCGAGGCTGGGAGGGGCGCGAGGGTCGGCTCATCGGCGGGGCGCTGGGCGCCGGCCTCCGTGGTGCGGCCCGGGGACGCCTCGTCGTCGGGGGAAGAAGAACTCCCCGAGGAGCAGCCGGAGATCAGCAGAGCGGTGGCCGCGAGGAGAGCGGCGGAGGTGCGGAGCAGGCGGCTGGTGGCCATGGACGGTCCCTTGGTCTCGGTCCCTGAAATGTGGAGTGCGGTGGGTGCGGTGTCGGTCCTTGGAGGGTGGAGTGCGGGGGGGCGGTGCTAGGAGGGCGGTACGGGGGCGGTGCTGTGGGGGGCGCTAGTAGTGGTGGTGGGGATGGTGATGGCGCTGGTGGTGTGACGGATGTCGGGGGCGGGAAGCAGTGGCCGGACCGGACGGAGAGTATCCGGATGGGGACGTTGTGTGTGCGTCTCCTTGAAGGGGCGGGCCGGGTGAGCGGCAGGGGCGGGTGGGCTGCGGTGGGTGGTGGGTGGTGGTCAGCCGGCGCGGAGGGCGGCCGTCATGGCCTCGACCGCGAGGAGGGGGGCCACATTGCGGTCCAGGGCCTCGCGGCAGGCGATCACTGCTTCTATACGGCGGAGGGTTCGTTCGGGGGACGAGGCGGTGGCGATGCGGTGGATGCTGTCGCGTACCTCGTCGTTGGCGAGGGGTACCGAGGCGCCCATCTGGAGGGCGAGGACATCACGGTAGAAGCCGGTGAGATCGACCAGGGCCAGGTCGAGGCTGTCGCGCTGGGTACGCGTCGAGCGGCGCTTCTGCTTGTCCTGGAGCTCCTTCATGGCGCCGGCCGTGCCGCGCGGCAGGCGTCCGCCGGTGCCGGCGGCGGCGCCGAGCGCGGCGCGCAGCTCCTCGGTCTCCTTGGTGTCGACGTCCTCGGCGACCTGCTTGGCGTCCTCCCCCGCGGCATCGATCAGCTCCTGGGCGGCCTTGAGGCAGCCGCCGATGTCGTCGACACGGAGAGGGAGTGTGAGTACGGCTGCCCGGCGGGCCCGGGCGCGCTCGTCGGTGGCGAGGCGGCGGGCCCGGCCGATGTGGCCCTGGGTGGCGCGGGCGGCCCGGTCGGCGGCCGCCGGCTCGATGCCGTCCCGCCGGACGAGGACGTCGGCGACCGCGCTGACCGGCGGGGTCCGCAGCGAGAGATGGCGGCAGCGCGAACGGATGGTGGGGAGGACGTCCTCCACGGAGGGGGCGCACAGCAGCCAGACCGTACGGGGCGCGGGCTCCTCGACGGCCTTGAGCAGGACGTTTCCGGCACCTTCGGTGAGGCGGTCGGCGTCCTCCAGGACGATCACCTGCCAGCGGCCGCCGGCCGGGGAGAGGGAGGACCGGCGGACCAGGTCGCGGGTTTCCTTGACGCCGATGGAGAGCAGGTCCGTACGGACGATCTCGACGTCGGCGTGCGTGCCGACCAGGGACGTATGACAGCCGTCGCAGAAGCCGCAGCCGGGGGCGCCTCCGAGGGCGCGGTCCGGGCTGACGCACTGCAGGGCGGCGGCGAAGGCACGGGCCGCGGTGGAGCGGCCGGAACCGGGCGGGCCCGTGAACAGCCAGGCATGGGTCATCTGGGAGGCACCGCTGCGGTCGGCGGACGGCTCCGGCTGCTCACCGGGCCTGGCCCCTGCGCCTGCTCCCGCATGCTCCGCGGTGACGAGGGCGTCCGCATCGCGCGCGGCCGCGGCCAGCTGCGCCGTCACCCGGTCCTGGCCGACCACGTCGTCCCATACCGCCATCGTTGTCCGCCGTTCCTGTCCGTGCCGTCCTGCTCGTGCCGTGCGAGGTGCCCGTGCCGTGCGAGGTGGGTGCGTGCCCGGCCGCACACCGCGCATTGCTCCACGCCTGACCCATTGTGGTGCAACCCACTGACAAACGAATCCGGAAGCCGGGGCCGGTCGGCCGGACGGGGGCCGTCCGGCGGAACGGAACCGGCCGTGGCCGCAGCTGTTGCGCTGCGGCCACGGCCGGTTCGTCCGGGCTGCGGGAGGGGGCTAGCTGCGCCGCCCACGGCCGCCGCGACGGCTGTTGCCGTCCGCACCGCCGTCCGCACCGTCGTCCGCTTCTTCGTCGCCGCGCGTGCCGAGCAGTTCGTCGGCGAGCGTCGGCAGATCATCCAGCGGGGTCTCCTCCGCCCATTCGGGGCGGGGGCGGCTGCGTTGCGGGGTCTCCACGGGGCGGCCCGTCGCCGGATCGATCTGCGGGAGTTCGCGGGTGCGCTCGACGCGCGACTCGGCAGGGGCGGCGGGCCGGCCCGAGGCCGCACCGCTCTCGCCGTGCGCAGCGGGCGGCGTCTCCTTGCGGAACATCCACGGCGGCACCCGGTCGGCGGGGGCGTCGCCCCGGCCGTCCGCGCCGCGCGCGCCGTCGCCCTCGCCTCGTACGGACGGCAGCACGGCGGTCTCCTCCACGTCCGAGCCGGCGCCACGGCCGCCCCAGGCGTCGTGCCCGCCCGGCACCGAAGGCAGCACCGCCGTCTCGTCCGCCGCGCTGTCCTGCTGCATCCCGGGCTGCGGCGTGCCGCCCTGCTGCGTCCCGGGCTGCGGCAGCGACTCCTCGGTCCGCTCACCGTCCGAGCCGGAACCGGACGATCCGGAACCGGACGAGGCGCCACCTGACGAGGCGGAGTCGTCGGACGCGTCCTGCCCCAGCCGCTTCCGCAGATCCGCGACGTACGTCTCCGCGGTGGCCGCCTCGGCTGCCTCGGCCTTCTCGGCTGCCGCCCTGGCCTCCGCCGCGGCCGCCGCCTCGGCTGCCGCGACCCGGGCCTCTTCGGCCCGCAGCAGAGCGTCTTCGGCCTTGCGCTGCTTCTCCAGGCGGCGCTCCTCGGCCTCCTTGCGCAGCCGCGCCTCCTCCTCGTGCTGCTTGCGCAGCCGCTCCTGTTCGGCCTCGCGGGCCCGCTCCTCCGCCTCGCGCCGCTGCCGCTCCGCCTCCGCGGCCTGGCGGGCCTCCTCGGCACGCTTGCGGGCCTCCTCGGCCTGACGGGCCTCCTCGCGCGCCCTGGCCTCCTCGGCCTCGCGGCGCTTGCGCTCCTCTTCCTCGGCGCGCAGCTTGGCGAGCTGCTCCTGGCGCTCGCGCTCCAGGCGCTCCTCCTCCGCCTTGCGCGCGGCCTCTTCCTCGGCCTTGCGGCGGGCCTCTTCCTCGGCTGCCTTACGGGCCTCGGCCTGCGCCGTGATCTCGGCCTCGGACAGCGGGAGCACCTGGTCGAGGCGGTGCCGTACGACGGTGGTGACGGCCGCGGGCTCCTGCCCGGCGTCGACGACGAGATAGCGCGCGGGGTCGGCGGCGGCCAGCGTCAGGAAGCCGGCCCGTACCCGCTGGTGGAACTCGGCGGGCTCGGACTCCAGCCGGTCCGGTGCCTCGGTGAAGCGTTCCCGTGCGGTCTCCGGGGAGATGTCGAGCAGCACCGTCAGGTGAGGGACGAGGCCGTCCGTGGCCCAGCGCGAGATCCGGGCGATCTCCGTGGGCGCGAGGTTGCGCCCGGCGCCCTGGTAGGCGACCGAGGAGTCGATGTACCGGTCGGTGATGACGATCGCGCCGCGCTCCAGAGCGGGGCGGACGATGCTGTCGACGTGCTCGGCCCGGTCGGCGGCGAACATCAGCGCCTCCGCACGGTCCGAGAGCCCGGACGTGGAGACGTCGAGGATGATCGAGCGCAGTCGCTTGCCGATGGCGGTGGCGCCCGGCTCACGGGTCACCACGACCTCGTGGCCCTTGTTGCGGATCCACTCCGCGAGCGCCTCGACCTGGGTGGACTTGCCGGCGCCGTCACCGCCTTCCAGGGCGAGGAAGAAACCGGTGGCGGCGGGTGCCTGGGCCGGGGCGCCGCCGCGCAGCGCCTCGCGCAGATCATGCCGCAGCGGTACGCCCTGCCGGTCGTCGACCTTGCCGAGCACCAGGGCGGCGACCGGCAGCAGCAGGGCGCCGGCCAGCATCAGGGTGTAGGCGGCGCCGCCGTAGGCGAAGTTGAAGGTGCCGCTGCCGAGGTGGTGCGGGCCGATGATCGCCGCGAGCAGCGGCGCGAGGATGGCGGCCAGCGCGACGGTCAGTCGTACGACCGCGTGCAGATGCTCGGTCGTGCGGGCGCTGCGGGACTCCTCGGTCTCCTGCTCCAGCAGCACATGCCCGGTATTGGCGGCGATACCGGCGCTGACCCCGGACAGCAGCGCGAGCACCAGTACCGTCGTCGGGTCCGGGACCAGCCCCATGGCCAGCAGGCCCAGGCCGGTGGCGGCCACCGCAAGGGCGAGCAGCCGGCGCCGGGAGAGGGCGGGCAGCACCCGGTGGGCGCCACGGATGCCGACGGCCGTACCGCCGGTCAGCGCGAGCACCAGCAGCGCGAAGGCGGCCGGACCGCCGGCCAGGTCGTAGCCGTGCAGGACGGCGAGCGAGACCGCCGCGGCGATCGCTCCGGCCACCGCGGCGCAGGACGCCACCAGCAGCGGGAGTGCGCCCGTACGGCCCTTGTCGGCGCTCGCCCGGGCCGCGCCGTTCTCCGGCTTGTCGTCCGCTCCCGGCGCTCCGGTCTTCGCTCCCGTCGTCGCGGTCTTCGCTCCCGCGGCCTTCGGGCGGCGCAGCCCCTCCAGGGGGGAGCGCGGCCGCGGCGTCGGCACTCCGGGGAGCTCGATGAAGTAGAGGATCGACACGGAGGCGGCGAACAGACCGGCGGCGACATACGAGCCGAGCGCGGCCTGGTGAAGGTGGAACCAGTCGATGCCGGTGCCCAGCAGCTTGCTGATGAGCGTGACGACCACCAGGGCGGCGGCCGCGATCGGCAGCGAGACGAAGCTGGTGCGCAGCGAGAGGCGGCGCAGGGCGTCCATGTTGTCCGGGAGGGGCCTCACGGCGGCGCCCTCAGGCGGCGGGGTGGGCAGCAGCCCCGGTGCGGCGCTCTCCCGGGCGACGGTCCAGAAGCGTTCGGCGACACCGGTGACGAAGACCGTGACCAGCAGCCAGGCCAGTGCGTTGTCCGGCGCCCAGTCGATCCAGAGGGGGGCGATGACCAGCAGCGCCAGCCGCAGCACATCCGCACCGATCATCGTCCAGCGCCGGTCCAGCGGCCCGCCGGACGGGGGTCCCCCCGCGCGTGGCGCAGCGGGGGAGGTCATCGCCGACAGCGGGCCCAGCAGCACGGCCCCGAAGAGCAGCATCGCCACCATCCGGGCCGCGAAGACCACGGTGACCGCAAGGGCTGCCCCCCGATAGCCGCCGCCGAAGACGGGCTCGCCGCCCAGCGGGACGTACAACGCCGCCTGCAGGGCGAGGAGTACGAGGACAAGCATGGACAGGGCATCGCCGATGCCCCCGACAAACTGGGCGCTCCACAGTCGCTTCAGTGGGGGGAAGCGGAGCAGGGCTCGCACGGCGCGCTCGCGGGAATCCGCCGCTAGGGCGCCTGATGTGGGGGTCACGACCGTTGGCTGCTCGGCACGCGTCATCCCGCCAGCCTAGCGGGATGGTGCACGCCGTCGAGCGCCCACCCGAACAAATGGGCGGGCACAACGGAACGCATCCGCTGTACCCGCCCGTGTCCTGCGCTTTTACCGGCGCGGCCGTGCCGGAATCGGCGCGGTCCTCGGCCCTCCGCTCAACCGGCGCGGCCGGGTCGGCGCAGACCTCAGTCCTCCGCCGGCGCCGCCGTCTTCTTCGCTGCCGCCGTCTTGGCGGTCGTCTTCTTGGCGGTCGTCTTCTTCGCCGTGGTGGTCTTCGCCGCGGTGGTCTTCTTCGCCGCGGTCTTCTTGGCGGTCGTCTTCGTGGCGGTCGTCTTCTTCGCGGCCGTCTTCTTGGCCGGCGCCTTCTTGACCGCCTTCTTCGCGGTCTTCTTCGCCGGTCCCTTGGCGCGCTTCTCCGCCAGCAGTTCGTAGCCCCGCTCGGCGGTGACCGTCTCGACGTCGTCGTCCCGGCGCAGCGTCGCGTTGGTCTCGCCATCGGTGACATACGCACCGAACCGGCCGTCCTTGACCACCACCGGCTTGCCGCTCACCGGGTCCGTGCCCAGCTCCTTCAGCGGCGGCTTGGCGGCGGCCCGCCCGCGCTGCTTGGGCTGTGCGTAGATCGCCAGCGCCTCGTCGGTCGTGATCGTGAAGAGCTGCTCCTCGCCCTCCAGGGAGCGCGAGTCGGTGCCCTTCTTCAGATACGGGCCGTAGCGGCCGTTCTGCGCGGTGATCTCCACGCCCTCGGGGTCCTTGCCGACGACGCGCGGCAGCGACATCAGCTTGAGCGCGTCCGCCAGGGTCACGGTGTCCAGGGACATCGACTTGAAGAGCGAGGCGGTGCGCGGCTTGACCGCGTTCTTGCCGGTCTTCGGGGTGCCCTCGGGCAGGATCTCGGTGACGTACGGGCCGTAGCGGCCGTCCTTGGCGACGATCTGGTGGCCCGACTCCGGGTCCATACCCAGCTCGAAGTCGCCGCTCGGCTTGGCGAGCAGCTCCTCCGCGTACTCCACGGTCAGCTCGTCGGGCGCCAGGTCGTCGGGGACATCGGCGCGCTGATGGCCCTCGGCATCCTTCTCCCCGCGCTCGACGTACGGGCCGTAGCGGCCGACCCGCAGCTTGATGTCGTCGCTGACGGGGAAGGACGAGATCTCCCGGGCGTCGATGGCGCCCAGGTCCTCGACGAGCTCCTTCAGGCCGCCGAGGTGGTCGCCGTCGCCGTTTCCGGCGTCCGAAGCGGCTCCCGCGGCATCGCCCACGCCGAAGTAGAAGCGCCGCAGCCACGGCACGGACTGCGCCTCACCGCGTGCGATGCGGTCGAGGTCGTCCTCCATCTTGGCCGTGAAGCTGTAGTCGACCAGCCGGCCGAAGTGCTTCTCCAGGAGGTTGACCACCGCGAAGGAGAGGAAGGACGGGACGAGCGCGGTGCCCTTCTTGAAGACGTAGCCGCGGTCGAGGATGGTGCCGATGATCGACGCGTAGGTCGACGGGCGGCCGATCTCGCGCTCTTCCAGCTCCTTGACCAGCGTGGCCTCGGTGTAGCGGGCGGGCGGCTTGGTGGCGTGCCCGTCGGCGGTGATCTCCTGCGCGGCCAGCGCATCGCCCTCGGCGACCTGCGGCAGCCGGCGCTCGCGGTCGTCGAGCTCGGCGTTGGGGTCGTCGGCGCCTTCCACGTAGGCCTTGAGGAAGCCGTGGAAGGTGATGGTCTTGCCGGACGCGCTGAACTCGGCGTCGCGGCCGTCGGCGGCCCGGCCGCCGATCTTGACGGTGACGGAGTTACCGGTCGCGTCCTTCATCTGGGAGGCGACGGTCCGCTTCCAGATCAGCTCGTAGAGCCTGAACTGGTCGCCGGTCAGACCGGTCTCGGCCGGGGTGCGGAAGCGGTCCCCGGAGGGGCGGATCGCCTCGTGCGCCTCCTGGGCGTTCTTGACCTTGCCCGCGTAGGTGCGCGGCTTGTCCGGCAGGTAGTTCGCGCCGTACAGATGCGTCACCTGCGCCCGGGCCGCGGCGACCGCGGTGTCCGAGAGCGTGGTGGAGTCCGTACGCATATAGGTGATGAAGCCGTTCTCGTACAGCTTCTGCGCCACCTGCATCGTCGCCTTGGCGCCGAAGCCGAGCTTGCGGCTGGCCTCCTGCTGGAGGGTGGTCGTCCGGAACGGGGCGTACGGCGAGCGGCGGTAGGGCTTGGACTCGACCGAGCGCACCGCGAAGTCGGTGTTCTCCAGGGCGGTGGCGAGCGCGCGGGCGTTCGCCTCGTCCAGGTGGAGGACGTCGCTCTTGAGCTGCCCGTTGGGACCGAAGTCACGGCCCTGGGCAATACGGCGGCCGTCGACGGTGTTCAGGCGGGCGGTCAGCACCGACGGGTCACTGGCGTCGCCCGCCCGGCCGGTGGCAAACGTGCCGGTCAGGTCCCAGTACTCGGCGGAGCGGAACGCGATGCGCTCGCGCTCCCGCTCGACGACGAGACGGGTCGCGACGGACTGCACCCGGCCGGCCGACAGCCGGGGCATGACCTTCTTCCACAGGACCGGCGAGACCTCGTAGCCGTAGAGGCGGTCGAGGATCCGGCGGGTCTCCTGGGCGTCGACCAGCTTCTGGTTCAGATCGCGCGGATTGGCGACGGCCTCACGGATCGCGTCCTTGGTGATCTCGTGGAAGACCATCCGGTGGACGGGCACCTTGGGCTTGAGGATCTCCTGGAGGTGCCAGGCGATGGCCTCGCCCTCGCGGTCCTCATCTGTGGCGAGGTAGAGCTCGTCGGACTCGGCCAGCAGCTCCTTGAGCTTCTTGACCTGGTCCTTCTTGTCACTGTTGACGACATAGATCGGCTGGAAGTCGGCGTCGACATTCACGCCGAGGCGGGCCCAGGGCTCGCCCTTGTACTTCGCCGGGACCTCTGCGGCGCCGTTGGGCAGGTCGCGGATGTGTCCGACGCTCGCCTCGACCACGTAGCCAGGGCCGAGGTAGCCCTTGATCGTCTTCGCCTTGGCAGGCGACTCGACGATGACGAGTCGGCGGCCGCCGCCGTCTGTGGTCTCGCTGGTCGGGGACAACTTCGCTCTTCTCTCCGGTCGACGCTGGAAACGCTCCCCGGCCGGACGCCGAGGGGGGCAATGCGGTGACGCTTGACGCTGCGGAGTGTGACGGTACCTCCCGGCCCCGTGTCAAACGGAAAAACCCCGCAACGCCACTCGAACGGTAACCCGACTACATGCCTTCATGCCGCCCGGACCGCATCAGGCGCTCGCTACGGGCCCGGGGCGCGCCTTGTGGATCACGGCGGCGCCGTCCTGTTCCCCGGCGCCCACCTCGGACGTTCCCCGTGCGGCGCAGCTGCGGCACCTTCGGTGATGTCACACAGTGACGGATCCCGGCGGTTCGCCGCCCGCCCGCAGTCGCACACCGCACCGTCCGCGGACCGACGACTGTCACAGGGCGGCGCCGGTTGCCGTCATTGCCTTGATACAGCACGTAAGCGGGCTGGCAGGATGGAAACGGCACGGCTCGCCGTTCGAGTCGAGCACTGCCGTCATCACGCACTCTCGGGGGGACCTCACTTATGGCGAACCAGTACCCCGGACCGCCGCCGGATCAGCCGCCCGGCCGGCCCGGTCAGCCGGGTCAGCCCGCCCAGAACCCTTACGCCAAGCCGGACGGCCCTCGGCCCGCCGACACCGGCTACGGCGACCCGCAGGCCGGCCGCCCCGGGGAGCCCGGATACGGCTATCCGCAGGCCGGCTCGCCGCCGCCACAGCCGCAGCCGCAGCCGCAGCCGCAGCCCGGATACGGCTATCCGAACGACGCCCCGCAGCCGGCCGCGCCGGGATTCCCGCCGAGCGCTCCGCTGCAGCCGGCGCCCGGCGGGTTCCAGGCCGGGCCCGGTGGGTTCCAGGCCGGGCCCCAGCCCGGCGGGATGGTGCTGTCGCTCGGCGATATCGCGGTGACCGGCGACACGATCATGACGCCGGCCGGGCCGATGCCGCTCAGGGGCGCGGTGTGGACGGCGACCGATATGTCGCGCACGGAGGAGAAGATGCCGGCGCACGCGGTCGTGCTCGCCATCGTTTTCTTCTTCTTCTGCCTGCTCGGCCTGCTCTTCCTGCTGATGAAGGAGCGGGTGACCACCGGGTTCGTGCAGGTCACGGTGAACAGCGGAGGCCGGCACCACGCCACGATGATCCCGGTGCAGTCCCGCGAGCAGGTGATGTTCGTCCTCAACCAGGTCAACTACGCCAGGTCGCTGAGCGTGTGAGCCCCGGCACGTCGTGGGGTCCTGCCGAGCCTGCGGGACCCACCCGGAAGTCGGTCCGGGCGCGTACCGTCCGCCAGGCGTCGATCACCCTCGGCGCCGGGGCGGCGGCCGCCGTCTATCTCTGGCACACCGATCCGCACCAACCGGGGCAGCTGCTGCTCCCCTGCCCGTTCAAATGGGCCACCGGGCTGCTGTGCCCGGTGTGCGGCGGGACGCGGATGGCGTACGACCTGATGCACGGCGATGTCGTGAGGGCCTTCCATGACAACGCCGTGCTGCTCACGCTGGCCGGTCCGGCCGTGGCGTACGCCGTCGGACGCTGGCTGGTCGCGGGGATCGGCGGACGGGTGTACCGGCCACGCCTCCAGGCCCGCGGCAACGCCGTGGTGCTCGGCATCGCCGCGGTGTGGATGGTCGCCCGCAACCTTGTCGGTTAGGGGTTTCATCCCGGGACGTTTAGGGGTTTCGTCCCGGCACGTTACGGATGGCCCGGGAATGATCCGGACCATCCGGTGTCAGCGAACGGTGACCTTGACCACCGGGGAGACGGTGCTGCCGGCTCCCATACGGAGCTGGTTGACGCCCTTGATGCCGAGCTTGACCCGTACCGAGTACGTGCCGCTGGCGTTCACCGGCGTCTGTGCGGGCAGCGAGACCCACTTCGTGCCCTGCTTCTGCTGGACGGTGACCTTGGTGCCGGCCTTGATGCCCTTGGCGGTGCCGGAGATCCGGAACTCCTGCCAGGCCTTGACGGTGGACGCGCTGGCCTTGGCCGTCAGGGTGGCCGCGGCCGGGGCGGTGGCCACGACCGGCGTGGGCGAGTGGAGGTCCTGCGGCGCGGCGAAGGCCGCGGCCGAGCCGCCGGCGAGCAGGGAGACGGCGATGGTGCCGACGGCGACGTAGCGGAGTGCACGGTTCATTTGGGTTCCTCACTGAAGGGTCGTGAGCCTGCCGGTCGTTGATGACCTTCACTGAGGAACATGCCCGGCGGCCCGGAAAAGTTCCCGTGTACCACCACGCATCGGCCATCTGTCACAAAACTGGCGTGAAGTGAACGTAGCGCTACGCAATGGCAGTTGGAGCGGAGCCGCGTCCTGGCCGCAGAGAGCTGCCGTCAGGTGGCATTCCACGCGGCGCCCCGTGGGACGACGGCTCACAGGACGACTCTCGGAGCAACCGCTCCCGGCACACCGGCTCACGGCTCACGGCTCACGGCTCACGGCTCACGGCTCACGGCTCACGGCTCACGGCTCACGGCTCACGGCTACAACGCAACCAGCAACCAGCAGCCCGTGGCCAGGAACACCACCCCGGACAGCAGCGCCATCACGGCGGCGAACGGCCGGCTGACGCCATCGGCGACCGGCGCACCGGTCCGTACGCAGACACCCGTCCACACCAGCAGTCCGGCGCCGAACAGCGCGAACGCCGCACCGGCGAATGCCTCGGGTCCAGTCTCCATGCGGGCAGCGTGACACTCCGGGGCGGCATCCCGGCGAACGCCGGATGAACTACTGCCGCTCGCCTCTTACCTCTCCCGTCCCACTTCCCCCAGACCCCTTCCTGCTTTCCTGCTCCTCCTGTTTCCTGCTCCCCCGTTCCCCGTCCCCCGTTCCCCCGTTTCCCGTCACCTTTCCCTGTCAGCCGCCCGCGGCCACCGGCTCCAGGAACCCCTGCTCGACCAGCATCCGGATCGAGGCCGGCGTACGGTCCCGCAGCAGAACCGGATCCTCGCCGACGAGTTGGGCAATGGCGTCCAGAATCCGCCCGGCCGGGAGGGAGCCGTCACACACCCCGGCGAAGCCCGCGCCGACCGTGTCCACCTTCGTCGCCCGCCGCATACCGCGGTTCTGACGCAGCACCACATGCTCGGGATCCTCCGCCCCGGGCAGCCCGACCTGCTCCTGCACCACCTCGTCGGCGAGCCGGAAGCGGCCGGCGAGCAGCGCCGCATCGTCCGTTGCCCGCAGATAGTCCTGGCGGTCGAAGTGCCGTACGACCGACTCCCCCAGCGGCTGTTCCACCGGATGCGGCCATTCCTCGACCGTGACGGACGGGGAGTCCGACCCGGACTTGCGCAGCGTGATCCAGCCGAAGCCGATGGCCTTGGTCTTGCGTGCCTCGAACTCGTCGAGCCAGGCGTCGTACCGCGCGGCATACGCCTCGTCCCCGGCGCGGTGGTCGCCCGCGTCACGCAGCCACAGTTCGGCGTACTGGGTGATGTCCTGCACCTCGCGCTGCACGATCCAGGCGTCGCAGCCGGGCGGCACCCAGGAGCGCAGCCGGTCGTGCCACTCCTCGCCCGCCACATGCTGCCAATTGGCCAGCAGCTGGCAGTACCCGCCGTCGTTGAGATACCCGGCGGACTGCTGGACGAGTGTCCGGCACAGGTCGTCGCCGCCCATGCCGCCGTCGCGGTAGGTGAGCCGGGCGCCCGGCGAGATCACGAACGGCGGGTTGGACACGATCAGGTCGTACGTCTCGTCGCGCACGGGCTCGAACAGCGAGCCTTCCCGCAGATCTGCCGGCCCCGCCCCGGAGAGCGCCAGGGTCAGCGCGGCGATCCGCAGCGCCCGGGGGTTGAGGTCGGTGCCCGTGACGCGGGTGGCGTGCTGAGCGGCGTGCAGCGCCTGGATGCCGGAGCCCGTACCGAGATCGAGCGCCTTGGCGACCGGCCTGCGCACCGTGATCCCCGCGAGGGTCGTGGAGGCACCACCGACACCGAGCACCAGCTGTGAGCGGTCCACTTCCCCGGCGCCCCGGATGCCGCCGGCGCCACCGACCGCACAGCCCAGGTCGGAGACGATCCACCAGTCCTGCCCCTCGGGGCCGCCGTACGGGCGCACGTCCACACTGGCGCGCAGCTCGTCGCCGTCCTGCACCAGCCAGCCGTCGGCGAGGCAGTCCGCGACCGGCAGCGCGGCCTGCGCCCGCCGCAGCTCCACCGGACGCTGCAGCAGGAACACCCGCACCAGGGTCTCCAACGGGCTGTCGCCGCGCGTCGCCCGCAGGGCAGGGACGGTCTCGCTGCGTGCCAGCGCGGCATAGGCCGGCGCGCCGAGCAGATCCAGCAGCCCGTCGGCGGTGAAGGCGGCGGCCAGCAACGCCTCGCGCAGCCGGGCGGTGCGGGCGTTGCTCTCGGGGTCCTGGACATCGGCGGTGGGGAGGTGCGTACTCACATCCACCATTGTCGGCCCTGCCACTGACAATCGGCGACGGCCCGGCGCCACACCCTTCTCGGGCGCGTCGCCGGGCCGTAGGGACCGTTGCGGTGTGCATTCGCCGCAGGCTTCCCGCTACTCCCAGGACTCCTAGGTGTTCCGGGGTGGTCTTCCAGGACTCCTGCTCCTGGCCTTCTAAGCCTTCTGGTCCTTCTAGGACTTCTAGGACTTCTAGGACTTCTTGGACTGCGTGGGCGCCGGGGAGCCGGACGCGGCCGGGTTCTGGCAGCCCTTCTGGGCGGCCATCGCCGTGCCGACCTCGCCGGACTCCAGGTTCTTGAAGGCCGCCTCGCTCTGCTTGTTCAGCTTGTTGATGCCGCTGGAGAGGTCGCGCAGACCGTCCGCGAACTTCAGCTTGTCGGAGGTGTCGAGTTTGTTGACCTGCTTCTGAAGGTCCGCATAGCCCTTGGAGAGCGAGTTGAGCTCCTTGACGGCGTTCTGCTGTGCCTGCTTGCCCTGGTCGGTGGGCGGCGGCCCGGCCTTCTCCAGGGATGTGGCCAGCGAGGAGTAGGCCCGGGAAATCTTCTGGAAAGCCGCCGAGTCGGTCTGCTGGACCTTCTTGGAGTCGGTGCTGCCGTTGTCGGCCGTCTGCATGGCACCGTTGGCGTCCTGGATCTGCTTGAACTGAGCCTGCGCGGGGTCGCAGAAACTCTTCGCCCAGTCATTGAGCTTCTTGTTGCTGTCGTCGCTGCAGCCGGTCAGCGCGAGCACCAGTGCCGCACCGCCGGACAGTGCAGCCACAAGCTTCTTGTTCACCGGATTGGTCCCTTCCATGGCTCTCGGCCCCGGAACATACACGTCCAAACGGCCTGGGCCACCGGTCGGGCATCCCGCCCTGCCCTCATTGCAGCCATTTGCACCAAGGACCGCAGGGCCACCCGAGCACGCGGAAGGCGGGTGGCCGGCGTCTGCAAAATACGCCGTCCACCCGCCCAGTTGAGCGGTCCGCGGGCCCTTCCGGGGGTGCTTTCCGGCTAGGACGCCACTGCCGTCTCGGCCGACTTGGCGATGCCTTGCGGGTCTTCGGAGTTGTCTTCGTCACCTACGGCGATTCCGCGCCGCTTGGAGACGTACACCGCACCGACGATGACGGCGATCGCCAGTGCGGAGACGACGATGCGTACGCCGATGCTCTTGTCCTGGCCGTATGAGAACTTCACCACAGCGGGCGCGATCAGCAGCGCCACCAGGTTCATGACCTTCAGCAGCGGGTTGATCGCCGGGCCCGCGGTGTCCTTGAACGGGTCACCCACGGTGTCGCCGATGACCGTCGCGGCATGCGCCTCACTGCCCTTGCCGCCGTGGTGGCCGTCCTCGACGAGCTTCTTGGCGTTGTCCCACGCGCCACCGGAGTTGGCGAGGAAGACCGCCATCAGCGTGCCGGTGCCGATCGCACCCGCCAGGAACGAGCCGAGCGCGCCGACGCCGAGCGAGAAGCCGACGGCGATCGGGGTGAGCACGGCCAGCAGCCCGGGGGTGGCCAGCTCGCGCAGCGCGTCCTTGGTGCAGATGTCGACGACCCGCCCGTATTCGGGCTGCTCGGTGTAGTCCATGATCCCGGGGTGCTCGCGGAACTGCCGTCGCACCTCGAAGACCACCGCTCCCGCAGACCGCGACACCGCGTTGATCGCCAGCCCGGAGAACAGGAAGACGACCGAGGCGCCGAGGATCAGCCCGACCAGGTTGTTGGGCTGCGAGATGTCCAGGCTGAGCCCCATCCCGCTCGCGGCGTTGCCGATGTCCCGTACGGCGGTGGCGATCGCGTCCCGGTAGGAGCCGAAGAGCGCGGCCGCGGCCAGTACGGCGGTCGCGATGGCGATGCCCTTGGTGATGGCCTTGGTGGTGTTGCCGACCGCGTCCAGGTCGGTCAGCACCTGCGCGCCGTCACCGGTGACATCGCCGGACATCTCGGCGATGCCCTGCGCGTTGTCGGAGACCGGTCCGAAGGTGTCCATCGCCACGATCACGCCGACGGTGGTCAGCAGACCGGTGCCGGCCAGCGCCACCGCGAACAGCGCCAGGATGATGGAGGCGCCGCCCAGCAGGTACGCCCCGTAGACGGCCAGGCCGATCAGCACCGCCGAGTAGACCGCCGACTCCAGGCCGAGCGAGATGCCGGCGAGCACGACCGTGGCCGGTCCGGTCAGCGAGGTCTTGCCGATGTCCCGGACGGGCCGCCGGGTGGTCTCGGTGAAGTAGCCGGTCAGTTGCTGGATCAGCGCGGCCAGCACGATGCCGATGGCGACCGCCACCAGCGCGAGCATCCGCGGATCGCCGCTGCGGCCCAGCACCTCGGTGTCGGTGACACCCGTCAGGTCCTGATAGCTGGCCGGCAGGTAGGTGAACACCGCGACGGCCACCAGTACCAGCGAGATGCCCGCGGAGATGAAGAAGCCGCGGTTGATCGCCGTCATTCCGCTGCGGTCGCTGCGCCGGGGCGCGACGACGAAGATGCCGATCATCGCGGTGAGCACCCCGATGGCCGGGACCAGCAGCGGGAAGGCCAGTCCTGCGTCACCGAAGGCGGCCATCCCCAGGATGAGGGCGGCGACCAGGGTCACCGCGTACGACTCGAAGAGGTCGGCGGCCATACCGGCGCAGTCACCGACGTTGTCGCCCACGTTGTCCGCGATGGTCGCGGCGTTGCGCGGGTCGTCCTCGGGGATGCCCTGCTCGACCTTGCCGACGAGGTCGGCGCCGACGTCCGCGGCCTTGGTGAAGATGCCGCCGCCGACCCTCATGAACATCGCGATCAGCGCGGCGCCGAGACCGAAGCCCTCCAGCACCTTGGGCGCGTCGACCGCGTACACGAGCACCACGCAGGACGCGCCGAGCAGGCCCAGCCCCACGGTGAACATGCCGACGACGCCACCGGTACGGAAGGCAATCTTCATCGCCTTGTGCGAGACGGCCGTAAGATCCTTTTTCCCGGTACCCCCTTCGGCCGGAGTGGCTTCCCGGGCGGCCGCTGCGACGCGCACATTGCTGCGTACGGCGAGCCACATCCCGATATAGCCGGTGGCCGCCGAGAATCCGGCGCCGATCAAGAAGAAGGCGCTGCGTCCGGCGCGCTGCGTCCAATTGTCCGCGGGCAGCAGCATGAGCAGGAAGAACACCACGACGGCGAATACGCCGAGAGTCCGCAACTGCCGTGCCAGGTAGGCATTTGCGCCCTCCTGCACGGCCGCCGCGATCTTCTTCATACTGTCGGTTCCCTCACCGGCCGCGAGCACTTGGCGGACCAGCACCGCCGCGACAGCCAGCGCCGCCAGGGCGACCACAGCGATCACCAGCACGATGGCGCGGTTGCCCGCCGTGAGTGAAGGCCCGGCCAGAAAAGTGGGGGTGTCAAGCAACTGAGGGGTGTAAGGCCCCGCCATTCGTCCTCCTTGACGTTTGGCACATGGGCGCGCGGAAGCACGCTCAGGCGTCCTGAGCAAGATGTGGACGGATTGTAGGGAGCCACGGTTGATCAAAACAGTACGCGTCAAAGGGAATTCGCCGATAGCAGCGAAGATCAAAAGGCTGACGCCGCACAGAATTCGCCCGGACGAAGGAAAGTCGCAAATTCACTGACCACTGCCCGATGATCTCTCTGTCGTATTGATCGCCCATGGACGGCAAACTGATCGTCGCTGCTCACGGACGCCGCCCCGGAACCTGAGGCGACGGAGACCCGCGTGACCCCGGTGAGAATTGATCCGCCCGGCTGCGCCCGAACGGGTGACCCACGGCGCGCGGGACGCGTCCCGACGCCCGGTGAAGCCGCGTCAGATCGAGTCCGGATCGCAACGCACGAGGCCTGATCGAGGGACCACGGCGAGTGGCCGGAGCGACGGACTGGAGTGGCGAGCCGAGTGGCGGAACCGGACTGAGGGGCCGGAGGGGCAGCACCGGGCTGAGGGGCCGGGGCGACGGCACCGGGCTGAGGGCCCCGGGGCGAGTGGCTGCCGCGGGTCCACCCCGTCGGGCCCACTCGGGAAGGCCGACGAACAAGATCAAAAAATCTGGCAGGGCCGGATGCCGGACGAGGGACACGAAGCCCGCTCAGGCACGACCGATCAGCGCACGACCGCCCCGGAGGGCCGACAGGGGATGCGCAGGCGGCAGAGGGTGCACAAGCGGCAAGGGGTGCACAGACGGCAGGAGAGTGCGCAGGCAGCAGGCTGCGTGCCCCAGCGGCTACGGACGAAATCCGAGGTCAGGGCATTCCTCAGGCACTGGGCCCGGGCGCTACGGCACCACTACGGCCGTCGTGGTGGGCCAGGTCATCCGGATCAGGCCGCCGTCCTTGCCGGCGGTCACCTCGACGTCGTCGACCAGCCCGCTGATCACCGCGAGGCCCATTTCGTCCTCGCCCTCGGCGTCGCTCTCCGCGGCGCCCTCGGTCTCGTCGCCGCCTCGTGCACCGGCCGTACCGGAGTCGCCGGAGACGCCGTCGCCCACCTCGATCGAGAATTTCTTCTCGTCCTCGATCAGCAGGACGCGGACCGGCTCCTCGATGTCATGGCTCTCGTGCAGCCCCACAGCCCGGCTGCAGGCCTCACCGACGGCGAGCCGCACCTCGTCCAGCACGGCCTCGTCCACCCCCGCGCGCCGTGCCACGGCAGCCGCGACCAGACGCGCGGTGCGGACGTGCTCGGGAAGGGCGCTGAAGCGAAGTTCGACGGTGGCCATGCCATCCCCCTCGTTTTGCGGGCGTGCGACGTAGGGGGCCGGACACCGTGTCCGGAACCCCCCACTGCTTCCTCCCCCCGCACCTGATGGCGCGGGGGACCGGCAAAACCGTCAGTCAGTGGCTGCGACGGCTTCGTCGACCGAGGTGTGAATGGGAAACACCTTGGTCAGTCCGGTGATTCGGAAGATCTTCAGAATGCGCTCCTGGTTGCAGACCAGGCGCAGCGAGCCCTCATGGGCACGCACCCGCTTGAGTCCGCCGACCAGCACGCCGAGCCCAGTGGAGTCGAGGAAGTCGACACGTTCCATGTCCACCACGAGGTGGTAGCTTCCGTCGTTCACAAGCTCGACCAGCTGCTCCCGCAGCTTGGGCGCGGTGTATACATCAATCTCGCCACCGACCTCGACGACCGTACGGTCGCCAACGGTCCGGGTCGACAGGGACAGGTCCACGGATCCTCCAGCACCTTGCTATCGAGCGGTCGCCCCCCTGGGGCCTCCCCACCGAAGGTAGGGGCGGATCTGGCAGCCGCGATGGCATTCAATCACTTACCGGCAGGCGTGCACGACGCCCTTTGAGCATTGTCCGTCACTCCGGTGACACACTCGATGCCGATGGCCTCCAATCCAGTCCCGCCGGATGCGGGCGCGCGCCCTTCCCCAGGCATGATTCTGGAACGTCTCGCCCGGGGCGCGACCCGCGCTGCGCGCATCACTCATACGGAGCACTTGCCCCCGCGCATTGGCAGCCATGCCGACTGGCCGGAACAGATCCGGCCGGAAGTGATCGATGCCATCCGTTCGGCCGGAATCGATCGTCCCTGGGCCCACCAGGCACGGACATCCGAACACGCACTGCGCGGCGAGTCGGTCGTCGTCGCCACCGGCACCGCCTCGGGGAAGTCCCTGGCGTATCTCGCGCCGGTCCTCTCCACGCTCCTGGACGGCTCCGAGGCGCCGAACGGAAGGGGCGCCACGGCCCTGTATCTGGCCCCCACGAAGGCGCTGGCTGCCGATCAGCGGCGGGCCGTACGCGAGCTGGCCGCTCCACTGGGCACAGCCGTGCGACCCGCGGTCTACGACGGTGACACCCCCGTCGAGGAGCGCGAATGGGTCCGCCAGTACGGCAACTACGTCCTGACCAACCCCGACATGCTGCACCGCGGCATCCTGCCGGCCCACCCCCGCTGGTCCTCCTTTCTGCGCGCGCTGCGCTATGTCGTCATCGATGAATGCCACAGCTACCGCGGTGTCTTCGGCTCCCATGTCGCGCAGGTCATCCGGCGGCTGCGCCGTATCTGCGCCCGGTACGGCTCGGAGCCGGTCTTCCTGCTCGCCTCCGCCACGGCCGCGAAGCCGGCCCAGGCCGCGACCCGACTCACCGGTCTGCCCGTGGTGGAAATCACCGAGGACACCTCGCCGCGCGGCGAGTTGGTCTTCGCGCTGTGGGAGCCGCCGCTCACCGAACTCCATGGCGAGCAGGGTGCCCCGGTCCGCCGGACCGCGACCGCCGAGACAGCGGACCTGCTCACCGACCTAGCCGTCCAGGGCGTACGCACCGTCGCCTTCGTCCGCTCCCGGCGCGGCGCCGAGCTGATCGCCCTGATCGCCCAGGAGCGGCTCGCGGAGGTGGACCGCTCGCTGCCCGGGCGGGTCGCCGCGTACCGGGGTGGATATCTGCCCGAGGAGCGCCGCGCCCTGGAACGCGCGCTGCACAGCGGTGACCTCCTCGGTCTGGCCGCCACCACCGCGCTCGAACTGGGCGTGGACGTCTCCGGGCTGGATGCCGTGGTCATCGCCGGCTATCCGGGGACCCGGGCGTCGCTGTGGCAGCAGGCCGGCCGGGCGGGCCGCTCCGGGCAGGGCGCACTCGCCGTGCTCGTGGCCCGTGACGACCCGCTGGACACCTATCTCGTCCACCACCCCGAGGCGCTCTTCGACCAGCCCGTCGAGTCGACGGTCCTCGACCCCGACAACCCGTACGTGCTCGCCCCGCATCTGTGCGCGGCCGCCTCCGAACTTCCGCTCACCGAAGCCGATTTCGCGCTCTTCGGACCCGCGGCCGGCGGCCTGATGCCGCAGTTGGAGGCCGCGAACCTGCTGCGGCGGCGTGCCAGGGCGTGGCACTGGACGCGCCGCGAGCGGGCCGCCGACCTTACCGACATCCGCGGCCAGGGCGGCTCGCCGGTGCAGGTCGTGGAAGACGGCACCGGACGGCTGCTGGGCACCGTGGACGCCGCCGCCGCGCACACCGCCGTCCACGACGGCGCGGTCCACCTTCACCAGGGCCGTACCTATGTCGTCCGGCAGCTCGACCTTGCCGACAATGTGGCGCTCGTCGAAGAGGCCCACCCGCCCTATTCCACGACCGCCCGCGACACCACCGCCATCGCCGTCCTCGAGACCGACACCGAGATCCCGTGGGGGGACGGCCGGCTGTGCTTCGGATCCGTGGAGGTCACCAATCAGGTCGTCTCCTTCCTGCGCCGCAAACTGATCACCGGCGAGGTCCTGGGCGAGACCAAGCTCGATCTGCCGCCGCGTACGCTGCGCACCCGTGCGGTGTGGTGGACGGTCACCGAGGACCAGCTCGACGCTGCCCGCGTCAATCCCGAGCAGCTGGGCGGCGCGCTGCACGCCGCGGAACACGCCTCCATCGGCATGCTGCCGCTCTTCGCCACCTGTGACCGCTGGGACATCGGCGGCGTCTCCGTGCCGCTTCACCCGGACACCCTGCTGCCGACCGTTTTCGTGTACGACGGCCATCCCGGCGGCGCCGGATTCGCCGAGCGCGCCTTCCGCACGGCCGCCGAATGGCTCACCGCCACCCGTGATGCCATCGCCTCCTGCGAATGCGAGGCCGGCTGCCCTTCCTGCATCCAGTCCCCCAAGTGCGGCAACGGCAACGACCCGCTCCACAAGCGGGGAGCCATCCGGTTGCTGGGCGAGCTGTTGCGGGGCGTGCCGGAGCAGACCTAGCGGGCGGGCGCGGGCAGTGCCCCCGGCTCGGTCGCGCGCCGGGTCACTGCGCTCCGGCGGCCCGGCTCGGGCCCGTACCCGGGAGGTGAACGGGCTGCGGCCCGCCTCGGCAAAGACATCGGCGACCGGCCCGGCCAGCGCACAGCGCACCAGGCGGGTGTGCTGCGCGGCCGCCACCCGGCGGGCCGCCGCACAGGCGTCGGCCGGGCCCCGCCGGGCGTGATCCGCGGCGGCCAACGCCGCCAGGTCCGCGGCGCCGCCCGCTCGGTGCCGCGCCGTGACCGCTTGGCCCACGCCGATCAGGGCCACGAAGACCGCGCACAGCGCCGCCGCCGCGAACACCGTCCAGACCGTCGCCGAGCCCTCATCGCCGCACCGTCTCCTCCGCAAGAGCCACCGCCTCCCCTCGGACCTGCACCGTCAGTTGCCCCACGCCGGGCAGCTCGGCCTCGACCCGTACGCGCACCAGGTCGCCCTCCCGTGCCAGCGCGATCCGTGCGCCCCTCGGCGCCGCGCCCCGCGCCGCCGAGATCACCGCCGCCCGCGGTTCCGACCGCGCAGCGGCCCGCGCCCCGGCACGCGCGGCATCCACACACTCGATACGGGCGCAGACCGCCATCAGCCCCCAGATGAGCGCGGCCACCACCGCCACCAGCACGGGCATGACCACGGCGGTCTCCGCCGTCACAAATCCGCCGTCACGGACGCCGCCCGGGGCGCCCCGGGCCCGGGGCCCCGGGGACCGGCTGTCAGAACTGGACATTGATCGCCCGCTCCAGCACCGCCTGGAGCAGCGCCTTCACCGGCCCGCTCGTCACGACCTTGTAGAGCACCGCCGCCAAGGCGCACGCCGCGAGCGTCCCCACCGCGTACTCCGCCGTGGTCATCCCCCGGTCGTCGGCCCCGAGCGCACGCAGCTCCGCCCTCCACCGCTTGAACCGTCGAAACACTCCATCTCGAAACACTTCGCCTCGAAACGCTCCGCCTCGAAACATTCCGTCCCCCTTTCACAGCACCTGATGAATGGCCTCTGTTGAGTGGCTCTTGATGCACGGCCGCTGATGCATGGCCGCTGATGTATGGCCTCTGATGTATGGATTTCGCTGTACGGCTTCCGACCTGGCCGGTGAGCCGAGCCCGGCCGCCATGGACACCGTCGGCAGCGGCATGCGTCCACCGGTGGCTGTAGTGGTGGCGAAGGCGCCGTGGACGAGCCGGACTCTCCTCCGCCGGTGATCCGGTCCCGGCCGCCGCCTTCCTTCCGCCGACCTCGTCCCGCTCATCCCACTGCCGCCCCAACTCGCGTCTTCTACTGCTCAGTTATGTCCCAGCAGGCCGCCGGCCAGGCCGATCAGCACCGGCGCGACTCCGAGCGCCAGAAACGCGGGCAGGAAGCACGCCGACAGCGGCAGCGTGACCAGCACCCCCGCCCGCCGGGCCCCTGCGGTCGCCGCTCGGGCCTGCTCCGCCCGGAGTTCGGCGGCCACCCGGGATGCCGATTCGACGGCCGGCACCCCGGATATCCCGGCGCGCTCCATACAGCGCGCCAGACCTTCAGCACCGGGGAGGGCGGCCAGCCGTGCCCATACGACGGCGGGTTCACCGCCCAGGCGCAGTTCCGCCGCCACCTGGCGCAGCCGCTCGGCGACCGGCCCGTCGAGCGACCGGCCCACCGCCTCGGCCGACTCCCGCGGCCCGGCCCCCGCCGCGAGGCAGGCCGCCAGCAGGTCGCCCGCCGGTGCCAGCTGCGCTCGTACCACCGCGTCCGCCGACCGGGCCGCCTCCGCGCCCCGTTGGTGCACCAGCCGGCGATGCGCCCCATATCCCACGGCGAGTCCCGTCAGGACACCTGTGACGCCGCCGATGAGAATGACCATGAATGCGGCCGCTCCGAGAGGCCCGGCCCACTCCTTCAGCAGGCCGTTCCGTGGGGTGCCGTCCTCCGTGCTCGATGTTCGACTGCGGCGCCGGAGCCGGAGCCGGGCGAACCGCCCGTGCGGGGCGCCGGACCCGCCGTACCGGCCGGACCCGGCGGCCCACATCCCCGACACCCGCCTCCGTACGGCACGCCCACGGCGCGCCTCCCCCACCAGAGCCACCGCGCACAGCACCGCCGCCATGGCGGCAACCACCATCCCCACCCTGTGGATAACTTCCGCGCTCACTCCGATCCCCTCCCTACGCGTCTTCCGCGGCAGCGACGATCCGGGCTGTCCAAGCCACCCCGCACCACTCCAAGAGGCCACCGACCGCCAGGCAGCCCCACCCGGCCGGGGTGTGCAGCAGCACCCGCAGCGGGTCGGCGCCGAGTGCGCTGCCCATCAGGAGTCCACCTGCCGGCAGCAGGGCGAGCATCAGCGCGGTGGCCCGCGGGCCCGCCAACTGCGCCCGCAGTTCGTCGCGTTGGTCCCTCTGGGCTCTGAGTCCTGCCGCGATCCGCTCCAGACCCGAGGCCAGTCCTGCACCGCCCTCCACCGCCACCTGCCAGCACGCGGCCATCCCGGTCAGTCCCCCGGCCCCCGGCAGCCGGCCCGCCGCCCGCAGCGCCCGGGGCACGTCCCCGCCGTATCGCGCGGCTGCCATCACCGCCGAGCCGGCCACGCCGAGTCCCGGGGCCCCCGCGGCGAGCAGAGCTTGGGCGGGCTGCCGTCCGGCCCGCAGCTCACCCGCCACCGTGGCGCACAGCCCGATCACCGCGGCAGCGCGCCCCTCGCGTGCATGCACCGCTCCGCGGGCGGCCAGCCACCGTCGGACCAGGAAGAAAGCCACCACAGAGGCGAGTACCGGGAGCACGGACCCTCCCAGCACCGCCGGCACCAACCCCGTCGGCAGACACCAGATCTCCCGCCCGCAGTTCCCCCAGCGTCCGAAGCTCCAGCGCCGCCCCGCTTCGCCCTCGACCACCCGCCCCGCGTACCACTTCCGCACCCCCTGGCCCCGCAGCCAGGCCCGCCGCCCCACGTCCGGGGCCGCCTCTCCGACGCCCCCGAACAGCGCCTGGGCCCGCCGCTGCACGACGTCCCGGCTACCGCTGGCCAGCCGGCCCGCCCCCACCGCGCAGAGCACCGCGGCCACCAGCGTCATACCGACCGCGCTCATCGGGCTCCGCCCTCGCTTCGCTCGCACAGCCGCATCAACCGCCCCCAGCCCCGCGCCTCCTGAAAGCCGTCCGGGCTCCAGACGGCCGCCGGCACGGTCACCACGAACCCGTCACGGTCCCGCTCCAGGACATGGAGCTCGGCGATCCGGCGGCGGCCGGTCCGGTCGCGCACCAGATGCAGGACGACCGAGAGCGCGGCCGCCAGTTGGCTGTGCAGCGCGGCGCGATCCAGGCCCGCCGTCGAACCGAGGGCCTCCAGGCGCGCGGGTACATCGCATGCCGCATTGGCATGGACCGTGCCACAGCCCCCCTCATGGCCCGTATTGAGCGCCGCCAGCAGGTCCGTGACCTCGGCGCCGCGCACCTCTCCGACCACCAGCCGGTCCGGACGCATCCGCAGCGCCTGTCGCACGAGGTCGCGCAGCGTCACCCGGCCGACGCCTTCCTGGTTGGCCGGCCGGGTCTCCAGCCGCACCACATGGGGGTGGTCCGGCCGCAGCTCGGCCGAATCCTCGGCCAGGACGATCCGCTCGGCCGGGCCGACCAGTCCGAGCAGAGTGCTGAGCAAGGTGGTCTTTCCGGAGCCCGTACCGCCGCTGATCAGAAAAGACAGCCGCGCCGCCAGCACCGCCGCGAGCAGCCGGTCGCCGCCCGGCGGGACGGTGCCCGCCGACACCAGCTCCGTGAGGGAGAAGGCCCGCGGCCGCAGCACCCGTAACGACAGGCAGGTCCCGGCGACCGCCACCGGGGGCAGCACCGCATGCAGCCGGGTGCCGTCCGGCAGCCGGGCGTCCACCCATGGCCGGGCATCGTCCAGCCGCCGCCCGGCCACCGCCGCCAGCCGCTGGGCGAGCCTGCGCACCTCTGCCGCGTCCCGGAAGCGGACGCCGGTACGTTCCAGCCCGCCGCCGCGGTCCACCCACACCTCGTCCGGTGCGGTGACCAGGACGTCCGTGACATCGGGTGCGGCCAGCAGAGGTTCCAGCGGCCCACTGCCGACCATCTCGGACCGCAACGCGGCCACCACACCCAGCACTTCGGCATCGCCCAGGAGCCGCCCCTGCTCGCGAAGGGCCACCGCCACCCGGGCGGGCGTGGGCTCCGCACCGGCTTCGGCGAGGCGTCTACGCACCGCCTCCAGCAAGACCTGGCTCTGGCTCATGACCATCCGCCGTCCCGGCCGGCTGCACGGGAACCCATGGGGTGAGCCACCGGCCACGACACCGCACCGGGCGTCCATGCCGCCCCCGGTCCCGGACCGCCACCGGTCTCCGGTCCGGGCCCGCCGCCCGCCTCTGCTGCCGGACGCTGTTCCGGCCCGGCTCCCGGCCGCTCGGCGACTTCCCGCCCGCCGCCCTCGCTACCGCTCTCCGCCACGCGCCCCCAGAACCCCGCGCAGAACCTCGCCAGCGGTCCGCGCACCTGTGCCCCCGGTGGCACGCCACGCGACAGGTCCGCCCACAGACCTGCCTCCCAGGGAACTTCACCGGCGAGTGGCAGCTCCATGAGGCGGGCGATCTCGTCCGGCGGCAGTCCGTGCCCATGGCGTCCGGGAGTCCCGCGCGCCACCACCCGCAGATCGCCGAGAACCTTCTGCACCCCCGACACCACCCGTTGGGCCGCCGCTACCGCGCGCAGTTCCGTAGGGACGAGCAGCAGACCCATGTCCACTTGCGCGAGGGCTTCCGCCGCTGCCTCGTCGACCCTGCGGGGCAGGTCCACCACCACGACGCCGCCACGCCGCCGGGCCGCGGCCATGACCGCGCGCATGGCCGCGGGCGGGATGGTGACATCGGCCCCCCGGTCCCAGCTGAGGACCCGCAAGGCGTGCAGCCGCGGCAGCGACTCCGCCAGCGCGCCGCAGGCCACCCGGCCGCGCGATTCGGCGAAGGCGGGCCAGCGCAGGCCCTTTTCCTTCTCCCCGCCCAGCAGGACGTCCAGCCCGCCGCCCAGTGGATCTCCGTCGACGAGCAGGGTGCGCCGCCCCGTGCGGGCCGCGGTGACGGCCAGCGCGCCGGCCAAGGTGCTGGCTCCGGCGCCCCCGCAGCCGCCGATGACTCCGACCGTCAGGGCCGGGGGCCCGACGCCTTCGACAGCGTCGGCGATCCGGTCGGCCAGCCAGCGCTCGCCGTCGGGGAGAGCCAGGACGCGCTCGGCCCCGAGGGCGACGGCCTGGCGCCAGAGATCCGGGTCGTCCGCGTCCCCGCCCGTGAGGATGACCCCCGCGCGCCGTGCGCAGCCGAGCAACCGGGGCGCGCAGTCACCGCCGACGATCACCAGGGGCGGCGCTGCCCAGTCCGCTCTGCGGGCCGGCAGGCCATGCGCCACTTCGGGCAGCGCACCGGCCGCGGCGCACAGCCGCAGAAGATCGTCGAGGAGTCGTTCGTCCTCGGTGATGATCAGCGGTCCGCCCCCCTCTTCGCCGGCCCGGACCGATCCCTTCGATGGCGTGGTTTCAGCCACGTTCCGTCCCCCTGTCGCTACGCAACTCGCACATCCGCGAACTCGCGGCTTTTTACGATGCAGCGATCGGGAAAATCTTGTGGATCTTGAGCCGAAATTGTGGACAACTCCGGGGCTGTGAATATCCCCGTCACCTATTCCAGCGACGAACGGCTACTTCCGGGACTCACGGGACTCTCCCTCAGAGCAGCACGACGACTACGGTGCGTAATGGGGAGGTGGCATCGAGGGTGCCGGGGGCCCGCAGGCAAGGGCTGGAGCGGATCGGCGTCCGGCGGCGGAAAACGCATCCGGACATGCGACGACCCCCGCCGGGGGGGAGAGCGGGGGTCGTCCCCACGGCCGACTCGGGGGGGGGAGGAGCCGGACCGGGTTAGCACGGTCGCGAACGATCCGTGACTTCCATGGTGTACCCGAGAGCCTTCTCAGGCAAACCCACGCGCCACACCTTACGCCGAATGGTGGGCGCCTATGCTCGCCCCGTGGAAAACCACTCCGTGCCTCACTCGACTCCCCGTACTGCCGCGTTCTTCGACTTGGACAAGACCGTCATTGCAAAGTCGAGCACGCTGACCTTCAGCAAGTCGTTCTACCAAGGCGGCCTGATCAATCGGCGGGCCGTACTGCGCACTGCGTACGCCCAGTTCGTGTTCCTGGCAGGCGGCGCCGACCACGATCAGATGGAGCGTATGCGGGAATACCTCTCCTCACTGTGCCGCGGCTGGGACGTCGCCCAGGTGCGGGAGATCGTCGCCGAGACGCTGCACGATCTGATCGACCCCATCATTTACGACGAGGCGGCCTCGCTCATCGAGGAGCATCACGCCGCCGGACGGGACGTCGTGATCGTCTCCACCTCGGGCGCCGAAGTCGTCGAACCGATCGGTGAACTCCTGGGCGCGGACCGGGTGGTGGCCACCCGTATGGTCGTCGGTGAGGACGGCCGCTTCACCGGTGAGGTGGAGTATTACGCGTACGGCCCGACCAAGGAGGAGGCCGTCCGGGAACTCGCCGCATCCGAGGGCTACGACCTAGAGCGCTGCTATGCGTACAGCGATTCGGCGACCGATGTGCCGATGCTCTCGGCGGTCGGTCATCCGTACGCGGTCAATCCGGACCGGGCGCTGCGCCGTGAGGCGATCGCGCGCGGTTGGCCGGTTCTCTCCTTCAATCGTCCGGTCCCGCTCAAGCAGCGGCTCCCGGCGCTGTCGATGCCCTCCCGGCCGGTGCTCGCCGCCATGGCGGCGGTGGCTGCGGCCATGGCCACCGCGACGCTGGTCTGGTACACGAGCCGGCGGAAATCCACAAAGAAACGGCTCGGCCTTATCGGCCGGACCGGTCGCACCGCCCGCAATGCCCGCGTTTGACGTCAAACGTAAAGATCTGCAGGTGGGGGTTCCGCTTGTCCTGCCCGAGTAGTACAAAGGACTTAACGGCCCGCGAGACCAAGGACATCCGAGAGGAACACCTTTAACGCAGGAAGTGGCCCACGGACCGATGCATGAATGCCGAGCACCCACGCGACGCCGACCCGTCGATTACGGGCCAGCCGCACCAGGTAACCGGACGAAGATTCCGACCTGATGGGCATATATGTGAGCACGCATGGTAACCCGGCGGACATGCCAGCGGCGGTACCACCCATTGGTACCGCCGCAACCCTGTTCAGGGGTGAATGAAGCAATGCTTCCGGAATTCTTGAGCACCGCACGGAGCTTTCGCCCCGGCTCCTCTTATGCCGCGCCGCGCTGCAGCGCCTCACAGACTGCGGTGCTCTCCCGTACGCCCAGTTCCACCGCGCGTCCGCAGTGCGCGATCCATGCCGCGACGCCTTCCGGAGTGCCGGACACATAGCCGTCCAGAGCCGCGACATAGGCCGCGCGGCCCAGTTCGGCGTGCCCGACCTCGGCAGGACAGATCGACTTCGGGTCCAGCCCGCTGCCGATCAGCACGATCCGCTCCGCGGCCCGCGCGACCAGCCCGTTACACGTGGCGAACGGCCGCAGGGCGAGCAGCTCGCCGTGCACCACCGCCGCGGTCACCAGGGCCGGGGCCTCGGTGCCGGCGAGCAGCAGCCGCGACAGCCCGTCCAGCCGCCCGGCGACCTCGTCGGCATCCGGCAGCGGCAGCTCGATGAGCGGTTCGTCCACCGGCTCGGCGGCCAGCCGGGGCCGCCCCACCGTCTCGTCCGCCGCCTCGAAAGGCTCTCGCCCTCCGTCCGCCCCGTCGGAGCCCCGTCCGCCTCCTGATGCCGCCACCAGGTGGAGCCGCGCCAGCACCCGCAGCGGCGACTGCCGCCACACACTGAGCAGCTGTCCGGCCTCGGCCGTCAGCCGCAGGGCCGCGCCGACCGTCCGCGGTTCGCCCTCGACACCGAAGTCGGTGCGGCGCCGCACCTCTTCGAGCGCCCAGTCGGCCCCGGAAAGGGCCGCGGAACCGCGCGCTCCGCGCAGCGCCGCCTCGGATGTCACCTCATTGCTGCGGCGGCGCATGATCCGGTGCCCGTATACCCGGTCGACGCCCTTGCGTACGGAGTCCACGGAGTCGGCGACCCCCGGGAGCGAGGCCAGGGTCGCGAGCGGGTCGTCGCTCGCTTTCGGGGGTGCGGGGGACGTCCCCCGGGTGTTTCCAGCCATGGGTACGACCCTACGCACCACGGGGCCCGACCCCTCGAAGGAGTGGTCTTCCTCACGCAGAGCTCTCACTCAGAGCGATACTCCACTTACCCTTGGTGAACATGAAGATCGCTTTCGTAGGCAAGGGTGGCAGCGGCAAAACCACCCTGTCCTCCCTGTTCATCCGGCATCTCGCCGCGGCCCGGCTCCCCGTGATCGCCGTGGATGCCGACATCAACCAACATCTGGGCGCCGCCCTCGGCCTCGACGAGACGGAGGGCGCGGCGCTTCCCGCGATGGGCGCCCATCTCCCGCTGATCAAGGACTACTTGCGCGGCAGCAACCCACGGATCCCGTCCGCCGAATCAATGATCAAGACCACCCCGCCCGGCGAGGGTTCACGGCTGCTGCGGGTCGGCGAGGACAACCCCGTTTACCAGGCCTGCGCCACGGCGGTAACGCTCGATGACTGCGCCGTGCGGCTGATGGCGACCGGGCCGTTCACCGAGTCCGACCTGGGCGTGGCCTGCTACCACTCCAAGGTCGGCGCGGTGGAACTGTGCCTGAACCACCTCGTGGACGGCCGCGAGGAGTATGTCGTCGTCGACATGACGGCCGGCTCCGACTCCTTCGCGTCCGGGATGTTCACCCGCTTCGACATGACCTTCCTGGTCGCCGAGCCGACCCGTAAGGGCATCGCCGTCTACCGCCAGTACAAGGAGTACGCGCGGGACTTCGGCGTCCCCCTGAAGGTCGTCGGCAACAAGGTGCAGGGCCCCGAGGACCTGGCGTTCCTGCGCGACGAGGTGGGCGACGACCTGCTGGTGACCGTTGGCCACTCCGATTGGGTGCGTGCCATGGAGAAGGGCCGCCCGGCCCCCTTCAGCCGCCTGGAGGAGGGCAACCGCCACGCCTTGCAGACCCTGCACCACACGGCCGACGCCGCCTACGGGCGCCGCGACTGGGAGCGCTATACGCGCCAGATGGTCCACTTCCATCTGAAGAACGCGGAGAGCTGGGGCAATGCGAAGACCGGCGTCGACCTCGCGGCCCAGGTCGACCCGTCCTTCGTGCTCTTCGAGGGAAGGACTGCCCCCCAGCCCGCCTGACCTGCAGGCGGGCGCCGGCGGGCGCGGCCGGCCAGGCCGCTCGCCCGCCGGCACGGCGGGTGCCGGTTCGCACGGGCCGAGTGATTCATCGAAATAACCGCGCACCAGCTTCGTGCGCGAAGAACGCGAAGAACGCGAAGAGGGAGGGAAAGGGCAAGCCAAGAACCATCAGATTCATCCGATAGGGGAAGGATGATGGCATATGCCGGTAAAAGCTTCTCCTTTCCTTTACCTGTCATTACGGTTCATTTACCGATGCTTGAGAGTCGCCGGACCGTCGCCCCACCATGACGACCGCCGGTCGGCTCACGTCCCGCCGCAGTACACCGCCGCCCCACGATCGCGCCCCGCGCGACCGCGTCGCCCCGGAGGAGACGGGAATGCCGCAGATCGAGAAGTCACCGCCGCAGCCGCCGCGCACCTCGCACCCCACCGAGATCCCTCCCGAGCCCCCTCCCGAGCTCCCTACGTCCCGCGGGCCCGGCCCTCGCGCGCAGAAGCCCGGCCGGGCCGCTTTCCGAGGGGACCTCTCCGCCTCGGTCGTCGTCTTCCTGCTCGCCGTCCCGCTGTCGCTGGGCATCGCCCTGGCCACCGGCGCCCCGCTCCAGGCCGGACTGGTCGCCGCGGTCGTCGGCGGCATCGTCGCCGGTCTGCTGGGCGGCGCCCCGCTCCAGGTGAGCGGCGCGGCAACCGGCCTCCTGGTGGTCACCGCCGACCTGGTCCAGCGCTACGGCTGGCGCGCCACCTGCGCCATCACGGTCCTGGCCGGCCTCACCCAACTCGTCCTGGGCGCACTGCGCGTGGCGCGTGCGACGCTGGCCGTCAGCCCGGCGATCGTGCACGGCATGCTGGCCGGCATCGGGGTCACCATCGCCCTCGGGCAGCTCCATGTGGTGCTCGGCGGCAGCCCCGACGGCTCGGCGCTCGACAACGCGACCGCGCTGCCGGGCCAGTTGGCGCATCCGCACCCCACCGCGCTGCTGATCGGCGCCGTCACGGTCGCCGTCCTCATCGGCTGGGGACGACTGCCGGGCCGCGCCGGACGGTGGGCGCGAGCACTCCCGGCCCCACTGGCCGCCGTGCTCGCCGCGACGGCCGTCAGCACGGGGACGGCGGTATCGCGCGTGGAACTGCCGTCCTGGCGGCTGCCCGAGGCGCCCGCGCTGCCGGACGCATCCCTTCCGGCCCTCGCCGCCGCAGTGCTGACCGTCACCCTCGTCGCCAGTATGGAGTCGCTGCTGTCGGCGGTGGCCGTGGACCGGCTGGCGGCCGAGCGGCCGTGTCCTCCCACCGGGCGCGCGCGGCTCAACCGCGAGCTGGCCGGCCAGGGCGTGGCCAATGCCGTCTCCGGGCTGCTGGGCGGGCTGCCGGTCTCCGGAGGCGCGATGCGCGGCTCGGCCAATGTGCGGGCCGGTGCGGCCACCCGTCGCGCCACCGTGCTGCACGGCGTATGGGTGCTGGTGTGCGCGGGCCTGCTGGCCGGGGCACTGGAGCTGATCCCGTTGGCCGCGCTCGCCGCGCTGGTGATGGTCGTCGGCGTGCGGATGGTGAGCTTTGCGCACATCCGGCACGTACAGCGGCACCGCGAATTCCCGGTGTACGCCGCCACCCTGGGCGGCGTCGTGCTCCTCGGCGTACTCCAGGGCGTAGCAACGGGCATCGCGGTCGCGCTCTTCCTGGCACTGCGCCGGCTGACGCACACCCGTATCACCGTGACGGCGGAGGCCGACGGCTGCCGGGTACGCGTCAGCGGGCAGTTGACGTTTCTGGCGGTGCCACGGCTGACCCGGACACTGGCGCAGGTGCCTGCGCACACCGATGTCACCATCGAGCTGGCCGGCTCGTTCATGGATCATGCCGCCTACGAGGCGCTGCAGTCCTGGTCCAGCGCCCATCGGGCGCACGGCGGCTGGGTGACCCTCGGCGGCCGCTCGGGCCGGCCGCTCGCCGAGCCGGCCAGTGCGCACGCCTGCCGTCCGTGGACACCGTGGCGCAACCATCACTGCACCCGGCCCGCCGCGGACCCGGCAGCGGCCCCCGAGAGCAGCGGCAGCCAACTGCTGGGCGGCATCAGCGCGTTCCAGCGCCATACGGCTCCGCTCGTGCGCGAGGAGCTGGCCCGGCTGGCGCGCGAGGGCCAGCGGCCCCGTCAGCTGTTTCTGACCTGTGCGGACTCCCGGCTGGTCACCAGCATGATCACATCGAGCGGACCAGGTGATCTGTTCACCGTGCGCAACGTGGGCAACCTGATGCCGCCGCCCGGCTCGGATGCTTCCTGCGACTCCGTGGGGGCGGCGATCGAATACGCCGTGGAGGTGCTGCGGGTCGGCTCGATCACGGTGTGCGGCCATTCGGGGTGCGGTGCCATGGGGGCGCTGCTGGGCGCCGCCGCACCGGAGGAGGCCGAGCCGACCTCGCTCACCCGCTGGCTGCGGCACGGCCGGCCGAGCCTGGCCCGTATGAAGCGCATCGGACGGCTGGGTCGGGGCGAAGTCTCGCTGAGCGGACGGCCGGTGAGCGACGACCACGAGCGACTGGCGCTCGTCAACGTCATGCAGCAGCTCGACCACCTCAGGGAGCACGCCTGTGTGGCCCGCCGGGTGGCCGAGGGCACGCTCACCTTGCACGGCATGTATTTCCATGTCGGCGAGGCCCAGACCTACCTGCTCGACGAGGCGACCGGGCGGTTCTGCCCGGTCCGCGGCGAACCGGCACCGATGACGGCCTGACCTGCGCGGCGGCCCCACAACACCCTTGGCACAGCACCGAACCAACAGGTCTACACCAATATTTTTCCACAGGCCTTGTCAGGGCCAGGCGTGGGCTGATGAGCTATGACCTGGGGACACATCGAATGCCCTGGGAATGGGAGAAGTCGTGAGCAACGAAAGCCTGGCCAACCTGCTCAAGGAGGAGCGGCGGTTCGCGCCGCCCGCCGATCTGGCCGCGAACGCCAACGTCACGGCCGCCGCGTACGAACAGGCTGCGGCGGACCGGCTGGGCTTCTGGGCCGAGCAGGCCGAACGCCTGTCCTGGGAGACCGCTCCCACCCAGACCCTCGACTGGTCCAACGCACCCTTCGCGAAGTGGTTCGCCGACGGCAAGCTCAACGTCGCCTACAACTGCGTGGACCGTCATGTGGAGAACGGCCTGGGCGACCGGGTCGCCCTCCACTTCGAGGGCGAGCCGGGTGACACCCGCGCGATCACCTACGCCGAGTTGCAGCGCGAGGTCTCCAAGGCGGCCAACGCACTGAGCGAGCTGGGTGTGCGCAGCGGCGACCGGGTGGCCATCTACCTGCCGATGATCCCGGAAGCGGTCATCGCGATGCTGGCCTGCGCGCGCCTGGGCGCCCCGCACTCCGTCGTCTTCGGCGGCTTCTCCGCGGACGCGCTGGCCACCCGCATCAACGACGCCGACGCCCGGGTGGTGATCACCGCCGACGGCGGCTACCGCCGCGGCAAGCCGTCCGCCCTCAAGCCGGCCGTGGACGAGGCCCTGACCAGGCCCGGCACGGAGAACGTCCGCAGCGTCCTGGTCGTCCGCCGCACCGGCCAGGAGGACGTCGCCTGGCACGAGGGCCGGGACGTGTGGTGGCACGAGATCGTCGAGCGGCAGAGCGACCAGCACACCCCCGAGGCCTTCGACGCCGAGCACCCGCTGTTCATCCTCTACACCTCCGGCACGACGGGTAAGCCCAAGGGCATCCTGCACACCACCGGCGGCTACCTCACCCAGGTCTCGTACACCCACCACGCGGTCTTCGACCTCAAGCCGGAGACCGACGTCTTCTGGTGCACCGCCGACGTCGGCTGGGTGACCGGCCACTCCTACATCACCTACGGCCCGCTCTCCAACGGCGCGACCCAGGTGCTCTACGAAGGCACGCCGGACACCCCGCACCAGGGCCGCTGGTGGGAGATCGTGCAGAAGTACGGCGTGACGATCCTCTACACCGCGCCGACCGCGATCCGCGCCTGCATGAAGTGGGGCGACGACATCCCGGCGAAGTTCGATCTGTCGTCGCTGCGTGTCCTCGGGTCGGTGGGCGAACCGATCAACCCCGAGGCATGGATGTGGTACCGCAAGCACATCGGGGCCGATGCGACGCCGATCGTCGACACCTGGTGGCAGACCGAGACCGGCGCGATGATGCTCAGCCCGCTGCCGGGCGTCACGGCCACCAAGCCCGGCTCGGCCCAGGTGGCACTGCCCGGTATCGCCGCGACCGTGGTGGACGACGAGGCCCGCGAGGTCCCCGACGGCGCGGGCGGCTACCTCGTGCTGACCGAGCCCTGGCCGTCCATGCTCCGCACGATCTGGGGCGACGACCAGCGCTACCTCGACACGTACTGGTCGCGCTTCGAGGGCAAGTACTTCGCCGGCGACGGCGCCAAGAAGGACGACGACGGCGACATCTGGCTGCTCGGCCGGGTGGACGACGTGATGCTGGTGTCCGGCCACAACATCTCCACGACCGAGGTCGAGTCGGCGCTGGTCTCGCACCCCAAGGTGGCCGAGGCCGCGGTCGTCGGCGCCGCCGACCCGCAGACCACCCAGGCCATCTGCGCCTTTGTCATCCTGCGCGGCGGCGCCACCGCCGAGGACGAGGGCCTGGTCGAGGAGCTGCGCGCCCATGTCGCCCAGCAGCTCGGCCCGATCGCCAAGCCCAGGCGGATCCTGCCGGTCGCGGAGCTGCCCAAGACCCGCTCCGGCAAGATCATGCGGAGGCTGCTGCGCGATGTGGCCGAGAACCGTGACCTCGGGGATGTCACGACCCTCACCGATTCCTCGGTCATGGACCTGATCCAGGCGAAGCTGCCGAGCGCGGCCTCCGAGGACTGAACGGACGGATGACAGACGGGGCACCCGGCCGACGCACGGCCGTGTGCCCCGTCGTCATCTCCTGCGCTCCGGCCTCTCCTGCGCTCCGACCCCTCCGGCCCCTCCGGCCCCTCCGGCCCCTCCGGCTCCCCCGGCGCTCCGGCTCCCACGGCTCCTCCGACCCCTCCGGCCCCTCCGGCTCCCCCGGCGCTCCGGCTCCTCCGGCTCCTCCGACCCCTCCGGCTCCCCCGGCGCTCCGGCTCCTCCGGCAGCCCGGCGTCTCCGGTCGGCCCGGCCCAGCCGAGGGAGCAACCCGGCCCGCTCCGGCCCCCCGGCGACAACCAGCCAGCCCCCCAGGGTCCCGGCGGCGACCCGCCCCTCCAGCGGCCCGAGGTGCGAATTGCCCGTAAAGTGAGGCCACCGGATAGCCGCTTGCCCCTCCCCGGTAAAGTGGGAGCCGCGTCAATGACACGCTAAGAAACTCAGGGTGCGCCGGGAAGTCTGGTCGGCAACTGCAACAGCCGTACGCAGCTACCGAGAGGCCCGGAGGTCACCGCGTGAGCACCCCCACATACCGCCGCTCCCCCTTCCTGGGGCGGATGCCCCTGCCCGAGCGGAATTTCGTCGCGGACGCGCTGCGCGCCGAAACCGTTGGTGGCATCCTTCTGCTCGCCGCCGCCGTAGCGGCCCTGATCTGGGCAAACACCCTTGGCGGGAGCTACGAAGCGGTCCGCGGCTTCCATCTGGGACCGGCCACACTGGGCCTGGACCTGTCCCTTCAGCACTGGGCCGCCAACGGGCTGCTCGCGGTCTTCTTCTTCGTCGCCGGCATCGAGCTCAAGCGCGAACTGGTGGCCGGCGAGCTGCGCGAGCCGAAGGCCGCCGCGCTGCCCGTGATCGCCGCACTCTGCGGCATGGCGGTGCCGGCGGTGGTCTACTTCGCCGTCAACAGCATCGGCGGCGGCTCACTGCAGGGCTGGGCGGTCCCCACCGCCACCGATATCGCCTTCGCGCTCGCCGTACTCGCCGTCATCGGCACCTCCCTGCCCGCCGCGCTGCGCGCCTTCCTGCTCACCCTCGCCGTCGTCGACGACCTCTTCGCGATCCTGATCATCGCGGTCTTCTTCACGTCGACGATCGATTTCCTGGCGCTCGGCCTGGCCGTCGCCGGCCTGGTGCTCTTCTACCTGCTGCTGCGCAAGGGCGTCCGGGGCTGGTACGTCTACGTCCCGCTCGCCCTGGTCATCTGGGCCTTGATGGAGAACAGCGGGGTGCACGCCACCATCGCCGGCGTCGCCATGGGGCTGATGCTGCGCTGCACCCGGCGCGACGGCGAGAAACAGTCCCCGGGCGAGCACATCGAGCACCTGGTCCGCCCGCTCTCGGCCGGCCTCGCCGTGCCGCTGTTCGCCCTCTTCTCCGCGGGCGTCTCCCTGTCCGGCGGCGCGGTCCACGACGTCTTCACCCGGCCGGAGACGCTGGGCGTCGTGCTCGGCCTGGTGGTGGGCAAGACGCTCGGCATATTCGGCGGCACCTGGCTCGCCGCCCGCTTCACCAAGGCCGAACTCAACCCCGACCTCAAGTGGCCGGATGTCTTCGCCCTCGCGTCGCTGGCCGGCATCGGCTTCACCGTCTCGCTGCTCATCGGCGAACTCGCCTTCTCCGCGAACCCGGTACTGACCGACGAGATCAAGGCATCGGTGCTGATCGGCTCACTGCTGGCGGCCCTCTTCGCCGGCATCCTCCTCAAGCTCCGTAACACCAAGTACAAGAAACTGTGCGAGGAAGAGGAGCGGGACGAGGACCAGGACGGCATCCCCGACATCTACGAACTCGACAAGCCGGAATACCACCTGCGGATGGCGGCAATTCACGAAGCCAAGGCCGCGGAACACCGGCGGCTTGCCGAAGTGGCCTCCAGCAGGCATGCCGGAGACGATGGTCCGGCATGATCTGAGAGGCTTTGCATCCGGGTGAAGAAAAGAAGGAGACGGCGATGAGCGCAGCCGACGACGGCACGGACCGCAGCCTCGGACACCTGGTGGCCACGGCCACCGCAGAGATGTCCGCGCTGGTGCACGACGAGATCGCGCTGGCCAAGGCGGAGTTCCGCCAGGACGCCAAGCGGGCGGGCATCGGCAGTGCCGCGTTCATGGTCGCGGGCGCGCTGGCGCTGTTCGCGCTGCCGGTGCTGAGCTTCGCTGCGGCCTACGGCATCCACAACCTCGGACTCGGGCTCGCCTGGTCCTTCCTGATTGTCGGCGGCGCCTTCCTGGTCCTCGCCGGGCTGCTGGCCCTCATCGCGATGGCCAAGATCAAGAAGATCAAGAAGCCGGAGAAGTCCATCAGCTCGGCCAAGGAGACCGCGGCCGTGCTCCAGAAGGCCAAGCCGCACCCGCGCCTGGCCCCGGTGGAACACCCGGTGCTGGAGTCTGTGACACGCTCATCGGTATGACAGCCCCTGACAGCACCGCCTCGGTCGTACGGCTCGGCATCCCCGGCGGGAAAGAGGTGTCGCACCGCGACGTCGCGGCCAACGGCGCCCGCTTCCACATCGCGGAGATGGGCGACGGCCCGCTGGTGCTGCTGCTGCACGGCTTTCCGCAGTTCTGGTGGACCTGGCGGCAGCAGCTCCCGGCGCTGGCCGACGCGGGCTTCCGCGCGGTGGCGATGGACCTGCGGGGCGTCGGCGGCAGCGACCGCACCCCCCGCGGCTACGACCCGGCGAATCTCGCGCTGGACGTCACGGGCGTCATACGGTCCCTGGGCGAGCCGGACGCCGCGCTCGTCGGCCACGACCTGGGCGGCTACCTCGCCTGGACGGCCGCGGTGATGCGGCCCAAACTGGTGCGCCGGCTGGCCGTGTCCTCGATGCCGCACCCGCGGCGCTGGCGCTCGGCGATGCTCGCCGACGTCCGGCAGAGTGCCCAGAGTTCGCACATCTGGAACTTCCAGCGGCCCTGGCTGCCCGAGCGCCGGCTGACGGCGGACGGCGCGGCGCTGGTGGGCCGGATGATCCGCGACTGGTCCGGGCCCCGGCAGCCGGAGGACGAGGCGATCGCGGTCTACCAGCGGGCGATGAGCATCCCTTCGACGGCGCACTGCTCGATCGAGCCGTACCGCTGGATGGTGCGGTCGATGGCGCGCCCCGACGGAATCCAGTTCAACCGCCGGATGAAGATGCCCGTACGGGTCCCCACGCTGCATCTGCACGGCTCGCTCGACCCCGTGATGCGCACCCGCAGCGCGGCCGGCTCCGGCGAGTACGTCGAGGCGCCGTACCGCTGGCGGCTGTTCGACGGCCTGGGCCACTTCCCGCACGAGGAGGACCCGGTGGCGTTCTCCACGGAGCTGATCAACTGGCTCAAGGACCCGGAACCGGATCGCTGAGCTGCCGCGCGCGCCGACGGGCCCGCGGTCCCGCGGGCCCGCGGCAACAGGGGCCCCGGGCCCGACCGTTGAGGGGGCCGTGCCACCTGCCGTACCCACCTGCCGTGCGCACGGTTCCGTCATGGGTCCGCACCCCGCTGAGCGGGCGGCTGGAACCGCCCGGCGGGGTTCGCCTGCCCGATCCTCGAACGCTCGTCTGACGAACAGCCACTTGCCTGGCGCATAGGCCAATTGGCGGCCCCCGAGGCGGTTACGGACCTTGGGCCACGGGCAGAGTCGAGGGTATGGGCTGGACGCACGACTACCGTGACGTGGCACGCAACCGCCGCAGCAGTGCCGCTGTAGTGGGTACTCAGGACAGGGGAGCCCCGGACCTCGGGTCCGGTCAATCCCCCGACCCGGCGCACCCCATGGGCATCCCGCGCATCCTGCGCCGCAGAGCGCGCTGGATGAGCGCGCGACTACGCCATCCCCGTACCTGAAACCACGGCGTACCTGAAACCACGGCGTACCTGAATCCGCGGCCGCGCCGTCGGCAGGGCGCGGGGAAGCACTTCCCCCCGTGCTGACGCGCCCCATGGGCGGGTGTCCGGCCGTGGCCGACCGCCGGACACGCCCGTGAGGGGCTTGCGGGACACCGTCCAGATGCGTCCAGCTGCGTCCAGTGCTGTGACCGAATGGGTTCGCCGGGTTGCTCTTGATATGAAGTGCTCGATGCAGCGGATGTGCTGGTGTGCTGGTGTGCTGGTGTGCCTCAGCGGTAGTCGGCCAGACCGTCTGCGAGTTCTTCTTCGTCGCCGTCGCGGATTGCGTAGAGGGCTTGCTGCAGGGCGAATGTGCCGTGGATCGCGGCGATCCGGGTAAGGAGTCCGTGATGGTTCGACCAGCTGCCCAGGGCGAGCACCCGGTCCAGGAGCTCACGGCCGTTGCCGGCACCGATGGCTGCGAGGTCCTCGGCCGGGTCGCTGAGTGCGACATCGTCCCAATCGAGCACTCCGGAGAGATGCGGCAGGCCGTGCCTCCACTCCCACAGGACATTTTCGGCACCGAGGTCGCCATGCACCACTGCTCGGGTGACGTGGGGAAGGGTGTCGAGGGCTGCGAGTTCCCGCTCGGCCCGGAGGCGCCCGTTGTCGGACATGAGCTGGAACAGCTCCACGCGCACGTTCTCCGCGAACCGCCGCCACCGGCCTTCTGCTGCCTGAGGGAGTACTGCTCGTACCGTCTCGTCGGTGCCGGCACGGGCCAGACCGGACAGCAGCGTGGCATACAGCGCCGCCGCGGTGTCGGCCACTTGGGAATCGTTGAGTGCGTCGGTCTCCAGCGGTTCCCCGGGAATGCGGCTGAGTACCAGGAACGGCGCCTCGTCGGTGCCGGGGGCGCCGCCCTGGCGTAGTGGCTCAGGTGTGCGGAAGCCGAGGTCGAGGCCGGCGAGTGCGTGTAGTGCGGCCACGCGCTCAGGCAACCGGGCAGCCGCTGCCCGGGTGCGAGGCAGGCACACGACGCGGTCTGAGCCAATGACCACTGTGTGGAATTGCCCCTGCCGTACTGCAAGGTCGCCCAGTTTGTCGTCGGGCAGCAGACGGCTCAGCAGAGCGCGATGCGTCGTATGGATACTCACGAGTGTGACCTTCGGATCCTTCGCCGGGTCGGAGGCGGTGTGCACGAAGTGCTGTCAGGCCGCGCCAGCGAGCGGGCGTTCGCCCCAGCGCAGTCTGCGCACCCGCACTGGCTCGGCCACCACACCTCCAGCGATCGGAACGGACCTCACTGCCCATCCAACCGCTCCATCGACCAACCCGGCGAACCTATTTGGTCACAGCTCTAGATGGCGCAGCCCTGGCTGTCGGCCTGCTGCCGGGCCGTCCGCCCGTTGAGGACGTCCTGGCGGACCTCGTCGGCGGTCAGCGCATAGCCGGTGTGCGAGTCGTCCAGCGACTTCGCGAAGACGACGCCGTAGACCTTGCCCTGCGGGGTGAGCAGCGGGCCGCCGGAGTTGCCCTGCCGGACCGTGGCAAAGAGGGAGTAGACATCGCGGCCGACCGTGCCGCGGTGGTAGATGTCCGGGCCGTTGGCCTGGATGCGACCGCGGATGCGGGCGGAGCGGACGTCATAGCCGCCGTTCTCCGGGAAGCCGGCGACGATGGCGCTGTTGCCGCTGCCGGCGTCCCCGTCGGCGAACTGCAGCGCCGGCGCCTCCAGGGAGGGCACTTCCAGGACCGCGATATCGCGCCGCCAGTCGTAGATCACGACCTTGGCGTCGTAGGTACGGCCCTCGCCGCCCACCTGGACGGTCGGCTCGCGCACGCCGCCGACCACATGGGCGTTGGTCATCACACGGTGCCGGCCGAAGACGAAGCCGCTGCCTTCGAGGACCTTGCCGCAGCCGGGGGCGGTGCCGACGACCTTGACGATGCTGCGCCTGGCCTGCGCCGCCACCGGGCTGGAGGCCAGCCGGGGGTCGGGCGCCGGCACGTCGTGGATCGGCTCGTTGGAGAACGGCGTGAAGACCTGCGGGAAGCCGTTCTGCGCGAGGACCGAGGAGAAGTCCGCGAACCAGGTGCCGGCCTGCTGGGGCATCACCCGGGACACACCGAGCAGCACCTTGGAGTTACGGACCTCCTTGCCGAGCGTCGGCAGGGACGTACCGGCCAGCGCCGAGCCGATCAGCCAGGCGACCAGCAGCATCGCCAGGACGTTGACCAGCGCGCCGCCGGTCGCGTCCAGGGCTCTCGCCGGTGACCAGGTGATGTGGCGGCGCAGCTTGTTGCCCCAATGGGTGGTGAGCGCCTGGCCCACGGATGCGCACACGATCACGATGGCAACCGCCGCGATGGCCGCGAAGCTGCCGGGTGTCGCATCTCCGGTGATCTCGTTCCAGATCACGGGCAGCAGATAGACCGCGATCAGACCGCCTCCGAGGAAGCCGATCACGGACAGGATGCCGACGACAAAGCCTTGCCGGTAGCCGATGATCGCGAACCACACGGCCGCGACCAGGAGCAAGATGTCCAGGACGTTCACGCCGGACACCGTCTCATGAGCGCCAGTCCAGTGGGACCGCCTTGTCACGGTCCCACGGAATCTCCCAGCCGGCGTAGTGCAGGATCCGGTCGATCACTCCGGCCGTAAATCCCCAGACCAGGGCATTCTCGACAAGGAACGCAGCTCCGGTGTGGCCGCTGGGATGGCGGGTTGTCACACGATGGGCCGGGTCCGTGAGATCCGCCACGGGAACCGTGAAGACCCGGGCGGTCTCCGCCTGGTCGACCGCGCCGACCGGGCTCGGCCGGCGCCACCACCCCAGGACCGGCGTCACCACGAAGCCGCTGACGGGGATGTAGAGCCGCGGCAGCACCCCGAAGACCTGCACACCGGACGGATCGAGGCCGGTCTCCTCCTGGGCCTCGCGCAGCGCCGCCCGCACGGGACCGGGGCCGTCGGGGTCGCCGTCCTCCGGATCGAGGGCGCCACCGGGGAAGGAGGGCTGGCCGGCATGCGAGCGCAGGGTCCCGGCGCGCTCCATCAGGAGCAGCTCGGGGCCGCGGGCGCCATGACCGAAGAGGATGAGCACCGCGGACTGCCGGCCTCCGCTCTCCGGCGGCAGGAAGCGGCTGAGCTGGCGTGGCTCGATGGTGGCGGCCGCGCGGGCCACCGGGGCCAGCCACTCGGGCAGGCCGTCGGAGGTGACCGTGGTGTCCCGGCCGGACGCCGCGCCGGACGCCACCTCGGACGCCGCGCCGGACGCCACCTCGGACGCCACCTCGCGGACGTCCGCCTCCTCGCCGTACCGCTGCTCCCGTGCGCTCCTCATACGCGCCCCCTCAGGCCTGGCATCGATCGTCGGTCACCTCTGGCGGGCGCCGTCATGAGGCGGCCACGGGAGGCGCCATCGGGGGCGCGGGCTGTCCCGGATAGCCGGCCGGCGGCTTCAACCGCTGCCCCGGCTGACCGCCCAGCTCGTACTTCAGCAGCTTCTTCGCCTTCTCCGGGTCCGTCTCGCCCTCGCCGTAGGCGGGGCACAGGGGGGCGATCGGGCAGGCGCCGCAGGCGGGCTTACGGGAGTGGCAGACGCGGCGGCCGTGGAAGACCACCCGGTGCGAGAGCATTGTCCACTCGCTCTTGGGGAAGATCTCGGCAACATCCGCCTCGACCTTCTCGGCGTCCTCCGCGGTGGTCCAGCCGAAACGGCGGGCGAGTCGGCCGAAGTGGGTGTCGACGGTGATGCCCGGGACGCCGAAGGCGTTGCCCAGCACCACGTTGGCGGTCTTGCGGCCGACCCCGGGGAGGGTGACGAGGTCCTCCAGGCGGCCCGGCACCTCACCGCCGAAGCGGTCGCGCAGCGCGGCCGACAGACCGAGCAGCGACTTCGTCTTGGCCCGGAAGAAGCCGGTCGGCCGGATCAGCTCCTCCAGCCGCTCCGGGTCCATTGCGGCCATGTCCTCGGGCGTCGGGCAGACCGCGAAGAGGCGCGGGGTGGTCTGGTTGACCCTCAGGTCGGTGGTCTGCGCGGACAGGACCGTGGCGACCAGCAGCTCGAAGGGGTTGGTGAAGTCCAGCTCGGGGTGGGCGTACGGATACAGCTCGGCCAGCTCACGGTTGATCCGGCGGGCCCGCCGCACCATGGCGACACGCGACTCGGGCTTGCGCGCGGGGGCCTTCTTGGCGGGGGCCTTCGGGGCGGCCTGCTTGGCCGCCGTCTTCTTGGGGGCGGTCTTCTTGGCGGCCGTCTGCCTTGCGGCGGTCTGCTTGGCCGCCGTCTGCTTTGTGGCGGTCTGCTTGGCCGCCGTCGTCCTCGCCGCCGTCTTCTTGGCCGTCGTGGCCGCCGTCTTCTTTGCCGGGGCCGCCTCCTTGGCTGCCGCCTTCTTGGCCACCGTCTTCTTCGTGGCGGCCTTCTTGGCGACGGCCTTCTGCGCGGTGACCTTCTTCGTGACAGCCTTCTTCGCCGCGGCCTTCGTGGCCGCCGCCGGCTGCTCTGGAGTTTCGTTCACGGCGGCCTTCTTCCCTGCCGAGGTCCTGCCTACCGAGGTCTTCTTCACGGAGGTCTGCGAGGTGGTGTCCTGCGCCGCCGGTCGCGACGCGCCAGACTTGCGGGCGCCCGGCGTCCTGCCGGACGTCACCCCGGAGGGCGATTTGTTACTTTTATCGGAATTCGAGGTGCGGCCGGACGGCTGTTCGCCCACAGCGGAATCACGCCCTGCACTCACTCTTCCGGCCCCCCACTCCTCTGCTCTCACCGGCGTATTGGACACTCGGCCAGACTAAGGCCAGCCACTGACATCCGGCTTGATCGCTATGATTCCTGACCCCAATCGGCCCCCTGCCTTATGGCTCGGGGCACCGGTCCGGCAAACTTGTGATTGATCGCACTGTTTTGCATTCCGGCATGATGGGGACCACAGTCCCCCGGAGCATGTCGACAAGGAGAGATCTCGTGGACGACGTTCTGCGGCGCGCACCGCTCTTCGCGGCGCTCGATGACGAGCAGGCGGCCGAGCTGCGCGCCTCAATGGGAGAGGTCACGCTCGCCCGCGGCGACGCCCTGTTCCACGAAGGGGACCCCGGCGACCGCCTGTACGTGGTCACCGAGGGCAAGGTGAAGCTGCACCGCACTTCCCCGGACGGCCGGGAGAACATGCTGGCCGTTCTCGGCCCCGGAGAGCTGATCGGTGAACTTTCGCTCTTCGACCCGGGCCCGCGTACGGCCACGGCCTCGGCCCTCACCGAGGTCAAGCTCCTCGGCCTGGGCCACGGCGACCTTCAGCCCTGGCTGAACGCCCGCCCCGAGGTGGCCACGGCCCTGCTGCGTGCAGTTGCCCGCCGACTGCGCAAGACCAACGACCAGATGTCCGATCTGGTCTTCTCGGACGTACCGGGCCGGGTGGCCCGCGCCCTGCTCGACCTGTCGCGCCGCTTCGGCGTGCAGTCCGAGGAAGGCATCCATGTCGTCCACGACCTCACACAGGAGGAGCTGGCCCAGCTGGTCGGCGCCTCCCGCGAGACGGTCAACAAGGCACTCGCGGACTTCGCGGGCCGCGGCTGGCTGCGTCTGGAGGCGCGCGCCGTGATCCTGCTGGATGTCGAGCGGCTGGCCAAGCGCTCGCGCTGACCCGGCTCGCACCCAGCCTTGGAAGGGCCCCGCTCCGGCGGGGCCCTTCGTCATGGGGTCACGGTGCCGCCGCTTCTTTCGTCAGGGGCCGCCGCTTCCGTCGTGAGGCGCCCGCCGCTTCCTTCGCCAGGGGCCCGCGGAATCACCGGCTCCGCCCGTAACGCGGCCGCGGGACCACCGGCCGCCTCCTCCTGGCCCACCGGCCCCCGGCCGTCGTCCCGTGTCCCGTGGTGCGCTCCCCGTAAACAGGTCGCCGCACCACCGCCCACCTGGCCATAGTGGCGCCATGACCAACGGCACGGGGCTGGACCGGGACGGCTACTTCCTGCGGGAAGGCTCCCTGGACCGCGTATCCGCGCCGTTCGCGCCCGTCGTGGCGGAGCTCGGGGCCCGGATCGGCGCGCACTTCGGCCCCGGCCGCCTGCACAGCAGCTATCTCTTCGGCAGCATCCCGCGCGGCACCGCCGTCCCCGGGGTCTCCGATCTCGACGCGCTGATCGCCCTGCAGGACGAGCCCACCGATGCCGACCGCGCTGCCGTCCGCGCCGTCGAGCATGCCCTGGATGCCGCGTTTGCGCAGATCAACGGCGTGGGAATCCTGCTGTTCGGAGTGCACCGCCTGCGCAGCGAGCGGGAGCGGTACGACCTCGCGTGGTTCGTGGCCTGTCTGTGCACCCCGGTCAGCGGTCCGGATCTCGCCGCCGAACTGCCCCGTTACCGCCCCACCTCGCTCCTCGCCCGCGAAACCAACGGCGACCTCTTCCGCAGCCTGCCCGGTCTGCGCGAGAAGGCCGCGGCGGCCACTACGGAAGCCGAGCGCACCCGGCTGACCCGGGGTGTGGCGCGCCGGCTGGTGCGGACCGGATTCACCCTGGTCATGCCCCGCTGGGGCGGCTGGACGAGCGATCTCACCGAGTCCGCCGAGGTGTTCGGCCGCTACTACCCGGCGCACGCCGAGCAGATGCACGCCGCGGCGCGCGCCGCCCGGGCACCCGCCGCGTACCCGGAGCTGCTGGACCAGTTGCTCACCGGCCTCGCCCCCTGGCTGGCCGCCGAATACCTGTCCGTCCACGGGGCGAAGGCGCCCCCGCCCCGGACGGGCTGACGGCGCCTCGCAACCCGCCCCGGGGCCGGTCCTCGCCCCGGCCCCGCCCCGGCCCCGGGCCAATGGCCCCGCCCGGTGGGCCCCCGCCGCCGGTCCCCGTCCCCGCTGGGCGCCATCGGCTCGTCAACTCTCGCTCAGCTCGGTCAGCTCGGTCAGCTCCCGGTCAGCTCGGTCAACAACTCTCGGTCAGCTCGGTCGGCGCGATCAGCTCTCGATCAGCCCGTGTTCGCCCAGGTAGTCCAGCTGTGCCCGCACGGACAGCTCGGCGGCCGGCCACAGCGAGCGGTCGACATCGGCATAGACGTTCGCGACGACCTCGGCGGGTGAGCGGTGGCCGGCCTCGACCGCGGTCTCCACCTGGGCGAGCCGGTGCGCGCGGTGCGCCAGATAGAACTCCACCGCCCCCTGGGCGTCGTTCAGCACCGGCCCGTGGCCCGGGAGGACCGTCGCCACCCCGTCGTCGACCGCCAGGGAGCGCAGCCGGCGCAGCGAGTCCAGGTAGTCGCCCAGCCGCCCGTCGGGGTGTGCCACCACGGTGGTGCCGCGCCCCAGGATCGTGTCGCCGGTGAGTACCGCGCGGTCGGCCGGGAGGTGGAAGGAGAGCGAGTCCGCGGTGTGGCCCGGTGTGGGCACCACGCGCAGTTCCAGGCCTCCGGTGGTGATGACATCGCCCGCGTCGAGCCCCTCGTCGCCCAGGCGCAGCGCCGGATCCAGCGCCCGTACGGCCGAACGGGTCAGTTCGGCGAAGCGGGCGGCGCCATCGGAGTGGTCGGGGTGACCGTGGGTCAGCAGGGTCAGCGCGATGCGCTTGCCGGCCCGCTCGGCGGTGTCGATGACGGCCTGCAGGTGGCTCTCGTCGAGCGGCCCGGGATCGATGACCACGGCGAGATCGGAGTCCGGCTCGGCGACGATCCAGGTGTTGGTGCCGTCCAGCGTCATCGGCGACGGGTTCGGGGCCAGTACGCACCGGGCCCGCGCGGTCGCCGGCCCGGCGATCACTCCGCCACGGGGCTGACCGGGGAGGGCGGCTGCTTCGGTCATGCGGGGGTCCCTCCCGAGGGGCTGGGGCGGTCGGAGGGGCTGGGGCGGTCCGAGGGGCCGTCATCGTCCCCGGGGGCACCGCTGTCGGTATGAGCGCCGGCGCCGGCATCGGCCTCGGCACGGGTGATGTGCTTGGTGAACTCGTCGTGCCCCGGCCAGCTCAACTCGATCTCGCCGCCCACGAGGCGCGCCCGCGCCAGCACCGGCGTCAGGTTCTGGGCCTCCGCCGCGGCCAGCACCTCCGCGGAGGTGGCGTACGGCTGGAGCGAGCGCAGGGTCGCGATGGTCGGCGGCATCATCAGCAGCTCACCACGGTCGTAGCCGGCCGCCGCCTCCTCTGGCCGGATCCATACCGTACGGTCCGCCTCCGTGGAAGCGTTCCAGGTGCGCTGGCCCTCGGGGAGCGCCGCGACGAAGAACCAGGTGTCGTAGCGCCGCGGCTCGAACTCGGGGGTGATCCAGCGGGCCCAGGCACCGAGCAGATCGGAGCGCAGGACCAGGCCGTGGCGGCCCAGGAAGTCGGCGAAGGACAGCTCGTGGGCGACGAGGGCGGCGCGGTCGGCCTCCCAGTCCTCGCCGGTGGTGTCCGCGACGACCGTGTCGGCCGAGGCGCCCGCGAGCAGCACGCCCGCCTCCTCGAACGTCTCGCGGACCGCCGCGCAGACGATGGCCTGCGCGGTCGCCGGGTCGACGCCCATACGGACCGCCCACTGGGCGCGCGACGGGCCGGCCCAGGCCACCGGGCGCTCGTCGCGTGGATCGACGGAGCCGCCCGGATAGGCGTACGCGCCTCCGGCGAAGGCCATGGAGGCGCGTCTGCGCAGCATGTGGACGGTGGGCCCGCCGGAGGCGGAGTCCCGCAGCAGCAGGACGGTGGCGGCCCGCCGGGGCTCGGCAGGGGTCAGCTCACCGTTCGCGAGTGCCCGGATGCGGTCCGGCCACTCCGGTGGGTACCACTGGCCGTTGGTCGTGGACGACATGGCCGGATGCTATGCGCTCGCGCGCGGATGTTCGAGGGCGTCTTTCGCGCCGGAGGGCCCCTGCTGGCGAGGGGCCCTCCGGCACATGGCGCACGCTCCGGGCGTCGGAGCCCTTACGGGTGTCTGCCCGGCGCCCTTACGGGGTGTCTACTCGGCGATCTCGACCTGGATCTCGACCTCGACCGGGGCGTCCAGCGGCAGCACCGCCACACCCACCGCGGACCGGGCGTGCACGCCCTTGTCGCCGAGGATCTCGCCCAGCAGCTCGCTGGCGCCGTTGAGGACACCCGGCTGGCCGGTGAAGTCCGGCGCGGAGGCCACGAACCCGACGACCTTCACGACCCGCTGGATCTTGTCCAGGTCGCCGATGACGGACTGCACGGCGGCCAGCGCGTTGAGTGCACAGGTCGCGGCGAGTTCCTTGGCCTGCTCCGCGCTGACCTCGGCACCGACCTTGCCGGTGACCGGCAGTGCGCCGTCCACCATCGGCAGCTGGCCGGAGGTGTACACATAGGCGCCGGAGCGCACCGCGGGCTGGTAGGTGGCCAGCGGCGGCACGACCTGCGGCAGCTTGAGCCCGAGCGCCGCGATCTTGTCCTCCGCCGCGCTCACGCCTTCTCCCGCTTCAGGTAGGCCACCAACTGCTCAGGGTTGTTCGGGCCGGGCACGACCTGGACGAGCTCCCAGCCGTCCTCGCCCCAGGTGTCCAGAATCTGCTTCGTCGCGTGCACCAGCAGCGGCACGGTTGCGTATTCCCACTTGGTCATGGGCCGAGCGTAATGCCTGTCCACGACAGCGGTGGACCCCGTCCACCGCGGGCCGCCCACACCCCTCCCGTGCGGCGTTCCGGCGGCGTGGTCGCCGACCCCTACGGAGCATCCCCGACCCGCCCCGGAGAAGCGGCGGGCAGATTCTCCGGGACTTCCCAGGCGTATCCCGTGCGTAGCCGGGACGCGGACTGGTTAGGCTCCTTGGCGTGAGCAGGCTCCATGTCGTCAGTGGCAAGGGCGGTACCGGCAAGACCACGGTCGCCGCTGCCCTCGCCCTCGCCCTGGCCACCGAGGGACGACGCACCCTCCTGGTCGAGGTCGAGGGCCGGCAGGGCATTGCCCAATTGTTCGAAACAGAAGCGCTCCCTTACGAGGAGCGCAAGATCGCGGTGGGTCCGGCATCGGAAGGTGCGTCGCCGTGGGGCTCCCCCCGGACGGAGTCCGCGGGAGAGTCCGCCCGGGGCGGCGGCGGAAGACGGTCGGGCGGGGAGGTCCACGCCCTGGCCATCGACGCCGAACGCGCCCTTCTGGACTACCTCCAGATGTTCTACAAGCTCGGCAGCGCGGGCCGGGCCCTGAAGAAGCTCGGCGCGATCGACTTCGCCACGACCATCGCGCCGGGCCTGCGGGACGTCCTGCTGACCGGCAAGGCGTGCGAAGCGGTGCGCCGCAAGGACAAGAGCGGAAAGTTCGTCTACGACGCGGTCGTGATGGACGCCCCGCCGACCGGCCGGATCACCCGCTTCCTGAACGTCAACGACGAGGTCGCCGGCCTTGCGAAGATCGGCCCGATCCACAATCAGGCGCAGGCCGTGATGCGGGTGCTCAAATCGCCCGAGACCGCGGTGCATCTGGTGACGCTCCTGGAGGAGATGCCGGTCCAGGAGACCGCGGACGGCGTCGCCGAGCTGCGCGCCGCCGGCATCCCCGTGGGCGGCGTCGTCATCAACATGACCCGCCCGGCACTGCTGGACAACGGCGCCCTCGACAGCGCCGCCCGCGGGGCGCGTACGGGCGTCGCCAAGGCGCTCTCCGAGGTCGGTCTGGGCGGCGCCCGCCGCGGCGGCCTGGCGGACCGGTTGATCGACCCCCTGTTGGAGCAGGCGCGCGAACACGCCGAGCGGGTCGAGCTGGAGCGCGCCGAACACGCCGAACTGACCGCAATCGGCCTGCCCACCTACGAGTTGGAGCTGCTCCCCGAGGGAGTGGACCTCGCCGGGCTCTACCACCTGGCGAGAGACCTGCGGAAACAGGGGCCCATATGACCTCGGACACCACGACGCTGGACGCCTCGGCCCCGCGGCTCGAGGTCGATGCGCTGATCGACGACCCGCACACCCGCATCGTGGTGTGCTGCGGCTCGGGCGGCGTCGGCAAGACCACGACCGCCGCGGCCCTGGGCGTACGCGCCGCCGAGCGCGGCCGCAAGGTCGTCGTGCTGACCATCGACCCGGCCAGACGACTGGCCCAGTCCATGGGCATCTCCGAGCTCGACAACGTCCCCCGCCAGGTCAAGGACGTCGACGAGAGCGCGGGCGGCGAACTGCACGCGATGATGCTGGACATGAAGCGCACCTTCGACGAGATCGTCGAGGGCCATGCGGATGCCGACCGGGCCCACGCCATCCTGGAGAACCCCTTCTACCAATCCCTGTCGGCCGGTTTCGCGGGCACACAGGAGTACATGGCCATGGAGAAGCTCGGCCAGCTCCGCGCGAACGACGAGTGGGACCTGATCATCGTCGACACCCCGCCGAGCCGCTCCGCACTGGACTTCCTGGACGCGCCCAAGCGCCTCGGCTCCTTCCTGGACGGCAAGTTCATCCGGGTGCTGATGGCGCCGGCGAAGGTCGGCGGCCGGGCCGGCATGAAGTTCCTCAACGTCGGCATGTCGATGATGACCGGCACCCTCAGCAAGCTCATGGGCGGTCAGCTGCTGCGCGATGTGCAGACCTTCGTGGCCGCCATGGACACCATGTTCGGCGGTTTCCGCACCCGCGCTGACGCCACCTACCGCCTGCTGCAGGCGCCCGGCACGGCGTTCCTCGTGGTGGCCGCGCCGGAGCGGGACGCGCTGCGCGAGGCGGCGTACTTCGTCGAGCGGTTGGCCGCCGAGCAGATGCCGCTGGCCGGTCTCGTGCTGAACCGGGTGCACGGCAGCGGGGCCGCCCAACTGAGCGCCGAGCGCGCCCTGGCCGCCGCGGAGGCCCTGACCGACCGCATGGCGGAGGACACCCACGCGGACACGACTTCGGACACGGCCGCGGAAACGGCTTCGGACACCGCCACGGACGCCGAGGCGGCCCCGACCGCAGCGGCCGGCCCCGACCGCGGCTCCGCCATGGACACCGACCCTGCTCCCGGCCACGTAGAAAATAATCTTGAAGCCACCGGCATTGTGGATCTCGACGGCGGGAAGGCTGGATCACGTACCGCCGGCGGCCTCTCCCCCGCCGCGGCGGATCATGTGGCACCCACGTCAGTCTCAGCGGCGCAACTGGCCGCCGGACTGCTACGGCTGCACGCGGAACGTATGCAGGTCCTCGCGCGCGAACGTCGCACGCGGGACCGCTTCACCGCGCTGCATCCCGAGGTTCCGGTGACAGAGGTTGCCGCGCTGCCCGGCGATGTCCATGACCTCGCAGGCCTGCGTGCCATCGGCGACCGCCTGGCACTGAACCCCACGGACACCGACGGCTGAGCCGTACGCACGGCCGACTCAGCCACCCAGCACAAAGCGCCCGTCACCACCGCGCGAAGCGCCTCTCACCGGCACGCACACAGGCACAGGTAGGCACGCCACCAGGCACGTCCACACACAGGCACATGTCACACACAGCCAAGTGTCACACCGCACAGTCTGTGCACGCCCCGGGCGTCAAACTCCTGAACGCCCGACTCCCGAACGCCCAACTCCCGGGCGCCCTCACGACACTGATGGCACGTCACCACACAGCAATCAGAACGCGCCACCAGCCCAAACTTCTCGGCCAAATCTCCCGGCCGCAGTCTGCGAGCTACGGGCCACAGCCCGCAGTTGCCCGCCTACCCGACCGCGGCGAACTCGTCGAAGATCTCGTCCTCGCAGTCCAGCGGCAGGATGCCCGTGCTGCGCTCGTACTCCGTGCGCGCCGTCTCCAACAGCCGACGCCATGACGTCACGGTCGGGCGGCGACGCAGCAGCGCCCTCCGCTCGCGCTCGGTCATCCCGCCCCACACGCCGAACTCCACCCGGTTGTCCAGGGCATCGGCCAGGCATTCCGTGCGTACCGGACACCCGGTGCACACTGCCTTGGCGCGGTTCTGCGCTGCCCCTTGTACGAACAGTTCATCCGGATCGGTAGTGCGGCAGGCTGCCTGTGCACTCCAGTCGGTTACCCAGCTCATGCTGGCGCCGTCCTCTCCCGAATCGAGGCTCCCCCACGGCGGCAATCGGCATATTCACCGTTGCCAGTTGAGGACGTTACGGAAGGCAGGCAGGGCGCAACACCCCCTTCGGGCCCAATCTTGAATGGCCCGAACGGACTATGCGTACGCGGCAGATCACCCAACGGAGTGACCGAACGGCATACGTCACGTTGCGCACAAGACAGGACAGTTCACCGTCCTGACACGGGGTTTCTCTCGACACACACAGGCACGTGGGGGCGCGGCCCGCGGGAGGAGGGGGTTGACGAACCGATGCGTAACCGTTCAGCTGTGGTAGCTGAGAACAGGCTAAACGAACAGGTGCGCCCCTGTCCGGCGATTGAGAACGTAGGGTGCCCTCATGCCTAAGAAGCGCGATGGCGGGGGTCTGCCCAAGACTCAGCAGGCCGCCAAGTTCCTCGGTGTCAGCGTCCTGGCCGGAGCGGTGCTCGCCGGCCTCGCGCTCCCGGCGGCCGGGGCGCTGGGCCTGACCGCCAAGGGGTCGGTCGAGGGCTTCGACGACATCCCGGCGAACCTCAAGACGCCGCCGCTCAGCCAGCGGACCAGGATTCTGGACGCCAAGGGCGGCGAGATCGCCAAGGTCTACTCCCGTGACCGTACGGTCGTCGACCTCAAGGACATGTCGCCGTATATCCAGAAGGCGATCGTCGCGATCGAGGACGCGCGTTTCTACCAGCACGGTGCCATCGATCTGAAGGGCATCCTGCGGGCGCTCAACAAGAACGCCCAGTCCGGCGGCGTCTCCCAGGGCGCCTCGACACTGACCCAGCAGTATGTGAAGAACGTCTTCGTCGAGGAGGCGGGCGACAACCCGGACAAGGTCGCGCAGGCCACCCAGCAGACCCTCGGCCGCAAGGTCAAGGAGCTCAAGTACGCGATCCAGGTCGAGAAAGAGCTCGGCAAGCGGAAGATCCTGCAGAACTACCTCAACATCACGTTCTTCGGGCAGCAGGCCTATGGCATCGAGGCGGCCGCCCAGCGCTACTTCAGCAAGCAAGCCAAGGACCTGAACCTCGGGGAGTCGGCGCTGCTGGCCGGCATCGTCCAGTCCCCCAGCCGTTACGACCCGGTCAATGACCCGCAGGAGGCCACCCGGCGGCGCAACACCGTGCTGCAGCGGATGGCCGATATGAAGGACGTCACCCAGGCGGAGGCCGACGCGGCAGCCAAGAAGCCGATCAAGCTGGCGGTCAGCCGCCCCAAGAACGGCTGCATCACCGCCACCCACGGCGCCGGCTTCTTCTGCGACTACATCCGCACGGTCTTCCTCCGCGACAAGTCGTTCGGCAAGAGCCGGAAGGTCCGTCTGCAGCGCTGGAACGAGGGCGGGATGACCATCCGCACCACCCTCGATCCGCAGACCCAGAAGTCGGTGCAGGCGTCGATCAAGGATCACGTCTACGAGGACGACCCGGTCGCCTCGGCCGCCACCATCGTCGAACCGGGCACCGGCAAGATCCTCGGCATGGGCCAGTCGCGCCCGTACGGATTCGGCGAGAACGAGACCGTGATCAACCTCTCGGTGAACCACGACATGGGCGGCGGCGCCGGTTACCTGCCCGGGTCGACCTTCAAGCCGGTGGTCGCGGCGGCCGCGCTGGAGCAGGGGACGAATCCGGAGCAGGAGTACCCGGCGCCGTACCGGATGCCCTATCCCAGCCCCGTCCAGACCTGCGACGGCGAATGGCAGGGCAACGGCTCCGAGACCGTCGAGAACGAGAACAAGGAAGAGGTCGGCCCGTACGCCATGAAGGAGGCGACCGCGAAGTCGGTCAACACCTACTTCGTGCAGCTGATCAGCGATATCGGTGTCTGCCCCGCGGTCAAGATGGCACAGAAAATGGGCATCGAGCGGGCGGACGGCAAGCCGCTGCAGCAGGTTCCGTCGATGACACTCGGCACCCAGGAGATGTCACCGCTCACGATGGCGGCCGGGTACGCCGCTTTCGCCGGCGGCGGCCGGTACTGCTCACCGGTGGCCATCGAATCGATCACCGACGCGCGCGGCCGCGCGATGAAGGTCCCGCAGACCAGCTGCCGCACCGCCATGTCCAAGAAGACCGCGGACACCATCAACACGCTGCTCAAGGGCGTCGTCGAGGACGGCACCGGCAAGGAGGCCGGGCTCAAGGGCCGCGACAGCGCCGGCAAGACCGGCACCACCGACAGCCGCTACGCCGCCTGGTTCGTCGGCTACACCCCCAACGCGGCCGGCGCGGTCTGGGTCGGCGACCCGCAGCACAAGCGCAAGATGTACGACATCACCATCGGCGGCGTGCCCCACGACAAGGTCTACGGCGCCGACACCCCCGGCCCCATCTGGCGGGACGCCATGTCCGGCGCGCTGGCCGACCGGCCCGCACCCACCCTGCCCACCGTCGCGATCGACGATCCCGCCAGGGACAAGAACCAGGGCGACGAGGGCGACAAGGGCCGCGGCAAGCACAAGCCCGGCCGGGGCGGCCGCGGCGGCGACAACAAGCCGGGCGGCGGCTGGCACATCCCCGGCTTCCCCGACATCCTGGGCGGCGGCAACGGCGGCTGGTGAACGGCCGCTGGTGAACAGCCGCTTGCCGCGAACGGCCAAGAAGGATGCCCGCCCCGTACGACGCGGTGGATGCCGGCCCGTACGACGGAAGGGTCTCGGCCCCTACGGCGAAGGACGCCGACCCGTAGAACAAAAGAGGAAGGGGCGCCCCACACCATGGGGGGCGCCCCTCCTCTTTCCCGGAAAAGCTCCGTCCGGCCGCTCAGCCGGCGAGCAGCTTCTTCACCACCGCGGCGACCCGGCCGCCCTCGGCGCGGCCCGCCACCTGCGGGTTGACGATCTTCATGACGGCCCCCATCGCCCGCGGCCCCTCGGCACCGGCGCCCTTGGCCTCCGCCACGGCCGCCGCGACCAGCTGCTCCAGCTCCTCGTCGGTCAGCTGCTTGGGCAGATAGTCGGCGAGCACCTCGCCCTCGGCGCGCTCCCGCTCGGCCGACTCCCCCCGGCCGCCCTTCTCGAAGGCCTCCGCGGCTTCCCGGCGCTTCTTCGCCTCCCGCGCGATGATCTTCTCGACCTCGTCGTCGGACAGCTCGCGCGCCTCGGTGCCCGCAACCTCCTCCTTCTGGATCGCGGTCAGCGTGAGACGGAGGGTGGAGGAACGCAGTTCATCGCGCGCCTTGATCGCGGTGGTGAGGTCGTCCTGCAGCTTGGACTTGAGCGTGGTCATGCCGTTGAGTATGCCCCCACCCGCCGACAACCACCGCGCCTTTTCCTCCCGGCCCACCGCGCCCACCACCCGGCGGGGCGGCTCCCTCCCGCTGCACTTACCCCCCGCACTCTGCGACGATGGTGACCATGCGCGCGCGATACGGAGTACCCCTGACCCTGACCGCAGTCGGCGCGGCCGGCCTGGCCTACGCCGCAGGCTTCGAAGTCCGCTCCTTCCGCCTCCGGCGCGTCACCGTGCCCGTACTGCCCCGCGGCATGCGGCCGTTGCGCGTCCTGCAGGTCTCCGACATCCACATGGTCAGCGGCCAGCGCAAGAAACAGCGCTGGCTGCAGTCGCTCGCCGGGCTGCGCCCCGACTTCGTCGTCAACACGGGCGACAACCTCTCCGACCCGGAGGGCGTCCCCGAGGCGCTGGACGCGCTCGGCCCGCTGATGGAATTCCCCGGCGCCTACGTCTTCGGCTCCAACGACTACTACGGCCCCAAGCTGCGCAATCCTGCCCGCTACCTCATCGAGCGGGCCCAGGGCCGGCACGGCCTCAACGGCAATGCACCCGCCGTGGGCGCCGTCCACAACCCGTGGGAAGAGCTGCGTGACGCCTTCGACGCGGCCGGCTGGGTCGGCCTGTCCAATTCCCGCGGCCGCCTCAAGCTGGAGGGCATCGAGATCGCCCTGACCGGCCTGGACGACCCGCACATCAAGCGTGACCGCTACGCCGAGGTCGCCGGCGGCCCGGAATCCGGCGCCGATCTCTCGCTGGCCGTCGTACACGCCCCCTACCTGCGCTCCCTGGACGCCTTCACCGCCGACGGCTATCCGCTGATCCTGGCCGGCCACACCCACGGCGGCCAGCTCTGCATCCCCTTCTACGGGGCCCTGGTCACCAACTGCGACATCGACACCGACCGTGTGAAGGGCCTGTCCAGCCACACCGCCGCCGGCCACACCTCCTACCTCCACGTCTCCGCCGGCTGCGGCACCAACCGCTACACCCCGGTCCGCTTCGCCTGCCCCCCGGAGGCGACCCTGCTGACCCTGACGGCGCGGGGCTGAGACGGTCCGGGGCCCGGTCCGGACCCAGGTCTCGGACCCAGGTCTCCGGACCAGGACCGGGGGCCTGCCGGACGGGCGGCCGTCTCTTACCGGGCGGCCGTCATGCCCGACGGCCATCTCGCCGGGCGGCCGTCTCGCCCAACGGCCATCCCGCCGGGCGTCCCTCTTGCCGGGGGTCCGTCGTAACAGGATGGGCGTTTTGCCCGACGAGGTCTCCCGAACCCGTTGATCATCCCTCTACCGTGGGGGGATGTCCGACCCCACCCGGACCTCGCAGTCCACGCGCCACGCCACCGGCCCGGCCGGCGCCGCCGCCCGCACCCCGGCAGCAGCCGTCGCCCCTCCCGGCCGCCACCCCCTGGCAGCCGCCTTCCGCCTCCTGATCACCGCGGCGGCCCTGGCGGGACTCGTCCTGGCGGCCCTCGGCACCGCCGGCCCGGCCCAGCTCCTCACCCGCTTCACCGTGCAGGCCAACATCGCCGCGGCGCTGGTCTCCGCCTGCTCCGCTCACCGCGCCTGGACCGGCCGCCGCCCCGTGAGCCCCCGCATCGCCGGAGCGCTCGTCCCCTTCCTCTCCCTCCCCGCCCTCCTCCACTACGCCGTCCCGGCCGCCGACACCACCGCCTTCACCTTGCCGGGCGCCACCACCCCCGGCGTCGCCCATGCCCTCTCCGCTCAGCTCCTCTACTCCCTCACCCCGCTCGCCGCCCTCGCCGACTGGCTCCTGCTCACCACCCCCCGTGGTTTCCGCCTCTCCTACGCCTGGCAGTGGCCGGCCTACCCCCTGCTCTACCTCGCCTTCACCCTTGCCCTCCCCACCCTCACCGGCGCCCCCTCCCCCAGCGGCACCTCTGCCCTCACCCTCGGCCTGGCCGGCTGTGCCCTCCCCCTGATCACCATCGGGATCGACCAGGTCAGGCCCGCTCCCCGGCTCCACAACAACCGGATTTCACCTATGGGGATCAGTCCGCTAAAGTAGAGCTCGTTGCTTCGGGGTGTAGCGCAGCTTGGCAGCGCGCTTCGTTCGGGACGAAGAGGTCGTGGGTTCAAATCCCGCCACCCCGACTGAGAAGTAGCAGATCAGGGCCGGTTTCCTGCAAAGGAAACCGGCCCTGACTCGTGGTGCGTGACTAACTGCGTGACCAGCGCTGTGGGTTGGCCTTGAAGATGCCATCCATGGCGACCGCTCCCGTCTGGATCACGGGCCGGATCTGCTTCCGGTCGACCTCCCCGGTGAAGCTCTCGACCCGGGGGCACGCGGTCTTGATCTGCGTCTTCCCGTGGCGGTTCACGAGCACGCCGGAGCCTGGTGAGCCCGTTCAGAACTGAGCATTTCCGATCGTGGCGAACCAGTCGCGGATACGGACCTGATCCGATGTCACAGCCCGTGCCAGCATCAGCAAGATTCGCGCCTTGTTCGGCGCGAGGTCGCCGGCGCTGATGACATCCACCTGTTTCGACTGGACACGCATGGCGCCCGCGCCGTAGCCGTTGGCCGCCACGAACGTGACGTCGCGCCCGGCCGCCCGGGCGGCCGCGAGCTGACGTGGCGAGGGCACTCCCGCGAACACGATGCCGCTGGCGCCCGCACCCACGCTCGCGGTGATGGCCTCGCCGCCCGCGTCCACGTACGACCCCGCGATCTCTATCCGGGGCAAGCCGTCCCGTGGGATGGTCGCCAGGCTGAATGGCGTCCGCGCTCCCGCCTCGGGACGTGCCGGAGCACGCTGGAGCCGGATCTCCTTCTCGTCCACGGTGCCCAGTGCGCCGTATTCGCTGGTGCTGAACGTGTGCAGCCGAAGGGCGTCGGTCTTGGTGGCGTCGCGCGCCGGCAGTATCTGGTCGTTCAGCAGGACCGTGGTCCCCAGTCGGCGGGTCCGCCCGCTCGCGGCGAGCCGGACGGCGTTGTAGAGATTGGGCGGGCCGTCGCTCCCCAGCACCGTCCATGGGCGCATGGCGCCGGTGAGCACCACGGGCTTGGTGCTGCGGACGGTCAGGTCGAGGAAGTACGCGAGCTCGGCGAGGGCGGCGGTTCCGCTGCAGATCACCACTGCGTCCGCCCGCCGCAGGTACTCGTCCACGCGCCGGGAGAGGTCGTAGTAGTCGAGGAGCGTGTACTCCCCGGAACTCTTGGCTCCGAATTCCTCGCTGCCGACGTCCGCGATCTCATCGATCTCCGGCCGTAATGCGTTCACTAATTCGGCGACAGGCAGCCGGCCCGGCTCATATGTCTCGAATCCGGTCCGCCCTTCGGAGACTCCAGAAATAGTTCCCCCCATTCCAATGACGACGACGTTCATTCTCGCGCTGAACACAGGATGCATCTGGATAACCTCAACGACTCGGTCGATCGGGACACTTTCCTTCGACCCTAGGACGCCGCAATGACCGCATGAATGCCGGAAAGAGCTCTTTACCACTTCCTGACCTTGAGCCATGCGGGTGACCGCTTTTCCGTTCGTGTCGCGGGAGCGCTTGTCGTCCACGATGACCGGTGCCCCGTTCTCGCCCAGGCCCGGCGGGTCGGTCCGGCACCGGTCACGACGAGACCCTGCTCGGCCGCCCGACAGCGGATACCGAGCATCGGCTCCGTATTTGTTCGCGCGGTGTCTGCGACTGATATTTCCGGCGCGATGGGCGAGCCCGGAATATCCATGGCCTGCCCGTTGGCCCTGCCCGTTGGGCCTGTCCGTTGGGCCTGTCCGTTGCTCACCCTGAACGCCTTCAGGTTTCCCATAGGCCTCCCCCCCGGGACTCCGTCTCGATCGCTGGGGGCGAATTGTTGAGGCAGGGAGGTATTTCAGGCGGAGGCACCTCCGGGCGCGCTGGAACACAGCTTCGTGACATGGGCCAAGACACGCCACGGTGAATCTGACCAGGAAAGCAGGATCGGCTACGGCCGGTCGGCGCCCCCTTCACGCTCTTGCCGGCCCGCGCGATGCTCAGGGAGGGGTGGGGAGTGCTGCCTGGACGATGTCCGCGGCCTGGCGGGTGCCGCCCTCGTGGGCCAAGTGCTGCTGGAGCCGGGAGACGTGGAGTGGGACGTCCGGGTCGTCGAGGAGGGAGAGCACCGCCTCCCGCAGGTTTCGCGGTGTCGTCCGGTCCTTGGGCAGGTAGCGGGCGACGCCCAGCGCATCGAGCATTTCCGCGTTGGCGAATTGATCGACTGCTTGCGGGACGGCCACCATCGGCACACCACAGGCGAGGCCCTCCTGCGCGCTGCTCGCGCCCGCGTGCGTGATGAAGGCGTCGGCCTGCTCCAGGATCGCCAGCTGGGGGACCCAGGTGCGCACCTCGATGTTGGCGGGGACCTCGCCGAGTTCGGCGGGGTCGATGCCTGAGCCGATCTGCAGTACGACGTGCCATCCCGGCAGGTCACCGAAGGCGGCGGCGCAGGCGCGGTAGAAGTCGGGGGCTTTGGTGAAGACCGTGCCGAGTGATACCAGGAGAACCTTCTCGGCGCCGGCCGGGCGCGACCAGCCGCCCTGGCGGCTGCGGTCGGCCCGGCAGGGGCCGGTGAAGGTGTAGACAGAGCTGTCGACCCGGTCGGCGTGCGGCTGCAGGACTTTCGAGATCAGCGCGATACAGCGCTCGGGGCGGCGGGCGATGCGGCCCGGGCCGATCGCTGTGCCGTTGTTGGCGAGCCAGGCGTGTGCCTGCCGGCCCCCGCGTCCCGACGCCGCCGCGCCGTGGACCGGTGACCCCGACAGCTCGGCGGCCATATCGTCCTCGTAGCCCTCCCAGGCGACCGCGTGCGGGGAGAGCTGGATGGCCCGGATCTTCCAGCGGTCGGCGAGGGCCCGGGCGGCGTAGGCCATCGGGTCGTACAGGATCAGGTCGGGGCGGTCGTCCTGGTACGCCTTGAGCAGCTGTGGAAGTGCCCGGCCGGCATCGGCGAGGAAAAGCCGGAGGTGGTCGATCAGTTCGCCTCCCCAGGCATCCGGGTCCTCGCTCGTGGGCAGCGTCGACGTGATGATTCTGGGTTCGGCGCCGGTGGCGGCGACGGTGGCGGCGAAGGACTCGGGGATGGCATAGGTGACCCGGTGGCCACGGCGGACGAGTTCACGGATCAGTTCGAGGCTCGGATTGACATGACCGTGAGCCGCGACGCTGAACATGGCGATATGGGCGGCGGGCGGGACTCCGGAGAGCGAAGAGTTCATGGTGTGAGGGAGGAGGGGTCGAGGGGCGGAAGGGGGGCGTTCTGGTGCCGGTGGACCGCATGCTGAATTCAGTTGCGGCGGAGCCGGTTCCGGAGGTCTGCGCAGGTGTCGTAGGAGGGCAGCAGTCCCTGCCGGTGCACCTCGGCGAAGGCGGGGGCCTGTGCGTCCTTCGGAGACAGCACGGGCGTGATGCCGGTGGGCCAGCCGATGGCGAGGTCCGGGTCCAGTGGGTGAATGCCGTGTTCACGCTCGGGGGCGTAGCCCTCGGAGCACAGGTAGACCACGGTCGCCTCATCGGTGAGCGCGATGAAGGCGTGGCCCAGTCCCTCGGAGATATACACGGCACGGTTGTTGCTGTCGTCGAGGCGTGCCGTCTCCCACTGCCGGAACGTCGGAGAGCCCGTCCGGACGTCGACGACGACATCAAGGATGGCACCGCGTACACACGTGATGTACTTCGCCTGCCCCGGAGGGGCCTGCGCGAAATGAATGCCGCGCAGGGCGCCGTGGCGGGATACGGAGAGATTGGCCTGGGCCAGGGGGAGTTCCTGTCCGGTGGCCGTGCGGAAGGCATCTTTCCTGAACCACTCGTGAAAGCTTCCCCGGTCGTCGGCGAAGACTTCGGGTTCGTGGATCCAGGCGCCTTCTATGGACAGCGGTCGCATGTAATCTCGGCTTCCTCGCGCATGGTCTCGGATGTCTCGGCCGGAGCTGCTGGTCCTCCGGCCGGTCCTGCGGGTTCTTCTGCCGGACGGTGCCGCATCGCGGGGAGTGCCTCGGCCAGTGCCGCGGGCCAGTGCCTGAGTGGTGCCATGCCCGCCGCATGCCAGCGGCCGTGGCCGAGCACGCTGTAGGCAGGCCGGGGCGCCGGGCGGGCGTAGCGGTCGCTGGAGAGGGGGCGCACCCGCTCGGGGTCCGCGCCGAGCAGACGGAAGATCTCCCGGCAGAAGGCGAACCACGTGGTCGCACCGCCGTTGCTGCCGTGGTACACCCCCGCCGGAGCGGTGCCGGCGAGCGCCCCCTGCCCCAACTGGACCAACTGCGCGGCGAGATCGACCGTCCAGGTCGGCTGGCCCCACTGATCGTCGACCACCTCAAGGGTTTCCCGCTCGCGCTCCAGCCCGATCACGGTGCGTACGAAACTGTTCCCGCCCATCCCGTACAGCCAGGACGTTCGCACGACATAGCCGGTGTCCGGCAGCGTGTGCAGCACCGCCCGTTCACCCGCCAGCTTGGTGCGGCCGTATGCGCTTCGGGGGCCGGTCGGGGCGTGCTCCGGGTACGGCTCGCGGGCGCACCCGTCGAATACGTAGTCCGTCGATATCTGCAGCAGGACACTCCCCGACGCGCGGCACACCTCGGCCAGCAGGCGCGCGCCGGTCCCATTGACCGCGAGAGCCCCGGCCTCTTGTTCCTCGGCGGCGTCCACCGCGGTCCACGCGGCGCAGTTGATCACCACGGCGGGCGGATGCACGGCGAAGGCCCCCTGCAAGGCCTTTCGGTCGGTGATGTCCAGGTCACCGCGACCGGCCGCGACGGCGGTGATGCCGGCGCCGGCCAGGTGGCCGAGGAGGGCCCGGGCAAGCATGCCCTGGGCGCCGGTCACCATCCAGGGCCGCGCTTCGGGTGCCGTCACAGTGCCGCTCGCGCCTTCAAGGGCTCCCACCAGGCACGGTTGTCGCGGTACCACTGCACGGTCTCGGCGAGTCCCTTGTCGAACGGCACACGCGGGGTGTAGCCCAGCTCTTCACTGATCTTGGTGCAGTCGACGGAGTAACGGCGGTCATGGCCCTTGCGGTCCGCCACCTGCTGCACATCGGTGTCCCAGTCCGCGCCCAGTTCCCCGAGCAGCATCTCGGTGAGCTCCCTGTTGGACAGCTCGGTGCCGCCCCCGATGTTGTAGATCTCCCCGGCCCGGCCCCGGGTGCGCACGAGCTCGATGCCCTGTACGTGATCGTCGATGTGCAGCCAGTCCCGGATGTGGGAGCCGTCCCCGTAGAGCGGGATCCTCTTGCCGTCGAGCAGGTGGGTGATGAAGAGCGGGATGGCCTTTTCGGGGAAGTGGTGGTGCCCGTAGTTGTTCGAACACCGGGTGACGCGCACGTCCAGGCCATGGGTGTGGTGGTACGACAGCGCCACCAGGTCCCCGGCCGCTTTGGCCGAGGAGTACGGCGAGCTGGGGCGCAGCGGGTGGGTCTCGGGCCAGGAACCCTGGTCGATCGAGCCGTACACCTCGTCGGTGGAGATCTGGACGAAGGTGCCGACCCCGGCCGAGTGGGCGGCGTGGACAAGGGTGTGGGTGCCGAGGACGTTCGTGTGGATGAACTCGTCGCCGCCGTCGATCGACCGGTCCACATGCGACTCCGCGGCGAAGTGCACCACCTGGTCGTGTTCCGCCATCAGCTCGCGCACGGTCGCGATGTCGCAGATGTCGCCTTGGCGAAAGGTGAAACGCGGATGCCCGCGTACCTCGTCGAGGTTGGCGGGGTTGCCCGCGTAGGTGAGCTTGTCGAGCACGGTGACGGACACGTCGCCGGGCCCCTGCGGGCCGAGCAGCGTGCGTACGTAGTGGGAGCCGATGAAGCCGGCTCCCCCGGTCACGAGTATCCGGGTCGCCATAAGGAATTCGCACCTTGCTGTGATCGCCGGCACGGGCCGGTGTGCTGGTGGGCTGGAGTTACGGGGTGGCTGGGTTACGGGGTACGACAATCGCGGCGAGCAGCAGTTGGCGGTTGGCGAGCCACCTTCCTCGGAGCACCGTCGGGACCTCGCCGTCGGCCCCCTCCGGCACGGCCCGGAGCACGCGCACGCGGAACGTGCCCGCCCCGGTGCCGCCGTCCGGCACGATGCTGATCGAGGCCTCGTGGAAGCCCAGCCACGCGCGGGTCAGCGGTGACCACACCTTGTAGACGGCCTCCTTGGCGCAGAACAGCAGTCGGTCCCAGCACACGCTGCCGTTCAGCCGCCGCAGCTCACGCTGCTGCTCCTGCTCCCCGGGCAGTGCGATGCGGTCCAACATGCCCTCCGGCAGCGCCTGATGGGGCTCGGCGTCGATGCCCACGCCCCGCACGTGGTCGCCACGGGCCAGGGCGGCGGCGCGGTAGCCGCGGCAGTGCGTCATGCTGCCGACGACGCCGTGGGGCCACTGCGGCGCGCCCCTCGGCCCCGGCAGCAAAGGAGCCGGCGGAACGCCGAGGCGCAGTGCCGCGCGCCGGGCGCAGTGCCGCACGGTGGCGAACTCGCGGCGGCGTACGTCGGACATGGTGGCCGTCAGCCGGCTCTCCTCGGGGAACAATGCGGCGGCCGGTTCGTCGCCGTAGGACTCCGCCGCCGCGACGCAGCCCGGCAGTATCCGCGCGATCACGCCGTCAGTCCTGGCACGGCGCGAGGGCTTCGACCTGCCCGACGGGGTCACCGCCGTCGGTGGGCAGCAAGGCGATCACGGGGGTGTCGAGCCCGTTGGCCGTGTAGGCGCGGATCCGTGCGCGGCATTCCTCCGCGCTGCCGTGCACGACCAGTTCGTCGACCACCTCGTCCGGAACGGCCATGAGCGCGCGCCAGCGGTCGCCCGCGTCCCAGGCCCGGTGCATCGCGGCGAGCGGTTCGGTACGGCCGAGCCAGTCCTGGAACGCCCGGTACGCAGGCACGGTGAGATAGCTGCTGATCATCATCCGGCCCAGGCGGCGGGCTTCCCTGGCGTCGTCGGTGAGGCACACGAAGACCGGGGCGACGAGTTCGGTCCCGGGGCCGACCTCGGCCCTGATCTTCGGCACATCGGCGGGAGCCAGCCAGTTGGTGATGGCACCATCCGCCTCGGCGGCGGCGAGGTGCAGCATACGGGGGCGCAGCGCGGCCAGCAGGAGGGGCGGGGGCGAAGCCGGCGGCCGCTCCAGCCGGAATCCGCGGACCGAGAAGGTGGGGTACTGCGCGTTCACCACCTTCCCTTCGAAGGCGGAGCGCAGGAACCGCAGGGTGTCGCGAGTACGCGCGTAGGGGCGGGTGTGCTCCATGCCGTTCCAGTCCCGTACGACACCGGGGGAGGAAGCGCCGATGCCCAGCGCGAACCGGCCGGGCGCGCAGTCGGCGGCGGCCGCGGCGGTCATCGCCAGAAGGGCCGGGCCGCGGGTGAACACCGGGGCGATGGCGGTACCCAGCCGCAGGCCGGACGACCACTGCGAGGCCAGCACCAGGGGTGAGAACGCGTCGGTGCCCGAGGTCTCGGCCGTCCACACGTCGGTGTAGCCGAGGTCGGGAAGCCGCTCGACAAGCTCGCGGTGCGCCGGCAGGGGCACACCGGTCAGCGGGAGGGTGATCCCCCATCGGGTCATCGCGTGGTCTCCAGTCTCCTCGGCGGTATCCAAAACGAAGCGGGCGCCCTGGGCGGGCCGGCCGGGGCCACGGCGCCCGCTGTGTCCGTCAGCCGACGTCGGCCAGCAGGGCGTGCGCATGGCTGCGGAACAGCTCGGCGGCCGCCCGCACTTCGACCGCCATCGGCCGGTCGGCTTCCAGTGCCGGGGAGACTCCGGCAAGTTCCGCCCACACCCCGGCGGGCTCCGGAGCGTCCTCGGTCATCACGGCCAGCTGGGCCGCGCCCAGGGCGAGCGAACCCACGGCGAGCCAGCCCAGGTCCAGGGCCTCGCCGACACCGTTCGCGCCGTTGAGCGCCATCGGTACGTGGTCCTGGTTCCATCCGTTGGTCGGCAGCGTCGTCAGCGACGCGGGGGTGACCAACTGCCGGATCCGCGAGATGAAGGAGGTGGCACTGATCTGCACCCCGGCCAGTCCGCAACCGCGGCCGGCCCGGGGCGTGAGCATGATCGGCAGGTCGCCGTTGGTGGTGGGATTGACCACCAGGCCGAGCTGCCGCTCCGCCAGATATGCGGCCATGTGCAGGGCGAGCCCGGTCTGCTCCGATGCGAAGCCGACCGGCATGGCGTGGAAGTTGCCGGCGTGCAGCACCCGGCCCTCGTGGGTGAGGGGGTTGTCGGTGACACCGTTCGCCTCGCGCAGCAGGATCTCTCCGGCCATGGTGAGCTGGTCCAGCACGGCGCCCAGGACCTGCGGGGCGCAGCGCAGGCTGTAGGGCTCCTGCAGCGGCCGGCGCTCGTCTCGCCTGTGGTCCTCGGGCACGTCCTGCCGGATCCAGCGTGCCACGAGCAGCTGTCCCGCCTGGTTCCGCGCCTGGCCGACCCCTTCGTCGTAGTGCTCCGCGTTGCCGCCGAGCAGCACCGTCAGCCGGGCGGTGAGCGTCGCGACGGCTCGTGTGAGCCGGACGGCGGAGCGCTGGTTGAGGATGGCGACGGCGAGGCTGACACCGGTCCCGTTGACAAAGGCCAATGCCTCGCGGACCGGCCATTCCAGCGGTTCGGTGCCCAGCTCGGCGAGGGCCTGGGAAGCCGGACGCGGGGACCACGTGCCCTGCGCGTCGCGCACCCACGCCTCGCCGTAGCCCGCACACGCCAGCGCCACGTGCGCCAGCGGCTGCAGATCGCCGCTCGCACTGACCGTGCCGTCCCGCGGGATCACCGGGGTGAAGCCGGCGTTCCACAGATCGGCCAGGCGCTGCCAGAAGCTCGGCGAGACGGCGGAGAAGCCCTTGCGCATGCTGTTGAGCCGGAGCCAGAAGACCAGCCGGGAGGCTTCGGGGCCGAGCGGTTGGCCCTGTGCGGTACCCAGGTGGGAGATGAGCGAACTTCCCTGCTCCATCTCGGAGGTGGAGGAGTACGTGACCAGCGGCCCGAATCCCTGTGTCAGCCCGTACACGGGCTTGCCCTCGGCCAGATACGTGTCGACGGTGGCGCCGCTCTCGCGCATGCGGGCCACGTCCGCGTCAGCGAGCGGGCCGAGCTTCGCGGTCCAGGAGGCGGCTTCGACTATGGCATCGAGGCTGGGCATGTCCGTGGTGGCGCCGTCAGCCGTCGTGGGGGTTCGTGTCACGTTGCTATCCCTGAGTCGGTGTGTGAGGTCGAAAGGTGCTGCAACTTGCCCGTCGCGGACCGGCTGAGGCTGGGCACCATGTGCACTCTCCGGGGGCGGACGCCCAGGATCGCGCGCACCGGAGCCAGATCGATGCCGTCCGGTCCGGTCCCGGGCCGGGGCACGACGTAGAGGTCGATATGCTCGCCGATCATGGGGGCGTTCACGGCCATGAGCCCCAGGTCGGCGCAGTCGAGCGTGGCGCGCAGCGCATGCTCCGCCTCGTCGAGGTTGATCCGCCGCCCGTTCACCTTCACGAGGCGGCCGATGCGGCCGAGGAGCCTGAAGGTGCGCTCGTCCAGCGGTTCCACAAGATCTCCCGTACGCCATTCCTGCGGCACGGGCTCGCCGGGACGGTGGGCGAGGCGCGGACTGCGGATCACCAGCGGCACCGCCGTACCGTCCTCGGAACCGTCGACGTCGGCGGCGGCGAGACTGACGTCCGGGAAGAGGGTCCACGCGGGCGGCTCGCCCTCGCGCCAGCGGCGCATGGCGATGCCGCCGGTCTCCGTCGAGCCGAGCAGTTCCACGATGGCCGCGCGTCGGGGACCGGCCGCTTCGAGGAAGGCACCCGCATCGGCCGGGAGCATCGCGCTGCTGTACAGGACGGTGAGGTGCTCGAAGGAGCGGACCCAGTCCAGGTGCCGCAGCAGGAGGGAGAAGATCCACGGCGTGGCGACGACGACGATCCGGCGCTGCCCGGTGTCCGGCATCGCGCCGATGTAGGCCGGCCGGTACCAGACCGGGACGCCGAGCTTGGCGGGTAGCAGCAGGGTGGCCAGCGTGCCGTACACGTGGACCGGCGGGGCGAAGGAGACCACCGCCCCCGGCTCGTCCTGCCGGACGAAGTCGGCGAGCATGCCCGCCTCCCGCCAGGCGTCGTCGCGGCGGTGCTGCCAGCGGCGGGCCGGGCCGGTGCTCCCCGAGGTGTGGAAGCCCAGGGCCGGCGGCAGGGCGCCGAGCACCAGCTCGTCGGCGCCCGGTGCGGTGTCCCAGCGCACGCACCAGGCGCGGTCGGTGACCTCCGCCGCACCGATCCCCGGTGACAGCAACTGCTCCGGGGTCAGCTCTTGGTAAGCCACTCAAACTCCCTGTGGGGACATCATCAGGCGGCCAACTCGGCGACCTGTATGAGGTACTGGCCGTATTCCGAGTTCTGCATCCGCGTGCCGAGGCGGTGGCAGTGCTCCGCGTCGATGTACCCCATGCGCAGCGCGATTTCCTCGACGCAGGCCACCCGGACGCCCTGACGCGTTTCGATGACGTGGACGTACTGGCTGGCCGCCAGGAGCGAATCGTGGGTGCCCGCGTCGAGCCAGGTGAAACCGCGTCCCAACCGGATGAGCCGGGCCCGGCCCTGCTTCAGGTAGGCGAGATTGACGTCCGTGATCTCCAGTTCGCCGCGCACCGAGGGGGTGAGCTGCCGGGCGATCTCCACCGCGTCCGGAGAGTAGAAGTAGAGACCGGTGATGGCGTTGCTGGAACGCGGGTTGACCGGCTTCTCCTCCAGCGAGACCAGGTTTCCCTCGGCGTCGGTCTCACCGATGCCATAGCGCTCGGGGTCGGAGACCGGATACCCGAAGAGCGCGCAGCCGTCCAGTCCGTCACGAGCCGCTCGCAGAATCCTGGGGAATCCGGCGCCGTGGAAGACATTGTCACCGAGGATCAGCGCGAAGGGGTCGTTGCCGATGTGCTTCTCGCCGATGATGAGTGCTTCCGCGATGCCCCGGGGGGCCTGCTGCTCGGCATAGGTGATGGTGAGTCCCAGGTGCGAACCGTCCCCCAGCAGCGACTGCAGCGCGGGAATGCTGGACGGCGTCGAGATCACCAATATTTCCCGGATTCCGGCCAGCATCAGCACGGACAGCGGGTGATAGACCAAGGGCTTGTCATAGACCGCGAGCAACTGCTTGGACGTCGCCAGGGTAGAGGGGTACAGCCGAGTTCCGCTGCCGCCGGCTAGAAGAATTCCCTTCAACACACTCCCCATTCATCAAGGCCGATGCGCCAGAAAGGCGATCACAGGACATGTACCTCGGGCACGTAGAGAATCCACTTCCCTCCGGCGTCACGGAATTCCCGTTCCTTCTCCATGATTTCCTGCGCGTGATTCCAGGCGAAGAGCAGGGCGTAGTCCGGGTACGCGGTGGAGAACGCTTCCGGCGCCTTGACGGGAATGTGGGTACCCGGGCTGAGCCGGCCCTGTTTGGCGGGGGTGGTGTCGCAGATGAACGGGACGAGGTCGGGCCCGATACCGCAGAGGTTCGTCACCGTGGCGCTCTTGGCCGTCGCGCCGTAGCCGGCCACCGTCTTGCCCTCGTCGCGCAGTTGCTTCAGCAGCGCCGTCAGGTCCTCGCGGATCTTTTGGACGCTCTCGCCGAACTTCCGCAGGGTGACCGGGTCGGCGAGCTTGCGCCGCTCCTCCTCGGCGACCAGCTCGGCCACCGCCTCGGACGGCTCGCGCTGCCCGGCGGGGGCCAGGGTGTAGCGCACCTCGCCGCCGTGCACGGTGAGCCGTTCGACGTCCACCAGCTCCAGCCCGTTGCGCCGTGCCATCTCCTGCACGGACCGCGCGGTGAAAAAGTAGAAGTGCTCGTCGTAGATCTGGTCGAACGAGGTGCGCTCGACGATGTCGCCGAGGTAAGGATCCTCGAAGACGAACACGCCGGACGGCTTCAGCAGCGTGCGCACACCCGTCAGGATCGAGCTCATGTACGGGATGTGGCACAGGGTGTTGGCGGCGTAAATCACATCCGCCCGGCCGTCCGAGGCAACGATCTCCTGCGCCGTGGACTCCTCGAAGAACGACTTACGGACCCGCACGCCCTTGGCCGCGGCGACGTCCGCCACGCCTCCGGACGGCTCGACGCCCAGGTGCCGCACACCGTTGTCGGCGATCGCCTTGAGCATCACACCGTCGTTGCAGCCCAGTTCGACGAGGAACGGGTCGTCCGCGGTGAGTTCCGTGGACAACAGCCGCTTGGCGAGATTTTCGAAGTGCTCCCGCATATAAGCCGAACCGGAGGAGTGATACGGGTACGCCTCATGGAACATGCGGTCCCGCGGGACCTCTTCCACCAGCTGCACCATGGTGCACGACTCGCACACGCCGACGGCCAGCCGGAAGAAGAACTCCTTGGTGAGATCCGTGTCCGGGGCAAGGAATGCGTCCGACAGAGGCTGGCGGCCGAAGTCGAAGAATTCCTGTACCGGAGCGGCACAGATACGGCATTGGAACTTGCTCGACATACATGCTCCTGGAAGGCCGACCGACGGCCAAATACTGGAATACGGACACTTCGGCGTGAACACCGGTCACCGTTCGAAGCGGTTGCCGGTGAGTCTGCCTCAGAAACCGGCACGGACGGAAGAGTTCGGATTGTCCGCTGTCTCGCTGGCGGGACAGAAACCGCGGCCGTCCCATGACTTTCCGGCGGCGTCGGACGCGCCTGCGCGCAGTTTGCAATTTCCCTCTGTTCTGCCGGATCGGAAGTGATTAGCCTTGCCGCGTCCCAGTACATCTGTGCGGACCGCAAGAGGCGTCCCGCGGAAATCGCGGGCATGCCCAAGAAATCCTGTGCAAGGCCACCGCCGGCCGCGCCGGCGGCCCTCTCGCGCGGCTTCAGCGATAAGGCATGTGACCATGACAGAGACAAGCTCTCCCCCTGCCCTGACCGACACGGCGGTGGTGCTCACCGACCCGGAGCGCGAAGAGGTCGCCCTCCTGGCCGGGGAACTCGGCCGCAGGGCGTCCGGTGTGGTGGACAGCGCCGAGTGGCTCGCGGCGGCCCGTGACGTCTCCGTGCGGTTGCCCCGTCAACTGTTGTCCGCGACACGGGAGTTCCGGCACAACGCCGGGCCCGAAGGCGTACTGCTGGTCCGTAACCTGCCCGTCCCCGAAGGACTGCCCGCCACCCCCACCAGGCCGGGCTCCGTGCAGCGGACCGCGTCCACGGCCGCAGCGGCGATGGCCGCGGTCATGCTCCAGCTCGGCGAGGTGATCGCCTATCGGAGCGAGAAGTCCGGCGCCCTCGTCCAGGACGTCGTGCCGGTGCCGGGCCGGGAGCGGCAGCAGAGCAACGCCGGCTCGGTGCGCCTGCAGCTGCACACCGAGAACGCCTTTCACCACAACCGCCCCGACTACGTCGGCCTGTTGTGTGTGCGCGAGGACCCGACGGGCGACGCCAGGCTGTGCACCGCATCCATCCGCCGGGCGCTGCCGATGCTGTCTCGGGAGGCCAGGCAGGCCTTGTCCGAGCAGCGCTTCATGACCGAGCCGCCGCCGTCGTTCGGCGGTTCCGGGAGCGTCCCCCCTCCGGTCCACCCGATCCTGCGGGGCGCCCCCGAAGACCCCGATGTGCTGGTCGATTTCGCGAGTACCCACCCGCTCGACGACGGGGCCCGGCGGGCCATGGAGGAACTGCGCACCGCTTTCGAGCGGACCACCCACGCCCTCGCCCTCTCCGCCGGCGATCTGGCCGTGGTCGACAACCGCCTCACGGTGCACGGCCGGACGTCCTTCGCTCCCCGCTACGACGGCACGGATCGCTGGTTGCACCGGGTCTACGCCGTTGCGGACCACCGTCGCTCCCGTGCCTGCCGGCCGGGCGGGGGAAGTGTCCTGGACTGATCGTCCCGCTTTGTCACGGGCCTCGCCGACGTCAAGTGATCGGCGAGGCCCGTGGGCTGTCAGCGCCTAGGCAGTTTCGTTTGGATCATCGGGCTGACCAGAGGAAGATGCCTGCGATGTGGAGGCCGGCCAGGTAGATGGTTGCGGTCTTCTCGTAGC
>NZ_JBIBVF010000016.1:0-209172 GCF_043080045.1 Streptomyces sp. NPDC015125
TCGAGCAGCGCGGTGACCTGGGGCATAAAGCCCATGTCGGCCATCTGGTCGGCCTCGTCCAGCACGGTGATGGCGACCTGGTTCAGGCGGCAGTCACCACGGCCGATGAGGTCCTTGAGCCGTCCGGGCGTCGCGACGACCACTTCGGCCCCACCGCGCAGCGCGCTCGCCTGCCGGCCGATCGACATCCCGCCGACGACGGTGGCCATCCGCAGCGCCAATGACCGGGCGTAGGGGGTGAGTGCGTCGGTGACCTGCTGGGCCAGCTCGCGGGTGGGGACCAGCACCAGGGCCAGCGGCTGGCGGGACTCGGCGCGCTGTCCGGCGGTGCGGGCCAGCAGGGCCAGACCAAAGGCCAGCGTCTTGCCCGAGCCGGTACGTCCGCGGCCGAGAACATCGCGTCCGGCCAGCGAGTTCGGCAGCGTGGCGGCCTGGATCGGGAACGGGGCCGTCACCCCTTCAGCGGTCAGTGACGCCAGCAGCGCGGGCGGCATGTCCAGTGCGGCGAAGTTCTCGGCCGGGGGGAGTGCGGGGGTGTGGGTGACGGGCAGCGCGAACTCTTCCGGCCGTGCGGCGGGCCGACGCCGCTTGGCGCCGGACCGGTTCGACGCCTGCGAGCGGTACCCACCGCGGCCGGAGCCGGAAGAGCCGGCGGAACGGTTCCGGGAAGAGCGTTCGTTCGGGCGAGCTGTGCGGTTCATGAAGAACCTTCCTCGATGCGGTACGTCGAAGAATTCCCGGCAGCTGTCAGCCACACACAAAAGAATCGCAGCACGGACCGTAGAAAACAGATGGAACGAGGCGGGGCGGAATCGACCGCCGGCGCGTGAAAAAAAGTGCCGCCGCAAAGCAAGGCGAACACGGTGCCGGAGCACGGGACTGGACGGACTGCCGTTCTGCCGCAGCAGGCTGCGGTTCGGCACCGAACAGGCTGCCCCTTGTCGCTCGTGCGGCCGCGATCGGCACACACAGCGCATTCCGCAAAGGGCAACGAGCTGGGGCCCGCACCCAAGGTGCGGGCCCCAGCTGCGGTGTGACGCGTCAGTGTCAGGCGGGGAGAATGTTCTCGGCCTGCGGGCCCTTCTGGCCCTGCGTGACGTCGAAGGTCACCTTCTGGCCCTCCTGCAGCTCACGGAAGCCCTGGGTGGCGATGTTCGAGTAGTGGGCGAAGACGTCAGCGCCGCCACCGTCCTGCTCGATGAAGCCGAAACCCTTTTCCGAGTTGAACCACTTCACGGTGCCAGTAGCCATGTCATATCTCCTTCGGGGCAGTGCCCGGGGCCGCACTGTGCGAACCCCGCGTCGCCGCGATGATTGCCCCTCCGGAAAAACCGGAAATACAAAAGCATTCCCCGCCGGCCTGGAAGGCGGGCGAGGTAGCGTCAAGTCTTTGGGAACCACAACTGCAACTGAGATCGACACTAGCACGGCACCGGCGGCCCTGCGCGGGTGTTGCTCCCGTCCATATCCGGCCGGAAAAATCCCCACCGGCCTGGCAGGTATTTCTGTCGTTGCGGCATCAGATATTCACCACCGGCGCACCGGCCCTCCGGTCGGGAAGCGCGGCCCGCCGCCCGCTCTCGCCCGGGCCTGATGCCGCGCGCAGCCGGTCCGTCCGCTGCTCGCCGCACGGCCTGCCCGCCGCCGGTCACGACGGCGCCCGCCTGGTTCCCGCCGAGCGTGGCACGGGGGCCGGCCGGTCCCCGCCCCCTCCCCGTCCCCCGGCTCATCGGCCCCGCCGTTCCGGACGGCCGTGGCGACGCCGTAAATCTATGCCAGCCGCGATAGACATTCGAAATCCAGGTGGTTAATATTTCTCTTGTAGTCAGCGAAATTGCCTGCTGTCCCGGTATGCCCCGCGGGGGTATCCGGGCCTCGGAGCGGAAGCGGGGCCCGGCCGGGCAGTCCGGCCGGTGCGCGGTGCCGGCAGATGGTGTTGACGACCTCGGGGCCCGGTGCGTACGCGCCAGGGCCCTTCGACGCGTCCAGCAAAGAGGTGCACGTGCCCCCGGAGCCCCGACCGCATGTCACCGACAAGTTCGATGACGATGACTTCCCGGCTTACACCATGGGGCGTGCCGCGGAGATGATCGGCACGACACCCGCTTTCCTGCGGGCGGTGGGCGACGCCGGGCTCATCGTTCCGCTCCGCTCCGAGGGCGGTCACCGCCGTTACTCCCGCCATCAGTTGCGCATCGCCGCGCGGGCCCGTGCACTCGTGGACCAGGGCACCCCGATCGACACCGCCTGCCGCATCGTCACCCTCGAAGACCAACTCGAAGAGGCCCGGCGGCTCAACGAAGAACTCCGCAGGGGCCCGACCGGCCCGAGTCCGTCCAACGGCTCCTGACGGCAGCCGGCGCCCACGGCCCGCGGACGGTCCGCAGCGGCAGCCGGGCCCCTGGCGCCACCGTGCCGCAGCTGCGGGACCCGCACGGCCTGGCAGGCTCCGGCGATCGGGGCCACGATGGGGACAGTGGGGCGGCGACGTCGTACCCGGGCGGAGAGGCGTCATGACGTCTGACCGACGCCGCAGGCCTCTCACCGCAGCGGCCGATCCGGGTGTCCCCGTCGGCCGATCACGAGGTCGTCCGGCGTGCTGTGGCGGACCTGCTCGGTGCCGGCCCCGACAAGGAGGGCGGCCATGGAGCCGGAAGTCATCACCGTTGGACTCGATGGCTCGCCGGAGAGCCTGGCGGCCGCGCACTGGGCCGCCGACGAAGCGGACCGGCGGCAGTCGGTGCTGCGACTTCTCCATGCGTGGATACTGCTGGCTGCCGAGGCGCCGCACACGCCCCCGGACCGGGACCGGAACGCCGGGGCCCGGGAGATCGTGCGGCGGGCCCGGGACGAGGTACGCGCACGCCATCCGGGTCTGCGGATCGTCGAGGACCTGATGGGGGCAGAGGCCGAACCCGCGCTGCTGGGCGCGGCCGGCGAGTCGCAGCTGGTCGTGCTCGGATCGCGGGCGCTCGGGCCGTGGGAGAGCTATGTACTCGGCGATGTGAGCCTGAACGTGGTGGGCCGGGCAAAGGGGCCGGTCGTTCTCGTCCGGGAGGTGGGCGGGCGTGCGAAACCACCGCGCCACGAACGGCCGGACGGTCCGCCACCCGCCCCCGAAGCGCGGGTCGTCGCCGGCCTCAGCCTGAACGGCCCATGCGAACGAATGCTCGACTTTGCCTTCGACGCCGCGGCGAGCCGGGGGCTTTCGCTGCAGGCCGTCCACGGGCGTCCGCTCCCCGTGCACGCCTACACGCCGTGGGGCCTGGACCCCGATGCCGCGACGGAACTCACCAAAGAAGCGGATATCGAGCTGCAGGACGCCCTGCGTCCGTGGTGTGAGCGATTCCCCGAGGTGCGGGTACAGCGAACCGTTCTGCCGGAGAGCCCGACCCGGGCCCTGGTCCAGTCGGTCTTCGGGGCCGAACTGCTGGTGGTGGGCCGCAAACTGCACCGTCCCCCGCTCGCGCCACGCGTCGGCCCGGTGGCGCATGCCGCCATCCACCATGCGACCTGCCCCATCGCGGTGGTGCCGCACGAATGACCGGCCTTCTGCGATCGAGCGTGACCGAGGATGCGCCGGACCCGTCCGGCCCTGCGCACACCGCACCGGTCCGAGGCAGGCTTGTCCATACCGGATTCCCCGCCCGCGAGGCCGGTGAGATCCGGCCCGTGCACCACCCGGAGGGACTGGCCCAAGATGAGGCACCGCAGCGTTGCCGACCTGATGACGCCCCACGCCGTCGTCGTCCAACGGGGCACTCCGTTCAAGGAGATCGCCCACCTGCTCGACGAGTACGACATCACCGCCGTCCCCGTTCTCGATGAGGACGAGCGGCCGGTGGGCGTGGTGTCCGAGGCCGATCTGCTGCGCAGGCAGCTCGCCAAGCTCGGGGCGACCACTGCCGAAGCGATCATGACGAGCCCCGCCGTGGTGGCGCGACCCGAGTGGAGTGTCGTCGAAGCGGCCAGGACGATGGAGAAGAAGAAGGTCAAGCGGCTGCCCGTGGTCGATGACACCGGCCGTCTCATCGGTGTGATCAGCCGCAGTGACCTCGTGCGGCTGTTTCTGCGCCGGGACCGCGCCATTCAGGAAGAGGTGCTGGAGGAGGTGCTGACGCGGACGCTCGGTGTGTCGCCGTCCGCGGTCACGGTCGATGTTGCGGAGGGCACGGTGACGCTCACCGGCGCTGTGGACCACAAGAGCCTTGTCCCTATTGCCGTGCGGCTGTGCGAAAGCGTCGACGGGGTGGTCGAGGTGGTCGACCGGCTCGCCTACCTGCAAGACGACACCGCCGCGCAGGAGCAGGGGGCGGGGGCGTCGGAGTAGACGCGGCCGGCGCGCGGTCCTCCGGCAGGCGGCCCCGGCAGCAGGCGCACCCCGGCAGGCGGCACCCCGGCTGGCGACGCCCTGCCGGCAAGCAGTGCCCCGTGATCGGCTGAAAGCAATGGTTCACGTGATATGAGCCTATTTCTGCATATCGTTCTCCTGGGCGGCCGGCCGCGCCGCCCAGGAAACGGCGGAGGGATGTCATGGAGCCGAGCGTCCACGACGACGGGCCGCACCACCCCGCCGTTGGCCCTCTTCGTCTGCCAGGCCGACCGCCGCCCGGTCCGGCACGCCCCGCGTTCTGGCGCAGCCCGCTGCGGGGGCCGTGGCTGACCTCGGTCTTCGGGCTGGTCCTGCTCGTCGGCATCCCCGTGCTCTTCGTCACCGGACTGCTCTCCTACGCCGCCTACAACCCCGACCTGGCCCCGGGCAACGACCAGACACCGGGCAAAGGCGGACTGGGCTTCTACCTTTTCTCCTGGCCGACCAGCCCCTATTGGCTCTACCGCCTGACCCAGGGCATCCATGTCACGCTCGGTGTGGTGCTGATCCCCGTGCTGCTGGCGAAGCTGTGGTCGGTCATCCCGAAGCTGTTCTCCTGGCCGCCGCTGCGCTCACCGAGCCATGCGCTGGAACGGCTTTCGCTGCTGCTTCTCGTGGGCGGGGCGCTGTTCGAGTTCGTCACCGGCGTGCTGAACATCCAGCTGCACTACATCTTCCCGGGCTCCTTCTACACCCTGCATTTCTACGGCGCTTGGGTGTTCATCGGTGCCTTCCTCGTCCATGTCGCGTTCCGTGTCCCCGTGATGGCAAAAGCCCTGCGCAGCCGCCGCCTGCGCACCGAGCTGCGTACCCCGGCCGCCCGGACGACCAGCGAACCGGCCGACGGCACCGGGCTGGTGACCCCGCACCCCGCGCCTGCCACCATGTCGCGGCGTGGCGCTCTCGGCCTGGTGGGTGCGGGGTCGCTGGGTCTGCTGCTCGTCACGGCCGGGCAGAGCATCGGCGGCTCCCTCCGCAGCACCGCGCTGCTGGCTCCGCGGGGTCAGGAGCCGGGACGGGGACCCAACGGCTTCCAGATCAACAAGACCGCGGCGAGCGTAGGGATCCGGGCCCGCGACATCGGCCCCGACTGGCGGCTGGTCGTACGGGGCAACGGCCGGGAGAGGAGCTGTACCCGCGCACAGCTGCTCGCCCTCCCGCAGCACACGGCCGCCCTGCCCATCGCCTGCGTCGAGGGCTGGTCCACCGACGACCAGCACTGGAGCGGCGTCCGGCTGACGGACCTCGCCGCCCTCGTCGGACTGCGCCACGGCCCACCGGGCGTCTTCGTCGAGTCCGTGCAGCGCGCCGGCGCCTTCCGTTCGACGCAGCTGCGCGACAACCAGGTACGCGATACCAGATCGCTGCTGGCACTCCGGGTCAACGGCGCCGACCTCTCCCCGGACCACGGATACCCGGCGCGCATCATCGTCCCCGCCAACCCCGGTGTGCACAACACCAAATGGGTCACCCGCCTCACCTTCGGGGACACGACGTGAAGGGCTTCGGCGCCCGTTACTTCGGCGCCCGCTACGGGGCGTCCCCGCTCCATCTCCTCCTCGTCCTGTGCTCCTTCTTCCTGGCCGGGTACGCGGGCGTCCGACTGCTCACCGGAGACACCCTCGGCGTCCTCCTCTGGTTCGTCGGCGCGGCCCTCCTGCACGACCTGGTGTTCCTGCCCCTCTACACCGTCACCGACCGCATGGCGCAACGGCTCGTCCGGCGCCGGGACCGGCGGCGCGACGCGCAACCTCCGGCGTCCGCGGAGACTCCGCCGCCCGTGGTGGCAGGCGGGGTCAACTACCTCCGGGTGCCCGCCTTCGTCGCACTCCTGCTGCTGGTGGTGTGGTACCCGCTCATCCTGCACCGGGTCCCGGAGTTCTCGCTGTACACCGCCCTGCCGTCCGAGGTGTTCTGGGACCGTTGGCTGCTGATCACCGCGGCGCTCTTTGCGGCCTCCGCGGTGTGTCTGCTGATCGCCCTGTGGCGCACGTATGCGGCCGGCGCACGATCCGAGGATCACCTGCCTCCGGCACCTCCGCCGGCAACGCCTCCGGCACCTCCTCCGCCGCCCCCGCCTCAGCCGCCCCCTCCGCCTCCTCCTCCGGCTACGCCTCCCTCGCCTCCCCCTCCGCCGGCGCCCCCAGGGCGGAAGGAGTAGGCGCAGAGCGGAAGGAGTAGGCACGCGGGCTGCGGCCGGTCGTCAACGGCGGCCGCCGGTCACGGTCACCAGCCGGTCAGCAACAGATGGTTGACCAGCAGGGCGAGGAGGCCCTGCGCGGCCAGCCACCAGGAGTGGAAGCGGCGGGGCAGCAGCGCACACGCGGGCAGTGTCCACACCGCGAAGGGCAGCCAGATCCGTTCGGTCTCCGCCTTGCTCATCCCGGACACATCCGCGAGCAGCAGCATGCCCAGCCCTGCCGCGACCAGAACGGCGAGGGCGCCCCGCCCGGCCGGCGCCTCGCGCCGCATTCCGCGCACCGCCGTCCACAGCGGACCGGCGGCACGGCGCAGACCCGCGACCGTGGCCAGGCCCACGCTCAGTACCTGGGCGGCCAGGTTCGCCCACAGGAAGTAGCTGTACGGGCGTACCTTCGCGGCGCCTTGGTAGTAGCGCTCGACGAGGGTCGTATAGCCGTCCAGCCACCAGAACCCGGCCGAGGTGAACGCCACCACCCACACCAGCACGCCCAGAAGCACCCAGGGCAACGGGCGGGCCGAGCGCGCGATCAGCAGCACCGCTGCCCCGGGGATGACGAGCAGGGTCAGGCCGTAGGACAGGTACCAGGCCCAGCCCAGCAGCAGCCCCGCGCCCAGCGCGGCAAGACGCGGTACCCGCGTCCTCCGCGTGGCCGCCATGGCCAGCAGGGCGAGGGCCCAGGCGGCCACGCCCGCGAAGTAGCCGTCGGCGCTGACCCCGATCCATACCGCCGCGGGGGCCAGCACGAGGAAGGGGGCGGCCCGGCGCGCCAGTTCCTCACCGGCACACGCATGGACGGTCACCAGGACGGCTGCGGTGAGGGAGGTCCCGACGGTGAGGCACCAGGCCGCGGCCCAGGCGCCGCCGCCCAGCCCGATCCGGTCCAGGCCGACGAACGTCAGCAGTGCACCGGGCGGATGACCGGCCACATGCGCCGGCCAGAGGCCGGGCGAGCCGACCAGAATGTGGTGGGTGAAGTCCCGCAGAAAGGCGCCCACATCGTGCACGTCGTCGACGGACTGCAGGTACTCCAGGCTCGTGGTGAGCCGCCCGGCGACGCCACGGCCCCACCCGTCCACGAGCGCGAGCGACCACGTCCAGGCCATCGCCGCGGCCCACACGGCCGGTACCAGCGCCCGCCACGGCAGACGCCGCGCGGTCGACGGACCGTAGACCACCACCAGTGCGGCGACGGCCACCGCCGTCGGAGTGCCGGGGCCGACGTGCGGCAGCCACCATGCGTACAACGGGGGCCAGCCCAGCCGCAGAATTCCCTCGGAACCGTAAACGGTCCGGTTGATGACGCGTCCCACGACCGCCGCCAGTACGCACAGCGCCACCGCACCCGCAACCGCCCACAGGTCACGGCGGCATGCGCGCTTGCCTGCACTTGCTGTCACCCGGCCACGGTAAGTCAGCTCGGGCCGCATACCCCGGGCGACACCGGGCACGAGGGAGCCGGCTCAAAGAGACATGCGGCGGGCGGGGGAGGGCCGGGGCACTCGTAGGGTCACGTGGGGTGGATGTCGGCGGCCACGATCACTCCGTCCACAACGGTGTAGGTGCCGGCGTAGTGACGATGGGATTCATCGGTCTGCGTGGCGTCAAGCTCGACCGCCACCTTGTTGCCCTGCACCGATTCGATCGTGACGTCGTACTTCGACACGGTGTTGAAGGACGCCACAAAGGCGTCGTACGACCGGCCCGCGATGTGCTGCCGCCCGCCGATCGCCCAAGCGGCAACGAAATCACGGTCGTTGACGACGCTGAAATACGTCTGGACCACATCCACGGGCTCCGGTGCGGGCTGACTCGGGACGACCGTGAGGCGGGCGGCCGTGACCGGGGCCGTAGTCGTAGTCGTAGTCGTACGGGTAGTCGTAGCCGTCGTCAGGGTCGTTTTCGCGGGTGTCGAGGTTGTTCGGGAACGGGCGCTGTCCGCCTGGGCAATGCCGGTGCATGCGCCGACGCCGGTAAGGACCACGACAAGGGCCAGGATCACGGCGGGGATCACGGCGGGGACCACGGGGAGGGAGACCCGCGTGGTGGTCACCGCGGGCATGCGGTGTGGGCAGCCGGGCGGGCCGGTTCCGGTAGGCGGCCGCGGTGAGCAGTCCTGCGGCGCACGACGGTTGTTCGCACGAGGAAGTCCTGGATGCTCTGTCATCGGTCATCCCGGGCGGTTCGAGGATCTGGATCTTCTTACCCCCATCGTGCGCGACGCATCTCGTAGCTGCATCCGCTGGTCGGGTTGCGGTTCGCGGAGAGCGGCCCGTGTGACGGGGACGAGGAGGCCGGGGCCGCACCACCGTGATGCGCTGAAAGGCATCGCGGGGCGGCGGTAGCAGGCAAGGGAGCGGCCGTTGTGCGCGGGGAGTCACTCATCATGACAAGGAGTGCACGTCGGATGACTCTCCTCGCAGTCGAGCCGGTCGGGTCTCTCGCTGTAGGTGATGACTCTCCTCGCAGTCGGGCCGGTCAGCTCTCTCCCTGTAGGTGATGACTCCCGCCGCACTCGTACTCGTCCTGACCCGCCCGCGCGATTACAGGCGGACGATGACGAGGGCGATGTCGTCGCGGGCGCCGGCGCTGACGCCGAGGCGTGTCAGCAGCGCGTCGGCGAGGCGTTCCGGACTGAACCGGCTGTAGCGGGAGAGGGCATCGGTGAGGCGGGCGAGACTGGCGTCGATGTCCTCGTCGCGGCGTTCGATGAGCCCGTCGGTGTAGAGGACGAGGGTGTCGCCGGATGCGTACGGAAGGCGGGCCTGCGGGCGCGGCTCGTCCTCGGTGTGGGCGCCCAGGGGCGGGTCGGTGGCCTGGTCCAGGAGTGCGTGGGTGCCGTCGGCGCGCAGCAGGACGGGGGGCGGGTGGCCGGCGCTGCTGTAGACGACCTCATGGCGGCCGGTGTCGATCAGCGCCTGGACGACGGTGGTGGCCAGGGCCTTGTCGACGGAGCGGGCGTACAGGCCCAGCACCTTCAGCGCCTGGGCGGGACCCTCGACGGAGCGGTCGGCGGCGCTGAGGGCGCTGCGCAGCATCCCCATGACGGCGGCGGCTTCCAGGCCGTGGCCGACGACATCGCCGACCGCGACGGCGAAGGCCTCCCCGGGGAGGTCGACGATGTCGTACCAGTCGCCGCAGATGTTCAGTGAGCCGATGGCGGGGAGGTAGCGCACCGCGATGTTCCGGTGCCGGGCGAGGTCGGGGGAGTGGAGCATGGACTCCTGGAGGGTGAGCGCGACCTGGCGTTCGCGGGCGTGCGCCCGGCGCAGCTCCTCGTTCAGGTGCTGCAGCGCACGCGCACGGACGTACAGCTCGGCCTCCATCGCCTCCTCGCGCTCGCTCAGCTGCCCGCCGGGCAGCTGACGGGACCGGCGGGAGTGCACGAACGCCGTGACATCCTCCACCCGGTGGACGATCCATGCCACCGTGCCGTCCGCCCCGATGACAGGGGTGTTGATGGTGGACCACCAGCGCTCCTCGAACAGGCCCGGCTGGTCGGCCACGGGGATGTCGTACCGCTGGACCGCCATGGTGTCCGGCTCCCCGGAAGCCAGCACCCGGTTCAGCGAGGGGTGCAGGTTCAGCACCCCTTCGGCGTCGGGGTCGGCGGGGTTGTCGGGGAAGGCGTCGAAGACGTACTGGCCGAGCAGCTCGTCCCGGGTGCGTCCGGTCGCCTGGAGGTATGCCTGGTTCACGTCGACGATCACCAGGCCCGGGTCCAGGACCAGGCAAGCGCTCGGCGTCGCGGCGAACAGCGCCGCATGATCGAGCTCCGGTCTCCTCACGGGTTCCCTGCCCATCCTCCTGCCGCTCACGGCCCCATGGGGCCAATCTATGAGGGGCCCGGCGCCTGCGCCCGCCGGGACGCCGTCGCCCCGCGCGACGGCCCGGGGCGGTGCCCTTGGTCGGCCGGGTCCCAGGGTGTCCGCGGCACGGCAGTGGCCCGGGGGCTGCCCGTCCTCGTGGTTCACCCGCATGGCTCCGCAGCTCCGGCTCAAGGACGCACGGCTGCGGAGCTGCTCAGGGGCGAAGCACCTTGCGGGCCGCTCGCGCCGTCGGCGCTCTCACCCGGCGGGCACCGTCTGCCGTGCCGTGAAGTGTGCGCGGAGGCTCGCGGTGTAGCGGCGCAGCAGCAGGATGGCGGTGGCGGCGAGGCCGGTGAGCAGGCCGAGCCAGATGCCGAGGGTGTGGAGTCCGGCGGCGTAGCCCAGGAGCCATGCGGCAGGCAGGCCGATGGCCCAGTATCCGATGAGGGTGATGCGGAAGCCGCTCTTGGTGTCGTCGAGGCCGCGCAGGAGGCCGACGCCGATGTTCTGGGCGCAGTCGAAGAACTGCAACACCATGATCACCAAGAGCAGGTGGGTGGCGATCGACACCGCCTGCGCATCGCGGGCACTGCCGGTGTCGAAGAAGGGGCTGAGCACGAGGCCGGGCAGCGTGACGTAGACGATGCCCACCACGACCATCACTGCACCGGCGCAGGCCAGGGCGGTGTTCTTGATCCGCAGAGCGGATTCGGGCCGGTCGAGGGCGAGTTCGCGGCTGACGTTGAGGGATGCGGCGTGCGAGAGGCCGACGGCGACCTGGAAGACGATGTAGACGAGTTGGTTGACGGCGGTGTGCGCGGCCAGTGCGGCGCTGCCGAAGGAGCCGGCCATCAGGGCGGTGACGGAGAAGAATCCGGCCTCGGAGCCGTAGGTCGCCGCGATGGGTACGCCGAGCTGGACCAGGCGGCGGACGGTGGCGCGGTCGGCCTTGGCGATACGGAGGCTGAGGAGGGGGGCGAGGACCGCGTCCTTCTTCGCCGCCAGGTAGAGGGCGAGGAAGGACAGCAGGTAGACCAGAGAGGTGGCCACGCCGACGCCGGGCAGGCCGAGCTTCGGCAGGCCCCAGGTGCCGTGGATGAGCACCCAGTTGATGCCGGCGTTGACGGCGACCGAGGCGATGGTGATCTGGAGCAGGGCCTGCGGACGGCGCATGCCGACGGTGAACTGGCGGATGGCCTGGAACCAGAGGCAGGGCAGCAGACCGGGGGCGAGGGCCAGCAGCATGGTCTGCGCGCGGTCGACGACGTCGGCGTCCTGTCCCAGGAGCGTCAGCGCCTGCCCGATGAGCAGCATGAGCACGGCGCCGGCGATCCCGGCGAGGGTGGCCACGGCGAGGCCGGCGCGGACGATCTCGCGCACCTCGTCGTCGCTCTCGCCCTGCGCCGTGGTCTGGCCGGTTGCCTGCGCCGACTCCGCGCGGGCGGAGGCGGCGGCGATCTGGTTGCCGACGGAGGTGACCAGGCCGACGCCCATGGTGCGCAGCTGGTTGAAGAGGACGATGGCCAGTCCCCCCGCCGCGAGGTCGGCTGTGCCGAGCATGCCCATCATCACGGTGTCGGTGGTGGTCAGCGCGACCTGTGCGAGCTGCGTGAGGATGAGCGGGACGGCGAGGGTGGCCAGGGCGCGACTGTCGCGGAGGAGGGTGGTCAGCTGCATGGCGGGCATCAAATCCTGCGGAGTTTGGTGAGCTTCTCGTCGATCTCCCGCTCGACGGCGGGATCGCTGAGGTTGCGGGCGTTCATCCAGTCGTCGTTGAAGACGGTGTCCAGGTACTTTTCGCCACCGTCATTGATCAGGGCGACCATTGTGCTGCCCGGCGGGAGGGCGGGCAGGCGGGTGAGGGCCTCGTGGACGACGCCGCCGGCCGAGCCGCCGATGAGCAGTCCCGTGCGGGCGAGCGCGCGGGCGGTGGCGAAGGCTTCCACGTCCCCGACCTTGACACCCTCGTCGATCAGGTCGAAGTCGACGAGGGCGCCGATCTCGGCGCCCTCGGGCGTGCCGGTGCCCGACTGGTAGTAGTCGTGTGCGGGGCCGCCGAAGGCGATCGATCCCTTCGGCTCGACGCCGATGGTGGTGAAGTCGGGTACCAGTTTGCGCAGTTCACGGGCGGTGCCGCAGAGCATGCCGCCGGTGCCGACCGCGCCGATCACGACGTCGATCTCCCCGTCGAGCGCCTGGTGGAGTTCGTGGGCGACGGGGAAGTAGCCGACGCCGTTGGCGGGGTTGTTGTGCTGCTCGGTGAAGATGGTGTTGTCCTCGCCGCGGGCCAGCTCCTCGGCGAGCTCTTCGCGGGCGGCGGTGGCCAGCTCCTCGGTCCCGTCGTCGACGACGTAGACCAGCTCCGTGCCGAGCGCCTTCATGCCGCGCAGTTTGTCGGCGGCGGCATGGTGGTCGACGACGGCGGTGAAGGTGTAGCCGCGCTCGGCGGCGATGATCGCGAGGCCGAGTCCGGTGTTGCCGGAGGTGGATTCGATGATGCGGCCGCCGGGCCGCAGCTCGTCGGCCTGCTCGGCGGCGTCCACCATCGCGCGGGCCATGCGGATCTTGGCGCTGCCGGTCGGGTTGTACATCTCCAGCTTGAGCAGGAGGCGGCTGCCCGTTTCGGTGCGGCACAGCTCCAGCAGCGGGGTGTATCCGATGAGGTGGGATATGCGGGAGACCACGGCGGGGCGCGCGAGGGCCTCTTTCATGGGAAGACTCCTGGGCGGGTCGAAGGTCAGCATGCGGGGCGGCGGTCCAGGCGCCAGCGCGGGCAGTCGCCCAGCCGGTCCAGCACGACCTTGGGCGGCAGCGGCAGGTCGTGGAAGGGGGACTCGTTGGAGTCCATCTGGTAGCCGGCCGTGTTCGGGTAGACGAGCAGGTCGCCGACCCGTGGGCGGGCGGGGAAGGGGACCTTGCGCCAGGTCACCATGTCCGACTCCAGGCAGGACGCTCCCCCCACACAGGCGGGGTGCACCTCGCCGCCGTGCACCCGGCCGGAAGGCGTCACCAGCTGCGGGTCGGGGAGGTATTCGCTGTTGAACCACTGCTCGGACAGGCTCAGGCTGGTGCCGTCGACGGTGACGATCCGGTATCCGTCACGGTCCTTGGCGCCCTGGATGCAGAAGACCGTGGCGCCCGCTCCGTCCAGCAGGGCGCGGCCGGGCTCCATCATCAGCAGCGTGCCGGTGTCCTTCAGCCGGGCCGCGAGGGTGTCCCGTCCGCCTTCAGGGACGGTGTCCAGGATGGTGCGCAGTGCGCCGGCTCCGGCGACGGGCGAGTGGTAAGGGTAGAAGTCGCCGCTCTGGAACGTCTTGTGTGCGTGGTAGTGCTCGGGGCGCTGGCCGCCGAGGAAGCCGTGCCAGTGGTCGGCGGAACTGTAGTCGACGGCGAAGCCGCCGCCGATGCTGATCCGGTCGGCCTGCAGTCCCCGCACCCGGGCCTTCAGGCACCGTTCGACGAGTTCTCCGGCGAGGTCGGCGCGCGGCTGGGTGGCGTAGCCGGACAGATGGAAGCTGAAGCCCTCCATCCGCACCGCGTCCCCGGCGCGCACGCACCGGTCCAGTGCGGTCTCCAACTCGGCGTCGTTCATGCCGAAGCGGCTGTGCGGTTGTGCGGGCGGCAGCCGGCGCAGCAGCAGGCGGGCCGGGCGCACCGTGCCGGTCAGGGCGAGGGTGACGAGCAGGTCGAGTTCATCCAGCGCGTCGACGGCGATCAAACAGCCCTGGAGGAGTGCCAGGCGCAGCAGTTCGTCGCTCTTGGCGGGGCCGGTGATGACGATGTTCTCGCCGCGCACCCCGTGCCCGAGGGCTTCACGCAGCTCCCCGACGCTGGCCACGTCGACGCCGGCCTGGTGGGCGGCGCAGCGCTCCATCCATACGGCCGCCTTGTTGGCCTTCTTCGCGTAGTACACCCGTCCCTCCACACCGGCGTCGCTCAGGGCGGTGCGGAAGGTGGCGAGGTTGGCGTCGAAGCGGTGCGGCAGGAGGAAGTGGAAGGGGCCGCCGAAGGCGTAGGACAGCTCGTGCAGCAGACCGCTGTCGAGCACTTGGTCGGTGTCCGGGTCGGGGTGGGCAGGGAGTGTCGGCAGGTTCGTGGTCGGGACGGTCACTGCCACAGCGGCACCTGCACTCCCAGGCCCTGGTCGAGGGCGAGTTGGGCGAAGCGGTGGCCGAGCGCGATGTCGGTGACGACGAGTCCGCTGTTGTAGGCGAAGATGCGTTCCTCCGCCGACCGGCGGCCCGCGACGATTCCTGAGATGACGGGCGGGAACTCGGTGTCGACAGTGGGGAAGTTGCCTTCCTCGTCGGCCATGTCCGTGCCGGTGACCTTCATCTGTGCCTCGCTGGTGGCCACCACCCGGTCGGCACGGTGGAGCGTGGAGGGCGCCAGCCCGTGGCCCACGAGGATCGAGAGCGCACCGGGCTTGAGCCAGCCCGCCTCCACCGCGGCCGGGGTGTGCCCGCCGGCGGTGGCGACGAGGATGTCGGCTTCGCCCGCCGCGGCCCGCAGATCCGTGACGATCTCCACGTCCCGGTCGGGGAAGTGCGCGCGCAACTCCTCGCGTACGGCGTCGATGCCCTCGGGGTGGGTGCCGAAGAGCATCAGGCGGTCCAGGTCCGGCAGGGTCGTCAGCAGGAAGGGCAGGGCCAGACGGCCTTGGGTTCCGGTGCCGATGACCAGGGCGCTGCGGGCGCCGGGCCGGGCGCACTCGCGGGCCAGGAGGGCGGAGACGGCGGGGGTGCGCAGGGAGCCGATGCGGCCGCAGTCCATCATCGCGACGGGCAGGCCGGTGAGGTCGTCGTAGAGGGTGAGCGCGGTGTAGTAGTGCTGCTCGTCGCGGCCCTTGTCGAGTCCGTGCTTGTAGGAGGTCTTGATGGCGACGACGTTGCGGGAGCCGTCCCGGCCGAGCATCGCGTAGGAGACCGAGTGCCCGTCGTCGGGCTTGACGGTGAGTTTGCGGGGGTTGTCCGACTGGCCTGCGTGCAGGGTGCGGTAGGCGCCTTCGACCGTTGCGACGACATCGGCCAGGGATATGTCGATCCCGGCGAGGTCCGTCGTCGACAGGATGCGCAGGGTTTTGTCGTCGGCGGGTATGGAGTGGGCTTCGTGGGCCGCGGTGGTCTCGGTCATGTCCGTCCTCGGTGCGGGGGCGTCAGGCGGTGAGTGGTCAGGCGGCGTGGGCTTCGATGGCGGCCTGACCGTAGCCGTGCTCGTCCTGCTCGGCCAGGGGGCGTGTGCGGCGCGCGGGGACACGGACGGAGGCACGCTTGAGCCACCGGTCGGTGCCGTCGTAGCGGGGACGGAAGGGCACGCGGCCGTGGACCACGAGGTCGTTGTCGACGATCAGGACCTCGCCGGGGCTCAGGCTCACGGCGCCCGAGACGCGGGCGAGTTCGGCCTCCAGTCGCTCGTAGGCGGCCCGGTGGGCGGGGGCGGCGTCATCGAGCGGTGTGTAGGCGGGATCGAAGCGGAGCGTGAGCCCGTCCTCGGCGTGGAAGAGGGTGGGGACGGGGGCCGGCTGCCCGCCGTCGAAGCCCTGGGCCTCGGTGTAGGCGTCGTCGGGGAGGATCGGCAGCCGCGGCCGGGTCAGCAGCGCGATGTCGGCCTCGTCGAGCCGGACGTTGCGGATGCTGGCGGCGGTGGTGGCGATGTGGTCGTGGTTGCGCATGCAGCCGAGCATCAGCAGGTGGGCGCGTCCGGGGTGGAAGGCGTCCTCGGTGTGCGGGCTGAGCAGGACGGTGCTGCTGGCGCCGGTCTGCTCCGTCTCGTGGCCCGGGGCGGGGACGATGTTGTGCACGAAGCGGCCGTCCTGCTGGCCTTCCCAGGCGATCGGGTTGCCCATGACGGTGGCGAGCAGCAGCAGGACGATGTCGTGGACGGCGGCGCTGTCGCCTGCCGTGGCCCAACTCGAAGGGGTGGGGCCTATTTCGGTGTCGTCGACCTCCAGGCCGCGCAGCACGAACAGGCCCGCGTCGGTGTCGACGGGGCGCAGCTCGTGGCGGGTGGACTCGCTCAGGTCGGCGGCGAATTCGGCGACGCGGGCGAGGAGTTCGGGGGAGGTGGCAGAGGTGCCGAATTCGGTGAGGATCTTCTCGGCGGCCTGGCGCAATTCTCCGGTGCGGGTGGCATCGAGCTGACGGACGGGTGCGGCTCCCGTGCTCATGTCGAGGTCATCCATTTCGGTTCGAAGGCGGGGTGAGGTCCGGTGCAATGCCGTCCCAACACGGCGCAGCACACTGAACGGACCGGGCAAGGGGGCGGTATGGGGGTTTTGCTCCATGCCGGCGTCCGGTGGACGGTGACGAAGGTACCCATGACTCTTAGGTAAGGCAAACCTAACTTTGCTTTCGGGTCTTGTGTCCGCTTTCGCGGAAGTCTCGCCCGCAAAGGGCCCGTTGACGTCCATCAATCGAAGTGCTCGACGTCGAGCGCCCTTGCGGAAACGGTTGTCATTAGGGTAGGCAAACCTAAGCAATCGGAACTGAGCGGAGCGAGGCAACGTGAACTTCAACAGGCGACAGGTGCTGTGGGCCGGCGGCGGCATAGGCGCGGCCGCGCTGTTGGCCGCCTGCGGAGGCGGCAACGACGCAGCCTCATCGGGGTCCGGTGGCAAGCCGAGAAAGGGCGGCACTCTCCGCATCGGCGCGCTCGGGCGTTCCTCGGCCATCACGCGTGACCCGCACGGCAATCAGGGCAACGAGAGCGACTACCTCGTCATCGCCCTCGTCTACGACACCCTCACCGCACCGGGCCTCAAGGACAACACCGTCGGCCGCCTGGCCACCTCTTTCAAGCCCTCCAAGGACCTCAAGACCTGGCGCTTCTCCGTCGCCAAGGGCGCGACCTTCCACGACGGCAGCCCGGTCACCGCCGACGACGTGGTCTGGTCCCTGCGCCGCCTGCGCAACACCCCCGCCGGCGCCGCCCGGCTGCCCGGCATCAAGGCGGACAACATCACGGCAGAGGGCAAGGACACCGTCGTCCTGGTCTCCGACTTCGCCAACGCCGAGCTGCCCATGCTCACACGCCTGTCGACGTTCATTCTCAAGAAGGACACCCCTGAGAAGGAGATCGCCAAGGCGCCGGGCACCGGCCCCTTCAAGCTCGACTGGTACCGGGGCGGCAACGCCCGCCTGCTGCGCAACGAACACTGGCACGGCGGCAAGGTCTACCTCGACGCCATCGAGGTGACCATGTTCGAGAGCCCGCAGGCGATGGCGAACGCCATGATGTCCGGTCAGATCGACGTCGCATCCAACGCCGGAGCCGTGGCCGCCCGGACCGCTGATGCCCGTCAGGACATCAAGGTCATCCGCCGTCCCAACGACATGGCCATGCCGATCGTGATGCGCACCTCCAGCGGGCCGTTCGCCGACCCCAAGGTCCGTGAGGCGATGAAGCTCGTCGTGGACCGCGAGGCGATGGTCAAGCAGGTGCTGTCCGGGTACGGCACGGTCGCCAACGACATCCTGGGCACCGGCGACCCCGACTACGCCAAGAGCATCCCGCAGCGCCACCGCGACCTCACCAAGGCCAAGAAGCTCCTCAAGGAGGCCGAGTTCGACTTCTCCAAGACCTACGAGCTGGTCACCACCGAGGACATCTCCGGGCTCGCCGAGTCCGCGACGCTGTTCGCCTCCCAGGCCCGCGAGGCCGGAATCAAGGTCAAGGTCGTCAAGCAGGAGTCCGGCACCTTCTACCAGAAGACCTGGCTCAAGGGTGACTTCTACACCAACTACTGGGGCACCAACGACTCCGTGGTCTTCTTCGCCTCCAAGACCATGACCACCGAAGCCGGCCAGAACGAAGCCGACTGGTCCGACAAGGGCTTCGACGCCGCGTACCACAAGGTCATCGCCACCGCGGACCCCAAGGCCCGGACCGCAGCCCTGCGCGACCTACAGCAGATCGAGTACGGCAAGTCCGGCTACCTGCTGTGGGGCATGGCCGACGGCATCGACCTGGCCGCCCCCAAGGTCCACGGTCTGCCCAAGCTCCCCGGCTACGGACGCGTCCAGCTCGAAAACGTCTGGCTGGCCACGTGACCGACACGACCACGCGCCCGGCCGAGGCCGCCACCCGGCCCGTGGCCGCCTCGGCCGCGCGCCGCGCCGGCGCCCTCGGCCTGCGGGCCGCCGCCGTACTGGGCAAACGCATCCTGATGCTGCTGGTGCTGCTCGCCGTGGTGTTCGCGGCGATCGAGCTGCTGCCCGGCGACGCGGCCTCGGCCACCTCCGAACGCGGCGAGGGCGCCGCTGGCGTCGCCGCCCGCCGGCATCTGCTCGGCCTGGACCGGCCGGTGTGGGAGCGCTTCTGGGACTGGATCACCGCCCTGCCCACCGGCGACCTCGGCACCTCGGCCCGCGGTGAACGCGTCAGTGACCTGCTGGCTGCGCCCCTGCCCAACACCATCGTGCTGGGCACCACCGCCTTCGTCCTGACCGTGATCGCGGCACTGGCCCTCGGTATCTGGGCAGCCGCCCGCCCCAGGGGCATCGTTGACCGGGTGGTCGATCTGACCTCCACGACTGCCTTCGCGCTCCCGGAATTCGTGGTCTCCATCGGGCTGCTGCTCGTGCTGTCCCTGTGGACCGGCTGGCTGCCCGCCGCCACTGTCACCGGCGGTGACGGTGCCCCGGCAACCTGGACCATGCTGATCATGCCGGTGCTCGCCCTGACCATCCCGCAGACGGGCTGGAACACCCGCATCGTCCGCGCCGCCCTCGCCGATCAGGCGGCGACGCCGCATGTCGAGGCCGCCCATCTGGACGGTCTGTCCGTCCGGCATGTGCTGCTGCGGCACGCCTTGCCGGGGGCCTGGCCTGCCATCGCCACCGGCATCGCCACATCCACCGGCATGCTGCTCGGCGGAACGGTTGTGGTGGAGACCCTCTTCAACTACCCAGGAATCGGAACGGTGCTGGCGGGAGCGGTGGCCGACCGTGACACCCCCGTCATCGCCGCCGTCGTGGCCTGCGCAGCCGCCCTCATCACCGCCGTCCTCCTCCTCGCCGATCTCGTCCGCGCCCGCACCCTGGGAGCCCGCACATGACCGCTACCGCGGTTCTCGACCAGCGGGCCACACGCCGCCCCTGGCCTCGGATCTTCCTGCCCGTCCTCCCGGCCGTCCTGCTCGTACTCGTAGCGGTCCTGGGGCCGTTGCTGGCCGCGCACCCCGTCGACAAGCCCGTCACCGCCCCCTACGGCGAAGCGGGCACGGACGCTGTCCTGGGGGGCGACCAGCTCGGACGGGATGTGCTCAGCCGGCTCCTGCACGGCGGCAGCGCTCTGATCGGCAGCGCCCTGACCGTGGCGTTCATCGTCACGCTGCTGGCCACGCTGTTCGGATGCTTCGCCGTCCTCAGTCCCCGGCTCGGGCGGCTCGTCGAGCGCATCGCGGACACCTCCATCCTGCTGCCGCCGGTCCTGGGCATCATGCTCCTCGCACTGGCCTGGCCCGGCGGCGGCCGACTGGCCATCACTCTCGCCGCCATCGTTCTGGGTACTCCCTACGCGGTGCGCATCGTGGCCAGTGCGGCCGCCCCGTTCACCACCGCAGGGTTCATCGAGGCGGCCCTCGCCAGCGGCGAGGGCACGGCACATCTGGCCCTGCGCGAAATCCTGCCCAACCTCCGCGCCACGATCCTGGCCCTGTTCGGCCTCCGCTTCGTCGACGCGGTCTACGTCATCTCGATGGCCGGCTTCCTCCAACTCGGCCCGCAACCCCCCGAAGCCGACTGGGCACTGATGATCCGTGAGAACGGGCCCGGCATCCTGCTCAACCCCTGGGCCGTCGTCGCCCCCGGCCTCGCCATCGGCCTGCTCGCCATCAGCGTCAACCTCGCCGCCAACGCGCTGGCGCCCGCCACCGCACGAAGGGCTGCCCTGCGATGACCACCACCGGCCGTTCCGCGCCCACTCCCCAGGACACCGCCTCGGCCGTGACCGACACCTCGCCGCCCGTTACGGTCACCGACCTCGCCATAGGGTTCCCCGACGGCCCGACCCTGCTGCGCAACACCGGCCTCAGTCTGCGCACCGGCCGGATCACCGCGCTCACCGGCCCCTCGGGCTCCGGAAAGACGACTCTGCTCCGTGCCCTCATCGGTGACCTCCCCGCAGGGGCCGAGGTCACCTCCGGCTCCGTCGAAGCCCTCGGTCAGGACGTGTTCACCCTCACGCCCGACGCCCTGCGCGCCCTGCGCCGCCACCGCATCGCCTACGTCGGACAGGACCCCGGCTCCGCCCTCAACCCCCGGATGACCGCCGGACAGCTGATCGCCGAAGTCGCCACCGACCCCACACCCCAGGCCGTCGCAGCCCTGATGACCGAGTGCCGGCTGCCCGAAGAACTTTCCCACCACCGCCCCGGCGCTCTGTCCGGCGGGCAGCAACGCCGGCTCGCGCTGGCCCGCGCCCTGGCTCGGCACCCCGATGTGCTTCTGCTGGACGAACCCACGGCCGGCCTCGACGCGGCCCTCCGCGACGAGATCGTCGCCCTGCTGCGCCGGCTCGCCGCCCACCGCGGCATCGCCGTCATCCTGGCCTGCCACGATCCACAGGTCGTCGAGGCCTGCGCGGACACCGTCATCACCCTCCACGCCCCCGCCAGGGCCCAGGCTGCCTCAGCCCCGATCCGCAAGACCGGCCGCCCCCGCACCCCCGGACCCCCGGCCGCTCCGGACGACGGCCTGCGTGCCGCACGTCTGCAGGTCGCCTTCACCCACAAGGGCCACACCCACCAGGCCCTGAAGGAGGCGGACTTCCACGCCCCGCCCGGCTCGGCCACCGGCATCATAGGCCCCTCCGGATCCGGTAAGACCACACTGCTACGGACCCTGGCAGGCCTCCAGAAACCCGACGCCGGTACCCTCACCTGGAACGGGCAGCCGCTGCCCGCCACCGCCCGCAGGCGCCACCGCGACCAGCAACGGCGCATCCAGCTCGTCCCGCAAAACCCCCTGGGCGCCCTCAACCCCGCCCGCACCATAGGCGCTTCCCTCACCCGCCCGCTGCAACTCCACCGCACCGTCGGCAGGTCCGAGATGCCGGCCCGTGTCGGCGAACTCCTCGACGACGTCGGCCTCCCCGCCGACTTCGCCGCCCGCTACCCCCATGAACTGTCCGGCGGCCAGCGCCAACGCGTCTCCATCGCCCGTGCCCTGGCCACCGAACCCGACCTCCTGCTCTGCGACGAAGTCACCTCGGCGCTCGACCCGACGACGGCCACCGCGGTGATGGACCTCCTCACCCGCCTGCGCACCGAACGCCGGCTCACCCTCGTCCTCGTCAGCCATGAACTCGACCTCGTCACCGCCTACACCGACAGCGTCCACCTGCTCCGCGACGGCCGCGTACACCTGACAGGTGCCGGCGAAAGCGCTGCCGGACAACCGGCCTGACAAGGATGGGTAGGTGGGACGGCGGGGCCGCGGCGGAGGAGAGCAGCACCGGGCGGGCGTGGGGCGCACAGGGCTGCGGGAGGCAGGTCAGGCCGACCGGGGAAGCCGGCTCACGACGGGCGAAGTCCAGCAGTCCGGCGTCGTCCGTGGAGCGGGCAACGCGGAAGTCGGCGCGGCGGTGCTTGCGCAGACCGGGGCGGTCGGCGATGTCCCGCACCTCCCGCTCGGCGTGCCATTCCTGCAGTTCGCCGCCCCGCTCCCCCCGACGCCGCCCGCGCGCTCGCCGTCGATCGGGATGCGGGTGCACCGGGCGCCGGGTGAGCACCGCCCGATTCGGCCGGGCCGGAGCCGGCCGCAGATACGCGACGGCCGTGCTGCATCGCATATGTCGCGCTGCGTGAGGCGGTAGCAGCCGACACCGTCCTGCTCCGGGCCGTTGAAGCCGGCGGTGACGGGGTGGCCGGCGGTGTCGGGGTGGCCGGCGGTGTCGGGGTGGCCGGCCTCTTGGGCGGCTGCGGCATCAGCAGCCATCAGCGGATGCCGGGAGCGGCCTGCGCCGACGGTCAGCGGTCCGCCTTGCCGTGCCCCGGTGACTTCTTGCCCTGGAAGTCCTCGGGGGACGCCCGGAAGCGGCCCGTCGCGTGGGCTTCCCCGGCAGGGGCACGGCGCCGTCGTCCGGGGGCACCTCATTTGGTCCCGCTGAAGATGCACGGGTCGGGATGGCGATGAGACTTGGTGTATGGCAGAACAATCCCGAACGCGGGTTCGGTCGTCCACGGCTGCCCGAAAGCACAAGAAGACATCGGGGAACGACCCCGGGGAGGTGGCTCGTCGGGCTGCCGAATTGCTGCAGAGCCTGATCAGCCAGCGGGTGGAAGGTGTTTCTGCGGTACGGCGGACCGACGACGGCTGGTGCGTCGAGGTGGATGTGCTGGAGCTGGCGCGGATTCCCGATACCACGAGCCTTCTCGCGACATACGACGTGAAGCTCGACGATGACGGCGGGCTCCTTGAGTACTACCGGACCCACCGCTATCGACGAGGTGCGGCCGACCAGTGAACGCGGCACGTTGACCAGCTGAAAGGGCACCCCACATGACCACGGCGACTTATTCAGGATTGTCCGGCGAGGTAATTCCCTGCCCGCCCAGGGCAGGAACGCTATACGACGTGATGGAACTCATCCTGGACCGGGGGATGGTCATCGATGTGTTCATACGGGTGTCCCTGGTCGGGATCGAGATCCTCAAGATTGATGCCCGCATCGTGGTGGCCAGCGTCGATACGTATCTGCGTTTTGCGGAGGCGTGCAACCGACTGGATCTGGAGCACGATTCGGGAAGTGTGACCGTCCCGGAGCTCTTCGGCGGCCAGGCCGCGAAGAGCGTCGGAAAGCACAAGGCCAAAAAGGCCGCCAAATCCATTGGCAACACCGTCCGCTCGGTGGTGGGCGGCGATGACGACTCGGATGACGAATCCGAGGAGGAAGCGCAGCCGCAGCGGCGGCGCAGCAGTTCCGCCCGGTCCGGAGCCGCCTCCCGCCGACGGCGCTCAGAGGAGGAGTGATCAGTGACGGACGACGGCATCTACGTCTACGGCATCGTCCGGGCCGACCACCCGTTGCCCTCGCATCTGCGCGGAGTGGGAGATCCTCCAGGGGCGGTGGACCGCATCGGTGAGGGACACGTTGCCGCGGTCGTGAGCCAGGCGCCGCCGAACCTGCGCGCCCGTCGGCGCGACCTCATGGCGCACCAGGAGCTGTTGCTGGCCCTGGCCGCGGCCGGGCCGGTCCTGCCCATGCGGTTCGGCATGGTCGCACCGGACGAGGCAGTGGTCCGCCGGCAGCTTTCGGACGCCGAGGCGCACCATCTGGCCGCCTTGGCCGACCTCGCGGGAAGGGTCGAGATCAACGTCAAAGCGATGCCTGCTGACGACTCGCTCGCCGCGCTCGTCACGGGGGACGCGACCATCCGCGGCCTGCGCGAGGCGGTGCGCCGGCGGCCCAGCTACGAGGCGAATATGCGTCTCGGTGAGGCGGTGTCCACCGCGCTGTCGCGCCGGGCCGCTGAAGCGGGCCATGAGATCGTGCGGGCGCTGACACCCCGGGCGCATGCGGTCACCGCCGGGCCGGAGGTTTCCGGTTGCCAGGTCAATATGTCGTTCCTGGTGGACCGGAGCGACAGCGCCGGCTTCACCGCGGAGGCGGAGCGGCTAGCCGGGCACCACCGCGATCGCGTCGAACTCCGGGTGGCGGGCCCGCTGCCCTGTTACAGCTTCCTCGAACCGCGGCCGCTCGCGGCGAGGGCGAGGGCCGGAGGCTGAGGTGGGGCTGATCAGCGGTGTGCTCACCCTGCCGCTCGCGCCCGTGCGGGGGGTGGTCTGGGTGGCCGATCAACTCGCTCAGGCAGCCGACCGTGAGCTGCACGACCCGTCCGTGATCCGCGCCCGGCTCGTCGCGCTGAACCATGAATTCGAATCCGGTCACCTCGGCAAAGAGGCATTCGAACGTGAAGAGGAGCAACTGCTCGACCTGCTCTACGAGAGCTGACGGGGCGGGCCAAGAGGAAGGAGCGACCACATGACCGACGTCGATGAGAGATGGGCCGCTTCTCCTGCCAACGGCCCGACCACCTCGAACCTCGCCGACATCCTCGAACGCGTCCTCGACAAGGGGATCGTCATCGCCGGCGACATCAAGATCGACCTCCTCGACATCGAGCTTCTCACCATCAGGCTGCGGCTGTTCGTCGCGTCGGTGGAGACGGCCAGGAAGGCCGGCATCGACTGGTGGGAGACCGACCCCGCGCTCAGTTCCAAGGCGGCACGGAACGAGTTGCGGGAGGAGAACCTCCGGTTGCGTGAGCGGGTGGAAGCACTGGAGTCCGCCGAGGACGGCGGCTCGCCCTCCTCCCGGCCGCAGGACAGGGCAGGGGCGGGGACATGACGGGCCGGGGCAGGGGCAGGGACACGGCGGACGGGGACATGACGGGCAGGGACACGGCGGACGGGGACATGACGGGCAGGGACACGGCGGACGGGGACATGACGGGCAGGGACACGGCGGACGGGGACACGGCGGGCAGCGACCCGGCGACGGAGCAGCCCGGCACCCCGGACGGAGCTACCGCGACCTACGTATTCGCCGTATGCCGACAGCTCGACCCAGCCGCCCTCGCGGGGCTCGCCGGCCTCCCCGGCTTCACCGAATGCTTCCCCGTGCGCGGTCTGCGGTTCGGGCCCCTCACGGCGGTCGTCCAGCACGTACCCGCTGCCGAGTTCAGCGAGGACGCATGGCAGCAGCGACTGTCGGACCGTGCAGAGCTGGAACGCTGTGCACGAGCCCACCACGAAGTGGTGACCGCGGCCGCCGCCTGTGGCCCCACGGCACCGTTGGCCCTGGCCACTCTCTACCGGGGGGACGAGCGCGCGCGCCAGGCCCTGGAAGCGGACACGGGCCGCTTCACCGCGGTGTTGGCCCGCATCGAAGACCACGCCGAATGGGGGGTAAAGGTCTACCTCCCCACGTCGGCCCCCGCGCCCTCCGAGACTGCACCCGCCCGACCTCTTGCGAACGGCGGCGGGGCGGCACACGGAGCGGGCCGCGCCTACCTGGAGCGGAAGCGGGGGCTGCACCAGGCGCGAGAGCATCAGCACGACCGCGCGCTGCAGACCGCCGAAGACATCGATGCCGCCCTGAGCCGCCTGGCCACCGCGGCCCGCCGGCTGCGCCCGCACAGTCCGGAGATGACGGGGGAGAAGCACCGCCTGCAGGTTCTGAACGCCACCTACCTGGTGACGTCCGTATGCGAGAAGAGACTGCGGGACGCGGTGACGGGCCTGCGACACCGCACGGGAGCAGAGGTCGAGCTGTCAGGCCCCTGGGTCCCGTACTCCTTCGTCGGGGAGGTGTGAGCCGTGTCCGCCGGGCACCCCGTCCCCTGGGAAACACCGGGCCCGCTCTCCGGGCCCATCGGCGTCCCGCTGGTCGACCTTCTGGACCGCGTCCTGTCCACCGGGGTCGTCATCAGCGGGGACCTGGTCATCGCCATCGCGGACGTGCCCCTGGTGCGGCTCTCCCTGCACGCGCTGCTGTCGTCGGTCAGCGAACGGGTGCCCGCGCCCTGGTCGGACTCGGGCCCGCTATGAGCGAACGCACCGGCCCGCGCGAGAGCAGATTCGACATCGACCGTGACCAAATGGGCCGCGACCTCGTCTCGTTGGTCCTCACCGTGGTGGAGCTCCTGCGGCAGTTGATGGAACGGCAGGCGATCCGCCGGGTGGAACAGGGAGACCTGAGCGACGTGCAGGTGGAACAGATCGGGGAGACACTCATGCACCTCGAAGAGCGGATGACCGAGCTGTGCGATCAGCACGGCCTGCGCCTCGAAGACCTCAATCTCGATCTCGGGCCTCTGGGGTCCCTCCTGCCGCGCAATTGAGGGCCTCAGGGCTTGTCCTCCGTACCGGCAGGAGTGCGGAGACGCGGGGAGTCGCCGACCGGGCTCCCGGAGACCTGTTTGCCGTTGGCCCAGGCGACCAGGACGAAGGTCACGCTGATCAGGAGTGCCCAGGCTCCGATCTTCTCCCCGGCGACGGGCTGCCAGCCGTGCAGCTGGTCGGGGTAGCGCCAGGCCCCGAGGTAGGTGGCGATGTTCTCCGCGAGCCACAGGAAGAAACCGATCAGGGTGAAGCCGAGCGCCAGCGGCATGCGGTGGCGGGTGTGCCCGACGGTGAACCTCACCTGGGTCCCGGCCGTGGCCGCGAGCAGAGCGGCGGCGAGGGGCCAGCGCAGGTCCGGGAGCCAGTGGTGGCTGAAGAAGTTCACATAGATCGCCACGGCCACCACCGAGGTCGCTCCGGCGCGGTAGCGGCTCAGCTCCAGATCCATCACATGCCAGGCGCGGCACACGTAGCTGCCCACCGCCGCGTAGAGGAAGCCGCCGTAGAGGGGCACGCCCGCGAACTTCAGTACAGCCGGCTCCGGATAGCTCCAGGACCCCAGGGCGACCTTCACCACTTCGAAGGCCAGACCGATCACATGACACACCGCGATGACCGCGACGTCCCGCCCGCTCTCCCAGCGGCAGGCCAGGAACACCGCGGTCAGCAGCACCCCATAGGCGACCAGCAGGTCATATCGGGCGATGGGCAGCTGCGGCAGCGCCTGGGACACGGCCACGCCCGACAGCAGGGCGATGGCGAAGGCACAGCAGCGCGTCTCCAGCCAGGCGAAGAGGAGGGCCTTCCGCAGAAGGGTGCTCACGGTCGACATATCTCTGTCGACGCAGGGGGACCGGGTACCGGTTGCCGCCGCCCCGGGTACCGGTTTCCACCGCCCGGCGGACGCGGGCGTACAGACCCGTGGCGGACGGGGGCGCGCGTCGTTCGCCCCCCTCCTCTTGCCGGCTCTTCTTGTCCGCCCTTCCGGGACCGCATCTTGTCCGCCCTTCCGGACCGCACTACCTTGCCGATGTGGATCTCTTCTCACGCTCATGGGCAGCGTTGCGCACGGCGGTCGCCGAACTCCCGGACCAGGACTTCGAGCAGCCGTCCGGCTGCACCGGCTGGCTCGTGCGGGACCTCGTGTGCCACCTGATCATCGACGCGCAGGACGTCCTGATCACCCTCGCCACCCCCGCCGGAACCGAGCCGACCGTGAACGCGGTGACCTACTGGAGGGTCGAGGACCAACCGCCGACCGGTGAGGACCCGCTCGATGCGCTGACCGTCCGGCTGGCCGCCGCGTACGAGGAACCGCGCCTGCTCACCTTCCACCTCGACGACGTCGGCTCCGCCGCCGGACGCGCAGCCGGACGCGCCGACCCCGGCGCCCGGGTGAGCACCCGGGACGAGGTCCTGACCGTGGGCGACTACCTCGCCGCGTACGTCCTGGAATGGACGCTGCACCACCTCGATCTGATCGCGTACCTCCCGGACGCGACGGAACCGCCCGCGGAGGGCCTGGCCCGGTCCCGCGCGATGCTGGAACAGATCGCCGACGCCGCGTTCCCCGCATCGTTCACCGACAAGGACGCCCTTCTGATCGGCACCGGCCGCCGGGCACCGACCGACGGGGAGCGGGCCGAACTCGGCGAGCCGGCCGGGAAACTGCCGCTCGTCCTCGGCTGATACGCCCACTGCGGACCGGCCGGGTGGGTGAGGCGGGGCGTCCCGGACCGCCTCCGTCCCGACGGCCGCCTGCAAAAGCCCGCCGCCGGACGGTCAGCCGAGACGGGCGACGGTGCGCACCGGAGCGCCCTCGGCGGCCGGGCGGAGCGGGAAGAGCGAGAGCTCGACCGGGCGCCGGGCGGCCTGGGCGTCGAGGACGGGCCCCAGGCCGGTGAGGTTCTCGGCGATGACGACGCCGCGCCGGCTTTGCACCGGCGGCGGTGGGCGGGGAGCGGGCCCTCGTGGTGCGGATCGCCGGGACCGGGGTTGTGCGGATCGCCGGGACCGGGAGTGGGGTCGACGCTCAGGGCGTCGATGGCTGCTCCGGACGGCGCACAAGGAGGCCCGGTGGGCGCTGGCGCCCGCCGCGACGTTGGGCGGACCGGAGCCGGCAGCGTACGGTCGCCGCCCTGAACGTCCATGAGCAGACCGTGATGTACCGGACGCAGCGGGTCGACCAGCTCACCGGGTGCACTCTCGCCACCACGGGTGACCTCGCGGAACTCTGGATCGCCCGCAGGCCAGGGAGCTCCGCGCCGGCCCGCACGCGCGGAGGGGACGTGGCGCCCACACGGGTGTCCAGGCCGTTGACCACCGGGGCGCGGCAGCGGATCCGGCGGGCCGGCCAACCGGCAGCTACATGGGCGGAGTTGACCAGGCCGCAGGGCTCAGCGCGCGAGCGGTCGCTCCCCGTTGCCGTGGGCCATGAGGTCTTGTTCCGCCGGCGTCAGCTCGGCGCGTTCCAGGGATCCAGGAGCCCTGCCTCCGCTCGCGTCCCGGAAGGGGTACGCGTCCGTGACCAGCTCCGGCGCCCCGTGCCGCGAGGGCGGTATCCGGCCACTCGGCCGACCTCCTGGGAGTGTCGTCAGGCTCCCCGGTCGGCGTCGGAGAGCGCTGCGATATGGGCGCGGTAGGCAGCGATCTCGTCGTCGGTGAGCGCCAGGCGGCCGGGGCCGGGCTGGTCGGCCGGAAGCCTGGTGGCCTGGACGGCCGCCTCATACAGGGGGCCGGGAAGATTCAGCAGCAACTGGCCCTGCTCGGCGGTCTCGATCACCACCCAGGAGTCCGCGTTCTCGTCGTGAACATCGGCGGCCCCGATGGTGCTGATGGCGGTAACGGTCAGAACCGGAGGTATTTCGCTCATGCCACCTCCCTATCAGGCATGGCCTGCCACGGCGAATCGCCGGCGGCCCCGGCCATGGCCCCGTCTTGCTTCCGCGAGTGGAATCCGTCCCGGCTCGCGAAGTAACGCATGTCATGGGTGGGCGGGCCGCAGACATACGTGGCCCACCCACCCATGACGGATTCCTGGCGTCAGTCCTTGAGCGCGTCCTTACCGGTTTCCTTTGCGTCGCGCAGGTTTCCCTTGGATTCCCGCACCACGCCGTCGGCTTCGAGACGCTCATTGCCGACCGTGCGGCCGACTTCCTTTTCCGCCTTCCCGGTCGTCTGCTCCGCCTTGGCCTTCGCCTTCTCCACGGCGCTCATGATGAGGTCCTTTCGTCGGCGTCATCATTCCGCTGCCCGCAGAACTCCGCGGGAAACGGGGGAGTTTCCCGCGGAGGGGGTGGCCCGGCGCACGGCCGGAGACGAGCCGCTGCGGAGACGGGCCCCTACGAGGACAAGAGCCCGAGCGCACGGCGTTCCCGTATCCGCACCGGTGGTCCGCTTCCCCACCGTTCTTCTCTCACCGGTTTCTGAGAGGTGATCGCCGCTGTGTGGACCTTGTGGACGAACCCGGCTCCCTAGCGGTCGAGATCCAGCAGGGCGCCACCGCCGGTGTGCATACCGCCGATGGGCCGGTGGTGGTGGTGCCTGCCGTGATGGTGCTTGCACGTGTGGTGGTGGCGGCCGTACCGGTGGTGGCCGGACCGGCCGTGGTCGTGATCCCGGTTCCCGTCACGGTCCCGGTCGCGGTCCCGGTCACGGTCGCCTCTCCGGTGACGGCCGTGGTCGTCATGGTGTGCCGAGGTGGCGCTGACCGTGGTGCTGTCCTCGGCCGCGGACGAGGCCGTCGCGGCGGGCGCGCCCACCGCGAATACCGCGGTAATGACGGCTGAGGCGAACAGGGTGCGGGCAGTGCGCATGGGCATGTTCCTTTCGGCCTACTGCGAAGGGCGACACAGCGTCGGCCTTCTGATCGCAGTAGCGATATATGACCCGCTGTCAGCTGCTTTGTCACGGCGCACCACTTGAGAGCCTCGCAAAGATGCGCTTTACGGGTGGCCTGAGCGAGAAATTGACTCGTCGGGCCGAGAGCGATTCACGTCGAACGGTTCAGGTCGAACGGCGCGCCGCAGCGGCGTACCTCCTCGCTCATCCACCCCGCGCCCCTACAGCTCATTCACCCCTCCCTCTCGCTCACGGCAAACCTCCTAGCTCACGGCAAGCCTCCTCGCTCATGGCGGGCCTTGCCTCGTCGGCCCGCGCCCCCCCGCGGTGCCTCGACGGGAGCGAAAGGCGGCAGGGGGGCCATGCGCCCCGATATGCCCCATGTGTCGCGGTGTGATGTGCGGTGATATCCCCGTCGGCACGCCAGGGGGAGTCGCTGAAGATCGTGAGGACGCTGGTGTGTGGCATTGCCTGGCCCGGAAGCTCCCATTGTTCCTCGAAGCTTCAATTTTTCCTCAAATCTATGAGGCTTTCGGAGAATCGGATGAGTAATTGCCCGGTCGCATCCTGCTACCGAACCCGTCCCGCCGGCCGCCCATTCGGGAATTCCGCGAAATGTCCAGAGAGGCGAGCTGAGAATTCGGTATGCATTCCCCCAAGGAATCTCACTATTCAGGTAACGGCTCTTTGCAGGGCCGTGAATGCTCCCTACTCTGAGGCAAATTTTCAGCCAGTCCTGTCTTGAAAGGCCTCCTATGGCAAGCGTTGACGAGATCGCTCCCGAGAGGGCACGGTCCTCCGGCTCCCTCCGGAGGGACGTGGGACTGATCGGCCTGATGTGGGCGTCGGTCGGCTCCATCATCGGATCCGGGTGGCTCTACGGGGCGCAGAAGGCCGTGGTGGTGGCGGGACCGGCCGCGCTGATCTCCTGGATCATCGGCGCGATCGCGGTGGTGCTGCTGGCGCTGGTGCACGCCGAGCTCGGTGGCCTGTTCCCGGTGGCCGGTGGTACGGCGCGGTATCCGCACTACGCCTTCGGTGGCCTGGCCGGAATGTCCTTCGGCTGGTTCTCCTGGCTCCAGGCGGCGACGGTCGCCCCGATCGAGGTCGAGGCCATGATCGGTTACGCCGGTCACTGGTCGTGGGCCCAGGGGTTCCAGCACGCCAATGGGACCCTCACCACGAGCGGCTTCCTCGTCGCGCTCGTCCTGATGGCGATCTTCGTCGCGGTGAACTTCCTCGGCGTGAAGGTGCTGGCACACACGAACAGCGCGGCGACCTGGTGGAAGATCGCCGTACCCCTCGGGGCGATCTTCATCATCGCGGCGACCCACTTCCAGCCGCACAACTTCACCTCGCAGGGCTTCGCCCCCTTCGGCGCCAAGGGCGTGCTCAGCGCCATCAGCACCAGCGGCATCATCTTCGCGCTGCTCGGCTTCGAGCAGGCCATCCAGCTCGCCGGGGAGAGCCGCAACCCCAGGCGCGATCTGCCACGCGCCACGATCGGGTCGGTCGTGATCGGCGCGGTGATCTACATACTTCTCCAGGTGGTCTACATCGGCGCCCTGCCGCTGGCCTCCTTCGCGCACGGGTGGGCCAAGCTGGACTACGCGGGCATCAGCGGCCCCTGGGCCGGCCTGGCCACCGTGGTGGGTCTGGGCTGGCTGGGCTGGGTCCTCTACGCGGACGCGATCATCTCGCCCGGTGGCACCGGCCTGATCTACACCACCTCGACCTCGCGCATCTCCTACGGCCTGAGCAAGAACGGCTACGCGCCCCGGCTGTTCGAGAAGACCGACGGCCGCGGTGTGCCGTGGTTCGGGCTGATCATCTCGTTCGTGACCGGTGTGATCTGCTTCCTGCCGTTCCCGAGCTGGCAGGAGCTGGTCTCCTTCATCACCTCGGCGAGCGTGCTGATGTACGCGGGTGCTCCGCTGGCGTTCGGTGTCTTCCGCAACCGGCTGCCGCACCACGAGCGCCCGTACCGCCTGCCCGGCGGCGGTGTGATCTCGCCGGTGTCGTTCGTCGTCGCGAGCCTGATCATTTACTGGGCCGGCTGGGACACCCTCCAGCGACTCGGCTGGGCGATCATCATCGGGTATGTGCTGCTCGGCAGCTACGCCTGGTACGCGACGAAGAAGCAGCTGCCGAACGCTCCGCGACTGGACTGGAAGGCCGCGCAGTGGCTGCCGGTGTATCTGGTCGGCATGGGCCTCATCGCCTGGCAGGGCGGCTTCGGCGGCCAGGGGCACCTCCCGCTGTGGTGGGACATGGTGCTCATCACGGCGTTCTCGCTGGGCATCTACTACTGGGCCCGCGCCACCGCCGTCTCGTCCGAGGCGATCGAACAGAACATCGAGGAGGTCGCGGTCGTGGACGAGGGCGGTCACTGACCGCACCACGACCTGACGCCCCGCAAGCCGAGGGGTCCGGCCGGTCAGCCGGCCGGACCCCTCGGCTTTTCGCTGCCGTACGGCCCCGTGCCGCCGCGCGCGACCGCTCCGCCGGCGTGCCCGCGACCGCCGCCACTGCGCCCCGCAACGGCTTCCGCGCCGCTGACACGAAGACGGGTTCCCGGGGGAGCCGCCCGCTAGAGCAGGTCGAGAGCCGCGCGTACCGCGGTGTGCAGATCGGCGCCCCGGAGGTCGAGGTGCAGGGCCGAATCCAGGACGTACCGCGGTTGCGCCTGCCAGCCACGGGTGTGCAGGCGGGTGTGATGGCGGGCGGTCTGACGGTGCAGGGCGCACAGGAAGTGCAGGCCCGTCACGTCCATGAACGGCACGTTCTGCATGTCCAGGACCACGCCGTCCAGTGTTGCGGGCAGCGAGGCGAGGACACCGTCACATGCGGGCTCGCAGGCGCGGTCGATCTCACCGCAGGCCATGAGCAGCACGGTGTCGTCCAGATACTGAGTGCTGATGGTGAAAGGAATAACGCCCTCAAAGAGTTGGGGTGGCAGTCTCCAGCAGCCGCAACACTGCGGGCACACGGCAGGCGCCGCGTGCGGTCCGGCGTTTGCGGGCCGCCACGGCAGGAGCTGCCGGGGACCACATCCCGCTTCTCGGAGCACCGGGTGAGCAGACTCACGAGCCGAACCAGGCTGTTCCGTCACCTCACTGTCCCACATCGCGCCGCTCGTTCGGAACCTGTGGCGCCACGGCCGTCGGGGCCGCACCGTCGTGCTGTCCGAGGACGGGTGGATCAACTGGGTTGTCCCGGGGGCGACTTGACCGCACAGCGGCAATGCAGTGGCAATGCGGGGGCGCAGTACGGCAATTCCCGGCGCGCCGGGGCGTCACCGGAGGGGGCCGTCCGGCCGGCGTGCGGGCCTTCGCCGTTTCAGGTGTGCGGGGCCGGCGTCTCCCGTGAGGAGGCCCCGCGCCACCCCGGGCCGAGAACGGAGAGCGCCCCGCCCGGGCATATCCGACGCTCCCTCCCCAAGTGCTTGCCCGCCGGCAACAAATACGCCATCTCTTTCTGCGCAAGCGGCCCCAAAGCAGTTGCTGCGGCGTTCACAGCAGCCGCAAGGCATGGAATCCAGCCAATTAACCGGACGTCGAAAGCAAGCCACGGAGCGAGCGGCTGCGCTGGCCGGTCAACAACCATGGAGGCCGGCCGCGATGGCCGATGAGCGCGGCAACAACGGGCCTGGCCTGCCCGGCTCCGCTGCGGACGCTGCGGCGGTGAACGCCTTCCGGCGCACCGGTGGTGGCCTCGGCCCTGGCCCGGATCTGCTCTTGAGGCTTGCTCTCCCCGCAGCGCTTTGCCAAGGTCTGGGACTTGCCGCGGAGCAGTGGTGGCATCATCCTGCGGCGGGGAAGGGTGGCCCCCTTGGAGCGCTCTGCCGCTCTCCGGGGAAACGCTCAATACCCACTTCCCCGCACGTGGATCGAACGGACAGTCGAAAATTGTTTGCCTCACGAGCAACAGGGGTCGCTTGCGGTCTCCTGGCGGGCCGAACTGAATGGGTAGAGAAATCACGCTCAGTCAAACCGCAGGGGGTTGCTATTGTATGACTGGGAGTGAAGACTGTCGGTCAAGCTGGACTGGCGTGAAAGCGCCCGGGGGCGCGGAGCGTTGACAACATCAAACTGTACCTGCGGGTAGTGTTTTGCGTTTCTCTCGTTCTCTTTTCGGGCGCCGTTGGCTCGTGTGCGGATCGCCCACCTTTACGTGTGCGGGGATGCCTGGCGCGTGTCGTGTGTGGGGGTTTTCAGTGGGGGATGTGTGGTAGCGAGATGGTCAACGGCGGCTTCGCTGCCGTGTGTTCGGGCGATGAGGAAAGGTCGGGCAGGGGATTCGCGGTCTGAGGCATCGAGCCGGCAGGCGGACCCGACGCCAAGTTCTCGATTGCCTGCGCCAAGGGGTGGGAGGGGGCTCGGTATGCGGAATGGCAGGTCCGGCTCTGTCCGGGAGTTGCCGTCGGTCTGTACGCGGGGGCGTGCCGGCCGACCGCCGAGGCTGCTTTTCTGCTGCTGTCGCCGTTGAGCGCACCCGCAGTGGTGTGCAGGCGCTGTCGAAGCAGGTCACCCGGCACGTGAGGGTCGGTGCTGCCGCGCCCGCGCCGAGCACGTAACCGGATTCAGTGGTCTGCGCAGACAATGCGTTGCGGGGCCCGTTGGGTGATCATATCGGCCTGCCTTCAACCGTTGTTCATGTTCGCGCATCTCTCTGGGCATTCATGTTGTCGGGGGATCTCGGATGCCCTTTTGGGATATCGCGGCAACGTGCTGAAGGCCATGCGCCGAGACTGGCATCGTCAATTCTTGCACAGGAAGTACAAAATTAATCCGAAGGCAATCGAGAGCATGAAAGGGCTGTGATAGTAAGCCTGTTGCGTCCTACGGCGCTCCGTCATTTCGAGGGGTATGGCCGCCGACAGTCCAGCGCATAACCGCCGGCGAGGAACGAACCCTCCCGGACCCGCACTTCAGGGAGAACCGGTGACCAGCAACGAACTGAAAGAGGCACCTTTCGTCTTCGACGATCTGGTCGGCCGGTGGAGCAGCTTGGGCGAGGCCGGTCCCGTGCGCCATGACGAGGGGCAGAACGTCTGGCAGGTGCTGGACCACCGGAGCGTGGCCGCGGTGCTCGCCGACCCGGCGACGTACTCCTCGGACTTCTCCGGGCTGACCCCCACCCAGCCGGACTTCGAAACGTTCCGCCAGGGCAACTTCGTCGGCATGGACCCGCCGGAGCACCGCAAGCTGCGCACCCTCGTCAGCCAGGCGTTCACCCCGCGGGTCGTCGCCGGACTCGAACCGAGGATCCACGCCATCACGGCGGAACTGCTCGATGCCGTCGGGGACCGCGACCGGTTCGACGTGGTGGACGAGCTCGCCTACCCGCTGCCCATCCTCGTGATAGCCGAGCTGCTCGGTGTGCCGGCCGGTGACCGCGGGCTGTTCCAGGAGTGGGCGGCCACGCTCTTCGGCGGGGACGAGATCGGCGAATCGCTGGACATGAGCGATATCGAGCGCGCACTGGACTCCATCGCACCCACCGTGCGCGAGATGAACGGCTACCTCCTCGACCACATCCGCCACCACCGGAAGAACCCCGGTGAGGGGCTGACCAGCAGGCTGCTGCAGGCCGAGGTGGACGGCGTGCGCCTGGCGGACCAGGAGATCGTCGGCTTCGTGGCCCTGCTGCTGGTCGCCGGGCACATCACCACCACCGCCCTGCTGGGCAACGCCGTGCTCAGCTTCGACGAGTACCCCGAGGCCGCCGCGCAGGTGCGCGCCGAACCCGGCCGGCTGCCGGACGCCATCGAGGAGGTGCTGCGCTGGCTGCCGCCCTTCCCCGAACTGGGGCGCCGTACCACCCGTGAGGTCGAGCTCGGCGGCAGGACCCTTCCCGCCGACGCCATCCTGATGGCCAACCTGGCCGCCGCCAACCGCGACCCGGCACGGTTCACCGATCCCGGCACCTTCCACGTGATGCGCAACCCCAACCCGCACCTGACCTTCGGCCACGGCATTCACTTCTGCTTCGGCGCACCCCTGGCCAGGCTGGAGGCACGCATCGCGCTGCGACAACTGCTGGACCGCTTCTCCTGCCTCGCCATCCCCAGCCGCCGTGAGGTCGAGTTCCAGAACCCGGCCGTCATCGTCAGTGCGCGTCGTCTGCCGGTGGAGGTGCGGAGGGCATAGCGCCGTTCGCAGAGAAGAGCGTGCCCGGCACCAAGGGCCGGGTGCACGCGAGGAGATCGGTTGCCGAGTGCCCTCGGCGATCAGGCCCAGGGGCTGGTCCGTCCGCGCCGTGAGCGGGTTGCCGTCACGGCAGGCAGGCGCGCCATTCCCCCGTGAGTTCGAGTTCCGGGAGTTCCTTTCTCATGCCGCATGCTTCGAGTGCTCCGGTCGCGAGCCGGCAGCCGACCCACATACGACGCCTCTTACAAGAGCGTCTGGACACGCTCGCGCGCACCCATCAGGTGCCGGGGGCCCAACTCGCCGTGCAGGTCGACTCGGTGACATACACCGTCCAGACGGGCGCGGCGGACGTCACCACCGGCGAGCTGTTCACCGCGGACACGGCGGTCCCGCTGGGATCCGTCACCAAGCCCTACACGGCCGCGGTCGTCCAGCTCCTGGCCGACGACGGTGACCTCGCGCTGACCGATCTCGTCGGCACGCATGTGCCGGAGCTGCGGCGGGCGCCGCACCTCACCGTGCGGCAGCTGCTCAGCCACACCGGGGGACTCCCGACCGGGCCCGACTCGGACGACGCGGCGGCGCTGACCCCCGCCCGCTACCTGTCCGCGCACTGTTCCGGCCGGGACACGGTGTGCGCGCCCGGCAGCGGCTTCTCCTACTCCAACGCCGGGTATGTCGCCGCCGGCCGGCTGATCGAAGCGGTGACCGGCATGCCCTGGCAGGATGCCGTGCGGGCGCTGCTCCTGGAGCCCCTGGGCACCGTTCCCGCCTTCCTCGGCGACAGCGTGCCGACGCGTCCGGTGGCCCGCGGCCACTCCGTGAACACGACCTCGGGCCGCGTGCTTGCGGTGCAGCAGAACCTGGCGCCGGTGGAGGCCCCGGCCGGTGCCCTGCTGGCGAGCGCGCTCGACCTGGTGGCCCTGGGCCGGGCCCTGATCGGACACGGCCCCCGTACGGTTCTGACGCCCGAGGCCGCGGAGGAGATGCGCCGCCCCGTACCGGGCGCCGCCCCGGGCGTCCTGGCGGACGGATGGGGCCTGGGCCTCGCGCTCTTCCAGCAGGGCACCCAGCAGTGGTGCGGCCACGACGGCAACGCCCAGGGCACCTCCTGCCATCTGCGGGCCGAACCGGACAGCGGCACGGTGGTCGCCTTCACCAGCAACGCCAACAACGGCACCGCTCTGTGGCAGGAACTGGCCGAGGACCTCGACCGGATCACCGGGGTGCAGGTCCCCTCGGCCGCGCGCCCGCTGGAGCGCGGCAGCGCCGTCGCACTTCCCCAGTGCGCCGGGACCTATCACAACGGAACCGTCGAGTACCGGATCGCCGCGGACGCCGAAGGCTCCCTGACGCTGACCGTGAACGGCGACACCCCGGCGCCCCTGCTCTGTTACGCGGATCTGACCTGTGACCTGGTGGATCCGGCGTCCGGCCGCCGCCATCCCGGCGGCCGCTTCGTACGGGATCCGGACAGCGGCGCCATCGACCGCGTCCAGATCTCCGGCCGCACGGCACGCCGTACCGTCACCGCCTGAATCGGGCCTGCCGCGGACCAACCCGGTGCGACTCCCCGCTCTCTCGCACCCGGCTCCGTCCGAACGCTCCGGCGCCCCGCCCGGGACCGCTCTTCCGGGCCGCCCGATGTCCTGCTGCACCGCCCCGTCCCCGCTGAGAAGGACCGACCTCCATGACGGACCAGCACGAGAGTTCAGCCCCGGAGTCCGCATCGCCGCAGGACCGGACGGTTCCTCCGGTCTCCGAGTCGGGCCCGGCCCGCCCGGGGCCCGGGATGCCGCTCGGGGACCTGTTCGCCGCCTGGGTGGCCCGCACCCCGGACGCACCCGCGGTGACGGACGGCCGGCGGACCTGGTCCTACCGCGAGCTCGACCGACTGGCCAACCGCCTCGCCCACGACCTCATCGGACGCGGGGTGGGGCCGGAGCGGACGGTGGCGGTGGTGCTGCCGCGCTCGGTCGAACTCGTCATCGCGGAACTCGCCGTGGCCAAAGCAGGCGGTGCCTTCCTGCCGGTCGACCCGGGGTACCCCGCCGAACGCCGCGCCCTGATGCTGTCCGACGCCCAACCGGCAGCGGTCATCGACGACCTGGCGCAGACCCGTCCCCCCACGGGGCCGGACCGCGCGCCGCAGGACGGCGACCGGCTCGCGCCGCTGTGCGCCGAGCACCCCGCCTACGTCATCTACACCTCGGGATCCACCGGCACCCCCAAGGGGGTGACGGTGCCCCACGCGGGCCTGGGCCCCTTCACCGCGGCGGCCGCCGTGCAGTACGACGTCGCGCCGGGCGCCCGCGTTCTGCAGTTCTCGTCCCCGAGCTTCGACGCCTCCGTCCTGGAGCTGTGCCTCTCCTTGCTGTCGGGCGCGACCCTCGTCGTGCCGCCCGACGGGCCGTGGCTGGGCGAGGAACTCGCAGCCGTCCTGGCGGACCACCGCATCACCCATGCGCTCATCCCGCCGGCCGCGCTCGCGACCGTGCCCGCCCCGTCGGACGCGGACGCCCTGCCCGACCTGCGGACCCTGATTGTGGGAGCCGAAGCCTGCCCGGCCGAGCTGGCCGACCGCTGGGCGGCGGGGCGCCGGCTGATCAACTCCTACGGTCCCACCGAGGCCACCGTGGTCGCGTCCTGGACCGGGCCGCTGGCCGTGGGCGGCGGCACACCGTCGATCGGCAGACCGCTGCCGCACACCCGGGCCCATGTGCTGGACGCGGCGATGCGGCCGGTGCCGGCCGGAACCGGCGGAGAGCTGTACGTGGGCGGTGCCGGGGTGGCCCGCGGCTACCTCGGCCGCCCGGGGCTGACCGCCACGCGCTTCGTCGCCGACCCGTACGGCCCGCCCGGAACCCGGCTCTACCGCACCGGGGACCTGGCGCGCTGGAACGCCGACGGCGAACTGGAATTCCTCGGGCGGGCCGACCGGCAGGTCAAGGTGCGCGGCTTCCGCATCGAACCCGGGGAAATCGAGGCCGTGTTGACCCGGCACCCCCGCGTCGGTGAAGCGGTGGTCATCGTGCGCGAGGACGAGCCCGGGCGGCAGCGGCTCGTCGCCTACGTCACCCCGGCCGACCCCGTCCGGGCGCCGCAGCCCGCGGAGTTGCGGGCCGTGGTCTCCCGCAGCCTGCCGGCCCATATGGTGCCCTCCGCCGTCGTCGTCCTCGACGTGTTCCCGCTGACCGCACACCACAAGATCGACCGGCGGGCGCTCCCCGCACCCGAACCGGCCCGCGCCCCGGAACGGGGGCACATCGCCCCCCGGACACCCGCCGAGCGGACCCTGGCCGGCATCTGGTCGGACGTGCTGTCGGTGCGCACCATCGGCACCGGGGACGACTTCTTCGAACTCGGCGGCGACTCCGTCCTCGCCGTGCGGGTGCTGTCCCGGATCCGGGCGGAACTCGGCGACCGGCTGTCCGTGCGCGACCTGTTCACCGCCCGGACGATCGCCGCGCTGGTGCCGCTCCTCGGCGACCCGGCCACCACGGGCCCGACGGCACCGGTCACCCCGGTCCCGCGCGACCGTCCGCTGCCGCTGTCCGGTGCGCAGCAACGGCTGTGGTTCCTCGACGACCTGACGGCCGGCGACACCGAGTACAACACCGGCGTCGGGGTACGCCTGGGCGGTCCGCTGGACGCCGCTGCGCTGCGCCGCGCCCTGGACCGGCTCGCCGCGCGCCACGACTCCCTGCGCACCACCTTCACCACGGTGGACGGGCGTGGTGTGCAACGCGTCGACACCGCCGCCTGCCTGCCGTTGCGGACCGTCGATCTCGGCGCCCTCCCGGCCGACGGCCGGGACGCGGAGGCCGAGCGGCTGCTCGTCGAGGAGCTGGAGACCCCCTACGACCTGCGCGAGGGCCCCCTCACCCGGGCCCTGCTGGTCCGGCTCGCCGAGGACGAGCAGCTGCTGCTCCTGGCCCAGCACCACATCGTCACCGACGGCTGGTCGGTCGGCGTGCTGGTCCGTGAACTGGCCGCGCTCTACGCCGCCGAGGCGGACGGCAGCCCGGACGGCCTGGCAGAACCAAGCCTCCAGTACCCCGACTTCGCCGTGTGGGAGCGCACGAACCCCACCCCGGACCGGCACGCCGACGACCTCGCGTACTGGAAGCGGCACCTCACCGGTCTACCGCAGCTGGACCTGCCCACGGACCGGCCCCGGCCGCCGGTGCGCACCACGTCCGGCGCGGCACACCGCCACGACCTGCCGGCCGACCTGGCCGAACGCCTCGGCACGCTCGCCCGGTCCAAGGGCACGACGGTCTTCACCCTGTTCGCCGGGGCGGCCTCGGTGCTGTTCTCCCGCTACACCGGCCAGCGCGACATCGTGTTCGGCACCGTCACCAACGGACGCACCCACCGGGAACTGGAGGAGGTGACCGGCTTTTTCGTCAACACCCTGGTGCTGCGCAGCGATGTCGACCCCGCCGCCACCGTCGACCACTTCCTGGACACCCTGCGGGCGACGCTGCTGGACGCCTTCAGCCACGACAGCGTCCCGTTCGACCGGGTCGTGGAGGAGCTGGCCCCGCAGCGGGACCCCAGCCGCACCCCGCTGGTGCAGGTCCTGGTCGTCCAGCAGACCGCCATGGTGCACCCGCAGGAAGCCGGCGGCATACGGATCGAGGAGCATCCGCTGCCGCGCCCGGCCGCACGGTTCGACCTGGTGCTGGAGTTCCTGCCACGCAGCGACGGCTCCTTCGGGCTGACCGTCGAGTACAACACCGATCTGTTCGATGCCCGCACCGTCGCCCGGATGTGCCGTCAGCTGCACCTCTTGCTGGCGGGGATGGCGGACGGCCCGCAGCGGACCGTCGCCGAACTGCCGCTGCTGACCGACGACGAGCGGCGCACCATGCTCGACGCCTGGAACGCCCCGCAGCAGGACGGCCCCGACACCACCCTTCCCGAGCTCCTGGAGGCGCAGACCCTCCGCACTCCCGGCCGGACCGCCGTCGTCTGCGGGGACACCCAGCTCACCTACGACGAGGTGAACCGGCGCGCCAACCGCCTCGCCCGGCTGCTGGTCCGCCGTGGGGCCGGACCCGAGACCCTGGTGGCGCTGGCCCTGCCGCGCTCTGCCGACCTGGTCGTCGTCCTGTGGGCGGTGCTCAAGGCGGGCGCCGGCTACCTGCCGGTGGACCCCGGCTATCCGGCCGAACGCATCCGCTTCATGCTCACCGACGCCGCGCCGGCCCTCGTCCTGACCACCCGGGACACGGCCGGTGCTCTGCCCGAGGGCGCCGAGCGGCTGATACTGGACGACCCGGAGACCGCGGCCGAGTGGGCCGGGCACACGGAGGACGACCTCACCGATGCCGAACGGGTCCGGCCGCTGGATCCCGGCCACCCCGCGTACGTCATCTACACGTCCGGCTCGACGGGCCGTCCCAAGGGTGTCGTGGTCACCCACCGCAGTGTGGCGGACCTGGCGGCCTGGGCGGGAGCACAGTTCGGGCCGGAGCGGCTGACGCATGTGGTGGCCTCCACCTCGCTCAACTTCGACGTCTCCGTCTTCGAACTCCTCTGCCCCCTGCTGTCCGGCGGCAGCATCGAAGTGGTGGCCGACCTCCCGGCCCTCGCCGACCGGCCGGGCACCGCGTCGCGGCAGGCGGGTCTCCTCAGCGGGGTACCGTCGGTGATCTCCCGGCTGCTCGCCCGGGACACCGGCACCGTCACGGCCGACACGGTGGTCCTGGCGGGCGAGGCGCTGCCCGCGCAGACCGTACGGGAGATCCGGGAGACGATGCCGTCCTCCCGGGTCGCCAACATCTACGGCCCGACCGAGGCCACGGTGTACGCCACGGCATGGTTCGCCGACGACGACACGCCCGAGCAGGCCCCGCCCATCGGCCGGCCCGTCGCCCGGACCCGCTGCTACGTCCTGGACAGCATGCTGCGCCCACAACCGCCGGGCGTGACAGGTGAGTTGTACCTCGGGGGAGGGGGCCTGGCCCGCGGGTACCTCGGGCGTCCCGGCCTGACCGCCACCCGGTTCCTCGCCGACCCCTTCGCCGCCCCCGGCAGCCGGATGTACCGCACCGGCGACCTGGTGCGGTGGACCACCGACGGTGAGCTGGCGTACCTGGGCCGGGCCGACCAGCAGGTCAAGGTGCGGGGCTTCCGTATCGAGCTGGGCGAGGTCGAGGAGGCGCTGCTGCGCTGCGCGGGGGTGGCCCAGGCGGCCGCCGCCACCCGGGAGAGCGGCGGCCACAAGCGGCTGATCGGCTATGTCGTCCCGGCGCCCGGGGCGGAGCTCGTCCCGAGCGCGATCCGCCGCCTGCTCGGCCGCAGCGTGCCCGACTACATGGTGCCCGCCACGGTCGTCGTCCTGGACGCGATGCCGCTCAACCCCAACGGCAAGCTGGACCGCGGCCGGCTGCCCGACCCGGACTGGACCACTGCCGGTACGGCGGACTACGCCGCGCCGCGCACCGCCACCGAACGGGCGCTCGCCACCGTGTGGGCCGACGTCCTGCGGGTCGAGCGCGTCGGCGTCGACGACAACTTCTTCTCGCTGGGCGGCGATTCGATCCTCAGCATCCAGGTCGTCGCCCAGGCGCGGCAGGCGGGCCTGGCCGTCACCTCGCGCGACGTGTACCGGCACCAGACGGTCGCCGCCCTCGCGCAGTGCGTGGACGCCGCCGGGCAGCCGGCCCCGGGCCCGGCCCCCGAGGCGGAGGCCACCGGCCCGGCGCCGCTGACACCCATCCAGCACTGGCTGTTCGAGAGCGACCCCGAGCGGGCCGGACACTTCGGCCAGACGATGTCCGTCGAGCTGGCCGACGGCCTGGACACCACGGCGCTGGAAGCCGCCCTGCACGACGTGGTCGCCCACCACGACGCCCTGCGCTCGCGCTTCGTGCGGGACGGCGACGGCCGGTGGCGCCAGCACATCGACCGTGACGCCCCCGCCTTCGCGCTGCACCGCCACACCGGCCCCGACGACGACGCACCGCACCACGGGCCGTTCGACCTGCGCCGCGGCCCCCTGCTGCGCGCCGTGCTGCACGACCGGGGCACCGGTCTGCCCCCCGTCCTGCACCTGGCCGTCCACCACCTGGTGGTCGACGGCGTCTCCTGGCGCCTTCTGCTGGAGGACCTGGACCGGGCCTACCGCACCCGGCGCGGGGGAGCGGGCGCCGCGCTGCCGCCGAAGTCCTCGCCGCTGCGCCACTGGGCGAATCGGCTGACCGGGCACGCCGAAGCAGGCGGCTTCCGGGACGAGACGGCCTACTGGACGGAACTTGCCCGCACCGGTGACCCGGCGCTGCCCGCGGACCTCGCCGGCGCCAACACCTATGCCTCGGCCCGCTCGGTGACCGTGCGTCTCACCCCGGCGGACACCTCCGCCTTGCTGCACACCCTGCCCGGGGCCTTCCGTACCCAGGTCAACGATGTACTGCTGAGCGCGCTGGGCCGGGTGCTGCACGAATGGACCGGCCGCGACCGGGTCCCGGTGGACCTGGAGGGCCACGGCCGGGAGGAACTCTTCGCCGACGTGGACCTGAGCCGTACCGTCGGCTGGTTCACCACCCGCTACCCGGTCGCCCTCACCGTGACGCGGGACGCCGACTGGGGCACCGTGCTGAAGTCGGTCAAGGAGCAGCTGCGCGCCGTGCCCCGCCGCGGTCTCGGCTACGGCGTCCAGCGGCACCTGATCCGCCCGGAGGGCCTGCCCGGCACGCCGACCGCGGACATCAGCTTCAACTACCTCGGCCAGTTCGGCACGCCGGGCGGTGACGGCAGCCTCTACCGCGGCCCGTACCGCGAACTGGCGCTGGACGCCGACCCCGCCGCGCCGCGCCCGCACGCGCTGGAGGTCGTCGGCCGACTGGACGGCGACGCCCTGGAGTTCACCTGGTTCTACTCGGCGAACCTGCACCACGAGGAGACCGTCACCCGGCTTGCCGGTCACTTCGCCCGAGCGCTGGGGGACATCGCCCGGCACGCCGCCCGGCCCGGAGCCGGCGGCCGCACCCCGTCCGACTTCCCGCTGGCCGCGCTCGACCAGCCCACCGTGGACCGGCTGGTGGGCGACGGCAGCACCGTCGAGGACATCCACCCGCTCACCCCCACCCAGGCCGGCATGCTCTTCCACCGGCTCTCCCAGGACGACCAGAGCGTCTACTTCCAGCAGCTCACCTTCGTCCTGGACGGCGTGCCCGACCCGCAGGCCCTCGCCGCGGCCTGGCAACAGGTCACGGACCGCACCCCGGTGCTGCGCGGACGCGTCGTCTGGCAGGACGTGCCCGAACCGCTGCTGGTGGTGGAGCGTGGCGCCACCGTGCCGGTCACCCAACTGGACTGGCGTGCCCTGCCGGACGACGAGCGCCGGGCCGCACTGCGGGAACTGCTCGACCGCGACCGGCTGCGCGGGATCGACCTCGACTCCGCCCCGCTGCTGCGCCTGGTCCTGGCCAGGGTCTCCGACACCGAGGTACAGGTGGTGTGGTCCTTCCACCACCTGGTGCTCGACGGCTGGAGCCTGTTCCAGGTGCTCTCCGATGTCTTCCGGTGCCACGCCGCGCTGCGCGGCACAGCGGCAGCGGACGGCGCCGCGCCCGTGGAGGCGGGCCTGTCCGGCCGCCGGCCGTTCCGCGACTATGTGGCCTGGCTGCGCGACCGCGACTGGGCGGAGGCCGAACGGCACTGGCGGACCCGGCTCGACGGGTGGCGCGAGCCCACCGCACTGCCCTATGACCGCGAGCCCATCGAGACCCACCGCGCGGAGTCCACCGAGGCGGTGCGGATCTCGTTGCCCACCGCCACCACCCGCCGGCTGGACGGCCTGGCCAAGGACGCGGGCCTGACCATGAACACGCTGGTACAGGGCGCCTGGGCGCTGCTGCTGGCCCGTCAGACGGGGCGCCGGGAGGTCGTCTTCGGCACCACCGTGTCCGGACGGCCGCCGGAGCTGCCGGGCGTCGAGGCCATGAACGGCCTGTTCATCGCGACCGTACCGACCCGGCTGACGGTCCCCGCCGACGGCACCCTGACGGCCTGGCTGCGCCGGGTGCAGGAGATCCAGACCGAGGACCGGGGCTTCGACTTCGTGCCGCTCGCCCGGATGAAGGCGTTTTGCGACCTGCCCGAGCGGGTCCAGCTCTTCGACAGCATCGTGGTGTTCGAGAACTACCCGGTCGGCGGCGACCTCGCCGCCGCGCACGGACTGCGGCTGACCGGTCTCGACGGCATCGAGACCACCAACTACCCGCTGAGTCTGGTCGCCTACCCGGGCCCGGAGCTGGCCCTGCGGCTCGGCTACGACCCGGAACTGTTCGATGCGGCCACCGTGGAGCGGATGGGCGAGTACCTCACCGTGCTGCTGGAGGGCCTGGCCGCGGATGACCGTCGCCCGCCCGCGCGGCTGCCGGTGCTCGGCGCGGCACGCCGCCGCCAGGTGGTCGAGGAGTGGAACGACACCGCCACCCCGCTGCCCGAGGGCACGGTCGCCGAACTGTTCGCCGCCCAGGCCCGGCGCACCCCCGACGCCACGGCTCTGGACGCCGGGGACACCCGGCTGACCTACCGGGAACTCGACGCCCGTACGGATGCGTTGGCCCGCCGGCTGGCCGGGCTCGGCGTGCGTCCGGAGTCCCCGGTCGGGGTTCTCATGGACCGGTCGGCCGCCCTGGTCATCGCCCAGCTGGCCCTCGTCAAGGCAGGCGGGGTGTACGTCCCGCTGGACGGCCGCGCACCACGGGAACGGCTGCGGCAGGTGCTGGCGGAGACCACGGCGGAGCTGGTGCTCACCGACGCCCCCTGGGAGGAGGCCGCCCGCGAGGCGGCACCCGGCGGGCGCACCCTACTGGTGACGGACGAAGCCACACCGGCCGACGCCGTCGCGCCGCAGGGCACGCCGCTGCCCGCCCTCCACCCCGACAACGCGCTCTACCTGATGTTCACCTCCGGATCCACCGGCCGCCCCAAGGGGGTCGCGGTGCGCCACCGGGACGTCGTGGCGCTCGCCTTCGACCGCGCCTTCGACGGACACGACCGGGTCCTGCTGCACTCCCCGCAGGCCTTCGACGCGGCCACCTACGAACTGTGGGTGCCCCTGCTGCGCGGCGGCCGGGCCGTCCTCGCCCCGCCGGCCGACGTGGACGCCACCACGGTGCGCCGGGCGATAACCGAGCAGGGCGTCACCTGCCTGTGGCTGACCGCCGGGCTGTTCCGCCTGCTGGCCCAGGAGGACCCCGGGTGCCTGCGGGGCGCCCGGGAGGTGTGGACCGGCGGCGAGGCCGTGCCGGGCGCCGCGGTACGCCGCGTCCTGGATGCCTGCCCGGACCTGACCGTGGTCGACGGCTACGGCCCCACCGAGACGACCACCTTCGCGACCCGGCGGGCCTTCCGCTCCGGCGACCCGCTGCCCGCCGCCCTGCCCATCGGACGCCCGCTGGACAATACCCGCGTCTACGTCCTGGACGATGCGCTGCAGCCCCAGCCGCCGGGCATCCCGGGAGAGCTGTACCTCGCCGGCGCCGGGCTCGCCCGTGGCTACGGCGGCCGCCCCGGTGCGACCGCCGAACGCTACCTGGCCGACCCGTTCGGCCCGGCCGGGACCCGGATGTACCGCACCGGCGACATCGTGCGCTGGAGCGCCGACGGTGAACTCCACTTCGTGGGGCGCGCCGACGACCAGATCAAGATCCGGGGCTTCCGGGTCGAACCGGCCGAGATCGAGGCCGTGCTCACCCGCCATGCCGCGGTCGCCGAAGCGGTGGTGACCGCCCCCGCGGACGGCGGCCGCAAGCGCCTGGTCGCCTACCTCGTCCCCGCCCCGGAGGCGACGGTGCCGCAGGCGCAGGAGCTGCGCGCCCACCTCGCCGCCGAGCTGCCCGACTACATGGTCCCCGCCGCGTTCGTGACCCTGGACGCGCTGCCCCTGACGGGCAACGGAAAGGTGGACCGGCGCAGGCTGCCCGCCCCCGACTGGTCGGCCGCCACCGCCGGCGAGCACCTCGCGCCGCGCACCGAGGCCGAGCGGATCCTCGCGGAGATCTGGTGCACCCTGCTGGGCGTCGACCGGGTGGGCGTGGAGGACAACTTCTTCATGCTGGGCGGCGATTCGATCCTCAGCATCCAGGTCGTCTCACGCGCCCGCCGGGCGGGCCTGACCTTGACCCCGCGGGACCTGTTCCGTCACCCCACCGTCGCCGCCCTGGCCGCCGCCACCGGCGCCGCCGCACCCCTCAGCGGCACCGGCCCGGTGACCGGGGACGTCGCCCTCACCCCGATCCAGCACTGGTTCCTCGACGCCCGGCCGGAGCATCCCGGGTACTTCAACCAGTCCCTCGTCATCGAACTCGCCGAGGAGCCCGACCCGCGGGCCCTGCACGAGGCGCTGCACGCCCTGTGGGCCCACCACGACGCCCTGCGGACCCGCTTCGAACAGCAGGCGGACGGCACCTGGCACCAGCACTGCCCCGCCCCGGACGCCACCGCACCGCAGTTGCTGCAGGTGCACGACCTGTCCGGACAGGACGAGGAGGAGTGCGCCGCCGCGGTCGAGGCCGCAATGGCCGAGGCGCACGCCGGCTTCCGGCTGGACGCGGGCCCGCTGCTCGCCGCCCACCTGTTCACCGGCGCCCGGAACCTGCCGCCGCGGCTGTTCCTGACCGTGCACCACCTGGTGGTCGACGGGGTCTCCTGGCGGGTGCTGCTGGAGGACCTGGAGAGCGCCTACCGGCAGGCCCGCGCCGGTGAGCCGCTGAGCCCGCCCGCCCGGACCACCTCGGTACAGGAGTGGGCCCGCCGGCTGCACGACCGCACCGAGGCCGGTGGCTTCGACGGCGAACGTGCGCACTGGAGCGCGGTGGCCCAGCACTGCGCGGCCCCCCTGCCCGTTGACGCCGACGGGACCAACACGATCGCCGACCTGCGCTCGGTCACCGTCCGCCTGGACCGCCGGCGGACCGGCGACCTGCTGCAGAAGGTGCCCGGCGTCTACCGCACACAGATCAACGATGTGCTGCTCACCGCGCTCGGCCGGGTGCTGGCCGACTGGACCGGACAGCGCACCGTCGCCGTCGGCCTGGAGGGACACGGCCGCGAGGACCACCTCTTCGAGGGTGTCGATCTGTCCCGTACGGTCGGCTGGTTCACCTCCCTGTTCCCCGTCGCCCTGGACGTCCCGGCCGGTGACTGGGCCGCGGCGCTCAAGTCCGTCAAGGAACAACTGCGCGCGGTGCCCGGCCGGGGCCTCGGCCACGGAGCGCTGCGGTACCTCGCCGGAGCCGCCGAAGTCACCGGCACGCCCCAGCCCCTCATCAGCTTCAACTACCTGGGTCAGTTCGACTGGACCGGCGACGGCGAGCTGATCCGCGCGGTACGCGGCGGGCTGGACGGCGCCGCCGCGCCCGGGACCGTCCGGCCGCACCTGCTGGACGTGGTGGGCCGGGTCGAGGAGCGGTGCCTCGAACTCACCTGGTACTACAGCAGCCGGGTGCACCACGAGGAGACGGTGACCACGCTGGCCACCGGCATGCTCGCGGCGCTGGAGGACATCGTCGCCCACTGCGCGGGTCCGGACGCCGGCGGCCGCACCCCCTCCGACTACCCGCTCGCCCGCCTCGACCAGGCGGCCGTGGACCGGGTCGCGGCGGACGGCCGCGCGGTGGAGGACATCTACCCGCTGACCCCGATGCAGGCGGGCATGCTGTTCCACAGCCTGATGGACCCCGACTCCCACACCTACTTCAACCAGGTCCAGCTGGTGCTCTCCGGTGTCTCCCAACCGGCCGCGCTCGCCACGGCCTGGCAGCAGACGGCCGATGCCAACCCGATGCTGCGCACCCGCCTGGTGTGGGAAGAGACCGCCGAACCGCTGCAGGTCGTCCAGGCGCGGGCCACCGTGCCCGTCACCCACCACGACTGGTCCGGGTGGACCCCCGAGGCCTGCGAGCGCGCGCTGACCACCCTGCTCGCCGAGGACCGGGCGGCCGGTCTCGACCTCGCCGCCGCCCCGTTGATGCGGCTGGCCCTGATCAAGCTGTCCGACGACCGGGTCCGGCTGGTGTGGACGTTCCACCACATCCTGCTCGACGGCTGGAGCGCGGCCCAGGTCTTCGACGAGATCTGCGAACGGTACGCGGCGCTCACCGCGGGCCGCCGCCCCGAGGTCCCCGCCCGCCGGCCCTTCGGCAGCTACCTGCGCTGGCTGGCGGAGCAGGACGGCACACAGGCCGAGCGGCACTGGCGTACCGCACTGGCCGGATTCACCTCGCCGACCGAACTCCCCCGCGACCGCAAGCCCTTGGAGGCCCACCGCGCCTCGTCGTCGGGCTCGGTCCACGTCACGCTGGACGAGGCGGACTCCGCCCGTCTGCGGGAGACGGCCCAGCACGCCGGCCTCACCATGAACACCGTGCTGCAGGGCGCCTGGGGCCTGCTGCTGTCCCGCTACGGCAACAGCGACGACGTGGTCTTCGGCACCACCGTCTCCGGGCGGCCCGCCGCGCTGCCCGGTGTCGAGTCCATGGTCGGCCTGTTCATCAACACCCTCCCCACCCGGGTCCGGGTTGACGGGCACCGCGGGCTGCTGGACTGGCTGCGCGACCTGCAGACGGCCCAGTCGGAGTCGCGGCGCTACGACTTCGTCTCCCTGGCCGAGCTCCAGACCTGGAGTGAAGTCCCGCGCGGGACCGGCCTGTTCGACAGCATCGTGGTCTTCGAGAACTACCCCTTCGACAGCGACGCCCTCGCCCGCCACGGCCTGGGCATCCAGCAGGAACGCGATCTGGAGCCGACCAACTACCCGCTCAGCGTGATCGTTGCCCCCGGTGAGCGCCTCACCGTGGCGCTGGACTACGACCCGGCCGCCTTTGACGCGGCGACGGTCGAGCGGCTGGGCACCTGCCTGCGGGTCCTGCTGACGGAGATGGCGGCCGACCCGGACCGCCGCCTGGGCGACCTGCCGCTGCTCGCCGAGGACGAACGCGGCCGCATCCTGCGGGAGTTCGGCGGAACGGCCGTCGCACAGCCGCAGCGCGTGCTGCCCCAGGTGTTCGAGGCGCAGGCGGACCGTACCCCGCACGCCACCGCCGTGCTGGCCGGCGACGACCGGCTCACCTACCGGGAGCTGAACGAACGCGCCAACCGGCTGGCCCGGCTGCTGATCGCCTCGGGCGCGGGACCGGAGCGGTTCGTCGCCCTCGCCCTGCCGCGCACGGCCGACCTGATCGTGGCCCTGCTGGCCGTGCTCAAGAGCGGCGCCGGCTATCTGCCCGTCGACCCCAAGTACCCGGCCGAGCGCGTCTCCTTCCTGTTCGACGACATCGGACCGGACATCGTGCTCACCACCGCCGCACTGGCCGGCCGGCTGCCCGAGGGGCCCGCCACCCGGATCGCGCTGGACGACCCCGGTACGGCGGACCGGCTCGCCGGACAGTCCGCCGCCGACCTCGGCGACGGCGAGCGGAGCGGTGCGCTGCTGCCCGCCCACCCCGCCTACGTCATCCACACCTCGGGCTCCACCGGCCTGCCCAAGGGCGTGGTGGCCACCCACGGGTCGGTCGTCGCACTGGCCGACTGGGCGGCCGGCGAATTCGGCGGCCGGGGTCTGTCCCACGTCGTGGCGTCCACCTCGCTCAACTTCGATGTGTCGGTCTTCGAGATCTTCAGCCCGCTGCTGTCCGGCGGCTGCGTCGAGATCGTGAGCGACCTGCTGGCCCTCGCCGAACGCTCGGCACCCTGGACCGCGAGCCTGCTCAGCGCCGTCCCCTCCGCCCTCGGCCAACTGCTCGCCGAGGACACCGTGCACGTCACGGCCGACACCGTGGTGCTGGCCGGTGAGGGGCTCGCGGCCCGTACCGTACGGGAGGTCCGCGCCGCCGTCCCCGGCTGCCGGGTCGCGAACATCTACGGCCCCACCGAGGCCACCGTCTACGCCACCGCCTGGTACTGCGACCCCGCCGATCCCGACCGCACGCCGCCGATCGGCAGCCCGGTCGCCGGCGCCCGGGCCTATGTCCTCGATCCGCACCTGCGGCCGGTCCCCGTCGGCGTACCCGGCGAGCTCTACCTCGCAGGGACCGGCGTGGCGCGCGGCTACTTCGCGCGGCCCGGACTGACCGCCGGGCGCTTCCTGGCCGATCCGTTCGGACCCGCGGGCGAGCGGATGTACCGCACCGGCGACCTCGTGCGCTGGGACGCCGACGGGCAGTTGGAGTACCTCGGCCGCGGTGACGACCAGGTCAAGGTGCGCGGCTTCCGCATCGAACTGGGCGAGGTCGAGGCCGCGCTGGCCCGGCACCCCGAGGTGGCCGAGGCCGCAGCGCGGGTCGTGGAGACCGACGGCCACAAGCGCCTGGTGGGCTATGTGGTCACCAGGGGCGCGGCGGGCGCCGATCCCGCCGCGGTGCGTGCCTTCCTCGCCCGGAGCCTGCCCGACCACCTGGTCCCCGCGGTCGTCGTCCCCCTGGAGCGGCTGCCGCTGGGCGCCACCGGCAAGCTCGACCGGCGTGCCCTGCCGGCGCCCGACTGGGCCGCCCCGGCGGCCGGTTACGTCCCGCCGCGCACGGACACCGAGCAGGCGCTCGCCGAGATCTGGGCCGCGGTGCTGGGCGTGGACCGGGTGGGCGCCGAGGACAACTACTTCGCGCTCGGCGGGGACTCGATCCTCAGCATCCAGATCGTCTCCGCGGCCCGCCGCGCCGGCCTCGCACTGACCCCGCGCCACCTGTTCGTCCACCAGACCGTCGCCGCCCTGGCCGCGGCCGCGGCGGAACTGCCGGCCACGGCGTCCACCGCCGAACAGGGCCCGGTGGTGGGCGAGGTACCGCTCACCCCCGTCCAGCACTGGCTGTTCGACAGTGTCCCGGACAGCCCCGGGCACTTCACCCAGTCGCTCTCCTTCCAACTGGCCGCCGAGGTCGACGAGGGCGCGCTGCGGGCCGCCCTGGCCGCGGTGCTGGAGCACCACGACGCTCTGCGCACGGTGTACGAGACCACCGGCGGCGGCCACCGGCGCCAGTACACCGCGGCGCCCGGTGCGGCCCCCGCCCTGGAGGTCCACGACCTCGCCCGCCTGGAGCCGCAGGACCGCGCCGCGGAGCTGCGCGCACTGACGGCGGAGCTGTGCGCGGGCTTCGACCTCGCCAACGGACCGCTGCTGAAGACCGCGCTGTGCCACCTGGGCGACCAGGACCGCCCGGTCCTGGTGCTGGCGGCCCACCACCTGGTCGTCGACGCGGTGTCCTGGCGCATCATCCTGGAGGACCTCGACACCGCCTACCGCCGGGTGCGCGCGGGGGACCGGGCCGCGCTCGGCCCCAAGACCACCTCGTTCCGGGCCTGGGCGCAGCGGCTGCACGACCACGCCGCGGGCGGCGGCTTCGACGACGAACTCGCCCACTGGAGCGGTGCGGACGGCCTGACGGACCTGCCCACCGACCACCCGGGCCGCAACTCCGCGGACTCCGAGGACACCGTGACCGTCCGCCTGGAGGCCGAGGAGACCCGCCGGCTGCTCCAGGAGGTGCCGGATGTCTACCGGACCCGGGTCAACGACGTCCTGCTGTGCGCCCTGGGCCGGGTGCTGGCCCGCTGGACCGGGCACGACCGGGTACGGATCGGGCTGGAGGGCCACGGCCGCGAGGAGATCTTCGACGACGTCGACCTCTCCCGCACCGTCGGCTGGTTCACCACCATGTTCCCGGTCGCGCTGGACCTTCCGCCGCACGCGGACATCGCCACGGCGCTGAAGTCCGCCAAGGAGGGCCTGCGGGCGCTGCCCCGGCACGGCCTGGGACACGGCGCGCTGCGCCATCTGCGCACCCCCGCGGCCCCGGGGCTGCCGGCCGACCCGCAGATCGCCTTCAACTACCTCGGCCAGCAGGACTGGAGCGCGTCCGGCGGCGACGGCCTGCTGCACGCACCGTACGGCGCGCTGGAAGGCGACATGGACCGGACGGCCGACCGGCCGCATCTGATCGATGTCGTCGGCATGGTGGCGGACAAGCGGCTGGAATTCACCTGGTCGTACTCGACGAACCTGCACCTGCGGTCCACCGTGGCCGCACTGGCCGAGGAGATGGCCGTCGAGCTGCGGGAGATCGTGCGGCACTGCGCGGAACCGGACGCCGGGGGGCGCACCCCCGCCGACTTCCCGCTGGTCCGCCTCGACCAGGAAACCGTGGACCGGCTCGTCGGCGACGGCCGGGACGTCACGGACGTCTACCCGCTGACCCCCACCCAGACCGGCATGGTCTTCCACGGGCTCGACGAACCCGACCAGGGGCTCTACATCGAACAGGCCACCTTCGTCCTGGACGGCGTCACCGACTCCCGGCTGCTGGCCGCCGCCTGGCAGCAGGTCGTGGACCGCACCCCCGTGCTGCGCAGCGCGGTGGTCCTGCACGAGGTGCCGGTACCCCTGCAGACCGTCCACCGCTCCGTCGCCCTGCCCGTCACCGAGCTCGACTGGAGCACCCTGACGCCCGGCCGGCGCGACACCGAGCTGGCGTCCCTGCTGGCCGAGGACCGGGACCGCGGGCTCGCCCTCGACCGGGCGCCGCTGCTGCGGCTCACCCTCATCCGGCTCTCCCCGGCCGAGGTACGGGTCGTGTGGACCTTCCACCATGTGCTGCTCGACGGGTGGAGCGTCTTCCAGGTCCTCTCGGACGTCTTCTCCTGCCACGCGGCGCTCGCCGGGGGGACCGCCCCGCACCTGCCCGAGCGCAGGCCGTTCGCGGACTACGCCGCCTGGCTCGCCGCCCACGACACGGCCCCGGCCGAACAGCACTGGCGCGGTGCGCTGGCGGGCCTGACCGCCCCCACCCCGCTGCCCTACGACCGGCGCCCGGCGCCAGGTGCCGCCACCCGCGCCGGCACCTGGCTCTCCGAGCGGCTCGGTGAACGGGAGAGCGCGGCGCTCCAGGACTTCGCCCGGCGCCACCACCTCACCCTCAACACCGTCGTCCAGGGGGTCTGGGGCCTGCTGCTGGCGCGCTGGAGCTCAGAGCGCGAGGTGTGCTTCGGCACGACGGTCTCCGGCCGGCCCGCCGACCTCCCCGGTGCCGACGCCATCACCGGCCTGTTCATCAACACCCTGCCGGTGCGCTGCGACGTGGACGGCGGCGCGGCCCCGGCCGACTGGCTGCGCTCTCTGCAGTCCGCACAGGCCGACGCCCGCGGCTTTGAGCACGTCCGGCTGTCCGACCTGCGCAACTGGAGCGAACTGCCCGCCGGGACGCCGCTGTTCGAGAGCCTGGTGGTCTTCGAGAACTACCCGATCAACGACACCGCGGCCACCGCACACGGCCTGAGCGTTCGTGATCTGCACGCCTTGGAGGCCACCAACTACCCGCTCACCGTGGTGATCTCGCCCGACACCCGGCTGAGCGTCGAACTCGGCTACGACCCGCGGTACTTCGAGGAGTCCACCGCCCGGTCCCTGGCCGCCCAACTGGCCCACACCCTGGGCGCCCTGGCGGAACCCGGCGGCGCGACGACCGTGGACGGGATCGACATCCTGCCGCCGGAGGAGCGCGAGCGGCTGACCGGGCGCGGTGCCCCGACGGTCGGTGACACGGTCCCGGCGGCCACCCTGGCCGGACTCGTCGAGGCGGCGGTCGACCGGTGGCCGGACGCCCCCGCGGTGAGCGCACCGGACCTTCGGCTCTCCTTCGCGCAGCTCGAGGCGCGGGCCAACCGCCTCGCGCACCATCTCCTGACCGGGGGGACCGGCCCCGGCGACCTCGTCGCCCTGGTCCTGCCGAGATCGGCCGATATGGTCGTCGCCCAGCTCGCGACCGCCAAAACGGGCGCCGCCTATCTGCCGGTGGATCCCGGATACCCGGCCGAGCGGATCGCGCTGATGCTGCGGGACGCGGCCCCGGCCGTCACCCTGGAGGCCGCCGAGGTCCACGACCTCCTGGCCGCCGGGGACGATGCCGCACCCGCCCCCCGGCCCACCGACCGGGACCGCGTGCGCCCGCTCGACCTCGACGACCCGGCCTATGTGATCTACACCTCCGGCTCCACCGGCACCCCCAAGGGCGTGGTCGTCACCCACCGCGGCCTGGCCGCCTTCGCCGCCGCCGAGGCCGATCACTACCACGTACGGCCGGGCGACCGGGTGCTGGCCTTCGCCACCCCCAGCTTCGACGCCTCGGTACTGGAGCTGTGCATGGCCCTGCCGGCCGGTGCCCGTCTCGTGGTGCCGCCGCCCGGACCGCTGCTCGGCGAGCAGTTGGCCGAGGTGCTGCGCGGTGAACGCATCACCCACACCCTGCTGCCGCCCGCCGCGCTCGCCACGGTGCCGCCGGCCCTCGCGGGAACGCTGCCGGACCTGCGCACCCTCATCGTCGGCGCGGACGCCTGCGGCGCCGACCTGGTCGGCCGCTGGGCCCCGCACCACCGGATGATCAACTCCTATGGGCCCACCGAGACCACGGTCGTCGCCACCTGGTCGGGACCGCTCGTCCCCGACGGTGCCGCGCCGCCCATCGGACGCCCCCGGCCGGGCAGCCGCAGCTATGTGCTGGACGAGCGGCTGCGGCCGGTCGCCGACGGGGTCCCGGGCGAACTGTGGATCAGCGGGCCCTCGCTGGCCCGCGGCTACCTCCACCGCCCCGGCCTGACCGCCACGCGGTTCCTCGCCGACCCGTACGGCGCACCGGGCGAGCGGATGTACCGCACCGGCGACCTGGTCCGCCGCGACGCCCGCGGCGAGCTCCACTACCTCGGCCGCACCGACCACCAGCTGAAACTGCACGGCCACCGGATCGAGGCAGGAGAGGTCGAGGCCACCTTGGCGGGCCATCCGGCCGTCCGGGACGCCGTGGTGGCCGTACGGGAGGACGAGCCCGGCACGCCGCGCCTGGTGGCCCACCTGCTCGCCGCACCCGACGCCGAGATCCCGTCCGGCGCGGAACTGCGTACGTTCGCCGCCCGGACGCTGCCCGGCCACATGGTCCCCTCGGCCTTCGTCGTCCTGGAGCGCTTCCCGCTCACCGAGAACGGCAAGACCGACCGCGCGGCCCTGCCCGCACCCGGCCCTGACCTGCCCGAGCCCACCGCACATGTCGCGCCGCGCACCCCCACCGAAGAGTTCCTCGCGGACGTCTGGTCCCAGGCCCTGGAGACGTCCGTGGGCGCCGAGGACGACTTCTTCGCCCTCGGCGGCGACTCGCTGCGCAGCCTGCTCATCGCCTCCCGGGTCAACGAGACCTTCGGCGTGGAGCTCACCCCCCGGGACGTGCTGACCGCCCGCACGGTCGCCGCGCTGGCGGACCTGGTGGAGGAACACGTCCTGCGCGAACTCGAAGACGCCGCACGCGGCACCAGCGACCACAACGAACGGTGAGGAACGACGACATGACGTCTTCGCATTCGAAGAAGGACCGTGCCGCGGCCCTGCCCCAGGAGTTGCAGGAGGCGCTGCGCCGCCGTCTGGCCGGACAGGCCCCGCCGGCCGCCGCCAAGGCCCGGCAGCAGATCCCCCGCGCGGACCGGTCCCGGCCCCTGCCGCTCGCCTTCGCCCAGCAGCAGTTGTGGTTCCTGGACCAGCTCCGGCCCGGCGACTCCCGCTACAACAGCGCGGTCGCCCTGCGGCTTACCGGCCCGCTGGACCGCGCCGCGCTGTCCCGGGCGCTGGACGCCGTACTGGAGCGCCACGAGTCCCTGCGCACCACGTTCGACGCCGTCGACGGCCGGCCCGTGCAGACCGTGCACCCGGCCGCCCCCGTGCCGCTTCCGCTGCGCGACCTGGGGGAGGAGCACGATCCCTCAGCCGGCGCGGGGGACCGGACCGCACCGGTCCGGGAAGGCCTGGACGACGTGCTGCTGGCGGAGTACTCCCGCCCGTTCGACCTGCGGACCGGTCCGCTGCTGCGGGCCCTGCTGATCCGCCTGGCCGACGACGAGCACGTCCTGCTGCTCACCGCGCACCACATCGTCACCGACGGCTGGTCCATGGGCGTGCTGCTGGACGAACTGTGCACGCTGTACGACGCCCTGGCCCACGGCGAGACGCCCGCGCTCGCCCCGGTGGCCACGCAGTACCCGGACTTCGCCGTATGGCAGCGCGAGCGGCTGTCCGGCGCCCTGCTGGAGGAGCAGCTCTCCTACTGGACCAAACAGCTCGACGGGACCGTGCCGCTGGAGCTGCCGCTCGACCGTCCCCGCAGCGGGGAGGAGGCGGGCGACGGCGCGGTCCACACCTTCCGGGTCCCGGCGGCCACCGCGGCCCGGCTGCGGGAGGTGGCGGCGCAGCAGCACACCACCCTGTTCGCGGCCCTGATCGCCGCCTGCCAGGCGCTGTTCGCCCGCTGGTCGGGCCAGGACGACATCGCCGTCGGATCACTGACCCCGGGCCGCGGACGCACCGAACTGGAGCGCGCGGTCGGCCTCTTCGTCAACACGGTCGTGCTGCGCGCCCCCGTCGACACCGCGCGCTCCTACCGTGAGCTGCTGGACGCCTCCGCGACCGCCGTCCTCGACGCCTTTGCCCACGGCGACACCCCCTTCGAACGGCTGGTGGAGGCCGCGGGAGCGGTACGGGAGGCGGGCCGCAACCCGCTCTTCGACGTCATGGTCCTGCTCCACCCGGCCCCGCCCGCGGCCCCCGGCCTGCGGAGCATCGCGGCCGAGGCCGTCACCGTGCCCCGCCGCGCGGCCACCTTCGACCTGAGCGTCGAGTTCGTGCCCGACGGCGACGGGCTGACCGGCCTGCTGGAGTACCGCACCGACCTCTTCGACGCCGCCACCGCCGAACGGATGGCCGGGCAACTGGTCCTGCTGCTCGGCGGAGTCGCCGCCGAACCGGACCGGCCGCTGGGCGAACTGTCCCTGCTGTCGGAGCGGGACCGGCACCGGCTGACCACGGAATGGAACGACACCGCGCTGCCCGTCACCCCCACCACCTACCCCGCCGCATTCGAGGCGCAGACGGCCCGCACCCCGCACGCGACGGCACTGGTGGCCGGGGACACCACGCTGGACTACGCCGCGCTCAACGCCCGCGCCAACCGGCTCGCCCACCATCTCATCGGCCTTGGCGCCGGCCCCGAACAGCTCGTCGCGCTGCGGCTGCCGCGCACCGCCGACATGATCGTGGCGATCCTCGCCGTCCTCAAGACCGGTGCCGGATACCTGCCGGTCGACCCCGAACTGCCCGAAGAACGGCTGCAGTTCCTGGTGGCGGACGCCCGGCCGATGCTGGTGCTCGACGAGGCGGTGCTGCGCGCGGTACCTGCCCCGGCCCGCACCGGCGACCCCGCCGATGCCGATCCCACCGACGCCGATCCCGCCTACGCCAACCCCACCGACGCCGACCGCCATGCGCCGCTGCACCCCGGCAACACCGCCTACGTCATCTACACCTCCGGGTCCACCGGCCGCCCCAAGGGCGTGTCCGTGGAACACCGTTCGCTGATGAACCTGCTGGCCGGCCACCGCAACGGCTTTGTCGCCGCGGCGGGCGGCGGCCCCCTGCGGATCGCCCTGACCGCGTCGTTCTCCTTCGACACCTCCCTGGAGGGCGTGCTGCTGATGGCCGACGGCCACCGGCTGCACCTGGTCGACGAGTCGACCCGGCTCGATCCGGCCGCCCTGGTCGACCACGTCGTCGAGCACCGCATCGACTTCCTCGACCTGACCCCCTCCTACCTGCGCCAGCTCCTGCCCGCCGGACTGCTCACCGACCCCCGCCACCACCCCCGGCTGCTGATGCTGGGCGGCGAGGCCGTCGGCCCCGCGCTGTGGCGGGAGCTCGCCGGGCTGGACGATGTCGCCGCCTACAACTTCTACGGTCCCACCGAGTGCACCATCGACGCCCTGGCCTGCCGGATCGACGGCACCGCCCGGCCGGTGGTGGGCCGGCCGTTGGCCAATGTGCGCGCCCATGTCCTCGACCACCGTCTCCGGCCGGTGCCGCCCGGCGTCGGCGGCGAGCTGTACCTGGCGGGCGACCAGCTCGCCCGCGGCTATCTGCACCGCCCCGGCCTGACCGCCGCGCGGTTCGTGGCGGATCCGTTCGGGCCGCCCGGCAGCCGGCTCTACCGCACCGGTGACCTGGCCCGCTGGACCGCCGACGGACGGCTCGACTACCTCGGCCGCGCCGACGACCAGGTCAAGATCCGCGGCCACCGCATCGAGCCCGGCGAGATCGAGGCGGCGCTGCTGGCCCTGCCCGCCGTCGCCGGGGCGGCCGTCGTCGCCGTCGCCGACCAGCGCGGCCACGCCCGCCTCGCCGCCTACCTGGTGCCCGCCGCCGGGAGCGGTCCGCTGGCCGCCTCCGAGCTGCGGGCGGCCCTGGGGCGCACCCTGCCGGCGCATATGATGCCCGCCGCGTTCGTCGCCCTGGACGCCCTGCCGCTCACCACCAGCGGCAAGCTGGACCGCCGCGCGCTGCCCGCCCCCGACCTCGACGCGGCCCCGCGAGAGCGGGAGTTCGTGGCACCGCGCACCCCGGCCGAGCGGGCACTCACCGGGATCTGGTCCGCCGTGCTCGGCCTCGCGCAGGTGGGGGTCACCGACAACTTCTTCGAGCTCGGCGGCGACTCGATCCTCAGCATCCAGGCCGTCTCCCGGGCCCGCGCCGCCGGGCTGCGGCTGACCTCCCGGGACGTCTTCCTGCACCAGACCGTCGCCGAGCTGGCCGCCGCCGTGGACCTGCGCACCGCCCCGGCACCCGTGGCGCACCAGCCGCACGACGCCGGACCGGCCCCGCTCACCCCCATCCAGGAGTGGTTCTTCGCCACCCACGGGCCGCTGCGGCACTTTTGCATGTCGATGCTGCTCGACCTGCCGCACGACGTCGACCCGGACGCCCTGGAGCGGGCCCTGTACGCCGTGGCCGCCCACCATCCGGCGCTGCGCACCCGGTTCGTGCGCGCCGACGACACCTGGCGCCAGCACCCCGTCGACGCCGTGGCACCCGGCCTCCTGACCACCCACGACCTGTCCCGGGCCACCGGCGCCGCCCGGGACGCCGCGCGCACCGAGGCGGCCGACGCCGCCCGCGCGGACCTCGACCCCGCCACCGGCACCCTGCTGCGCGCCGCCCTGCTCCGCACGGAGCCGGGCAGCCGGCCGCAGCTGTTCCTCACGGCCCACCACCTCGCCGTCGACAGCGTCTCCTGGCGCATCCTGCTCGCCGACCTGGAGAGCGCCTACCGCCGGGCCGCCGCGGGCGAGGCGTTCCCACTGGAGCCTGCCACCACGCCGTTCACCATCTGGGCGGCGCAACTGGCCCGGCAGGTGCAAGACGGCGGATTCGACGGCGACCTGGCGTACTGGACGGCCGAGGCCGCGGTGGCACGTACCCCGCTGCCGGTGGACCGCCCCGGCACCGCACTCGCCGGTTCGGTCCGCACCGTCCGCGCCCGGCTCGACCGCGACACCACCGAAGCGCTGCTGCGCCGGGTGCCCGGGGTCTACCGCACCCAGGTCAACGACGTCCTGCTCAGCGCGCTGGGCCGGGTGCTCGCCGACTGGGCGGGCACGGACCGGGTGACGGTGGCCCTGGAGGGGCACGGCCGGGAGGACATCGACGCGCACGACGCGCACGACGCGCACGACGCGCACGACGCGCACGACGCGCACGACGAGAACACAGCGTCCGGCTCCGTCGACGCCGCCGACCTCTCCCGGACCGTCGGCTGGTTCACCACCCAGTACCCGGTCACCCTCACCCTGGACGGCCCTTCGCGGGAGCCGGACTGGGGCGCGACCCTCAAAGCGGTGAAGGAACAGCTGCGGGCCGTCCCCCGCCGCGGCCTCGGCTACGAGGCGCTGGCCCGTCTCGGCTCACCGGACCCGGCCGCCCGCACCTTGCGCGCACTTCCCCTGCCACAGGTCTGCTTCAACTACCACGGCCAGTGGGAGAGCACGCCCGGCCAGGACTTCGCGCCCGCCGGCGAGGCCCCCGGCCGCGACCTGGCCGCCGACGAAGCGCTCGACCACCTGCTGGACATCTCGGCCGTGGTCGCCGACGGCGTGCTGGAGCTGACCTGGCACTACAGCGACCAGGTGCACGACGAGAGCACGGTACGGGAGTTGGCGGACGGCACGGCCCGGGCACTGGCCGCGATCGCCGCCCACTGCGCGCACCCGGACGCCGGCGGCCGCACCCCCTCCGACTTCCCCCTCGCCCGGCTGGACCAGGCCGGGGTGGACCGTCTGGCCGGGGACGGGCGCGCCGTCGAGGACATCCTCCCGCTCACCCCGCTCCAGGAAGGCATGCTCTTCCACCGCCTGATGGGCGGGGCCGACGACGTCTACCTCGACCAGGCCGGCCTGCTGCTGGACGGCGTCGCGGACCCGCGTGCGTTCGCCCGGGCCTGGCAGCGGGTCGTCGACCGGATGCCGGTGCTGCGCACCTCCGTCGTCTGGGAGGACGTGCCCGTACCGCTCCAGATCGTGCACCGGCGGGTGACCGTGCCCACCGTCCACGTCGACTGGCGCGCGCAGGACGACGACCGGCAAGCGGCCGAACTCGCCCGGCTCCAGGCCGAGGACCTGGCCCTGGGCCTGGACCTCGGCACCCCGCCCCTGATGCGGCTCACCCTGATCCGGCTGCCCGGCGGCAGGCTGCGGCTGCTGTGGACCTCGCACCACCTGATCCTGGACGGCTGGAGCCTGGCACAGGTCCTGACCGAGGTGTGCGAGGAGTACGCCGCACTCGTCGCGGACCGCACGCCGGCGCCACCCGTGCGCCGCCCGTTCGGCGACTATGTGCGCTGGCTGTCCGGCCGGGACGGCCGCGAGGCAGCGGAGCACTGGCGCACCGTCCTCGCGGGCTTCGCCACCCCGACGCCGCTGCCCTGCGACCGTCCGCCCCGCGAGGCGCACCGGGCCCGCTCCGCCGCGGTGCTGACGGCGAGCCTGCCCGTCGAGCTCTCCCGGGAGCTGCTGCACACCGCCCGGCGCAGCGGACTCACCCTCAACACGGTCGTACAAGGCGCCTGGGCGCTGCTGCTGGCGCGCTACAGCGGAGAGCCGGACGTGGTGTTCGGCACCACCGTGTCCGGCCGCCCGGACGCACTCCACGGCGTCGAGTCCATGGTGGGGATGTTCATCAACACCCTGCCGACCCGGGTACGGGTCGACGAACGCCGCAGTGCTGCCGACTGGCTGCGGGACCTCCAGGACGCCCAGTCCGAATCCCGGCGCTTCGAGGCCGTCTCGCTGGCCCAGCTGACCTCGCTCAGCGACGTCCCGGCGGGCACCGCGCTGTTCGACAGCATGGTCGCCTTCGAGAACTACCCGTTCGACGACGCCCGGACGTCCGGCGCCGGGGTCCGCATCCTCGACGTCGCCTCGCGGGACGCGACCAACTTCCCGCTGGTCCTGCGCGCCCACCACAGCGACCGCCTCGGCTTCGACCTCGCCCACGACCCCGACCTCTTCGACCCCGCCACCGTCCGTGCACTCGCCGACCGGCTGTGCCTGCTGCTCGCCGAGATCGCCGCGGGACCGGACCGGCCGCTGCGCGAGCTGGCGTGGACCACCGCCGAGGAACGCCGGCGGATGCTGGTGGACTGGAACGGCACGGAACACGGGCGGCCCGAGCACACCCTGATCGACCTGTTCGAGGAGCGGGCGGCCCGCACGCCCGACGCCACCGCCGTGACCTGCGCGGGCACCACCCTGTCCTACGCCGAACTCGACGCACGGGCAGGCCGGCTGGCCCACCGGCTGGCCGAGCACGGAGCAGGACCCGAGCGCTTCGTGGCACTCGCCCTGCCCCGCTCCCCGGACATGATCGTGGCGATCGTGGCGGTGCTGAAGACCGGCGCCGCCTACGTACCCGTCGACCCGGAGCTGCCCGCGGGCCGCATCGCCCACGTGCTCACCGACGCCGCCCCGGCCCTGCTGGTGACCACCACTGCCGTCGCCGGACGGCTCGGGGACGCCACCTGCCCCCGGCTGCTCCTGGACGATCCCGAGATCCGCGCCGACCTCGAACGGCGCCCCGCCACCGGCCCGGTGCCCGCCCGCCACCCGCTGCCGGAGCACCCCGCCTACGTCATCTACACCTCGGGCTCCACCGGCCTGCCCAAGGGCGTGGTCGTCCCGCACGCCAATGTGGTGCGGCTGTTCTCCCGCACCCGCGACCGGTTCGCCTTCGACGAGCACGACGTATGGACGCTGTTCCACTCCTACGCCTTCGACTTCTCCGTCTGGGAGATCTGGGGCGCGCTGCTGCACGGCGGCCGGCTCGTCGTCGTCCCGCACGAGGTCGCCCGTTCCCCCGAGGAGTTCCTGCGCCTGCTGGTGGACGAGCGGGTCACGGTGCTCAACCAGACACCGTCGGCGTTCTACCCCCTGATGCGCGCGGACGCCGAACACCCCGGACTCGGGGAGCGGCTGGCCCTGCGGCGGGTGGTCTTCGGCGGGGAGGCGCTGGATCCGGGCCGGCTCACCGACTGGTACGAACGGCACCCGGACACCGCGCCCGTCCTGGTCAACATGTACGGGATCACCGAAACCACCGTGCACGTCTCCTACGCGCCCCTCGACCGTGCCACCGTGGCCGAGGCCACCGGCAGCGCCATCGGCCGCGGCCTCCCCGACCTGCGGGTCCGGGTGCTGGACGCCGGCCTCGCCCCGGTGCCGCCCGGCGCCGTGGGCGAGATGTACGTGGCGGGGGAGGGCCTGGCCCGCGGCTACCTGAACCGGCCGGGCCTGACCGCCGCGCGGTTCGTGGCGGACCCGTTCGGGCCGCCCGGCACCCGGATGTACCGCACCGGCGACCGGGCCCGCTGGCGGCCCGACGGCACCCTGGAGTACCTCGGCCGGGCCGACCAGCAGGTCAAGATCCGCGGCTTCCGGATCGAACCCGGCGAGATCGAGGCCGCGCTGACCGCCCACCCGGAGGTCGCGGAGGCCGTGGTCGGGGTGCGCGAGGACACCCCCGGAGTGCGACGGCTGGTGGCCCACGTCGTGGGCACCACCGGCCGGAGCGGCCCGCCGTCCGCCGCTGAACTGCGCGCGCACCTGGCGGACACCTTGCCCGCGCATATGGTGCCCGCCGCCTATGTCGCCCTGGACGCGCTGCCGCTGACCGTCAACGGCAAGCTCGACCACCGGGCCCTGCCCGCCCCCGGCCCGGACGGCTTCGCCGCCGGCGAGGACCGCACCGCGCCGCGCACCGAGGCGGAACGCCTGGTCGCCCGGGTGTGGGCGGACGTCCTGGACACCGGAGAAATCGGCGTGGAGGACAGCTTCTTCGCCCTGGGCGGCGACTCGATCCTCGCCATCCGGGTCACCTCCCGGCTCCGCGCCGCCCTCGGCGCCGAGGTCTCGCCCCGGCTGCTGTTCACCCACCCCACCGTCGCCGCCCTGGCCGCGGCTCTGCCGGACCCGGCCGCCGCCCACCGGACACCGGACGACACGATCCCCGCGGCGGACCGCACCGCCGCCCTGCCGCTGTCGTTCCCGCAGCAGCGCCTGTGGTTCCTGGACACCTTCGAGCCGGACAGCACCGCCTACCTGACCTTCTTCGTGCTGCGCCTGCGCGGCCCCCTCGACGAAGCGGCCCTGCGCACCGCCCTGGACGCCCTGGTGGCCCGGCACGAACCACTGCGCACCACCTTCGCCGAGCAGGACGGAAACGCCCGCCAGCACGTCCACGCCCCCCGGGCGGTGGACCTGCCGCTGGACGACCTGTCGGCCACCCCGGCGCACGACCGCGAGCGCGCACTCGACGCGCTGCTGGCACGCGAGGGCGCCACCGGCTTCGACCTGGGCAACGGGCCGCTGCTGCGGACCCGGCTGATCCGGCTCACCGCCGACGAACACGTCCTGACCCTGGCCATGCACCACATCGTCACCGACGGCTGGTCCACCGCGGTGCTCGGCCGGGACCTGGGCGAGCTGTACGCGGCGGCCCTCCAGGACCGCCGCCCGGACCTGCCCCCGCTGCCGCTCCAGTACGCCGACTACGCGGCCTGGCAGCGGGCGCGGGCGGCCGCCTCCGACGGTGGGCAACTCGCCTACTGGCAGCGGAAGCTGTCCGACGTAGCGCCGCTGGAGCTGCCCACCGACCGGCCGCGGCCCGCCGTGCGGACCGAGAACGGCGCCCTGCTGGAGTTCTCCCTGCCCGCCCCGCTGACCGACCGGCTGCGGGAGACCGGCCGCCGCGCCGACGCCACCCTCTACATGACCCTGCTCGCGGCCTGCAAGGTGCTGCTCGCCCGCTGGGCCGGCCAGGAGGACATCGCCGTCGGCACCGTGGCCTCCGGACGCGAACGCCCCGAACTGGAGCACCTGGTCGGGATGTTCGTGAACACCCTGGTGCTGCGCAGCCGGGTGCCCGACCACCTGCCGTTCACCGCGCTGCTGTCCGAGGTGCGCGCCACCGTGCTGGACGCATTCGCCCACCAGGACGTGCCCTTCGAGCAGCTCGTCGGTGCGCTCCAGCCCGAACGGGACACCAGCCGCACCCCCCTCTTCCAGGTCATGGTGGCCCTGCACAACCTGGGCGGCGAGGCACCGCGCCTGCCGGGCCTCGACGTCGAGACCGTCCAGCCGCCGGGCCGGCACGCCGCGTTCGACCTCGGCTTCGACTTCGTGGAGCGCGACGGCGGCCTCACCGGTTACGTCGAGTACAACACCGACCTGTTCGACGCGGACACCGTCGAGCGGGCGACCGCACGACTGCGGCTGCTGCTGGAGGCGGTCGCGGAGGACCCGGGCGGGGCGGTGGGCGAACTGCCGCTGCTGTCCGACGCCGAGCGGCGGCAGGTACTGGAGGAGTGGCAGGGCGGCACCCTGTCCGTCCCCGACCTGACGTTCGTGGACCTCTTCGAGGCCCAGGCGGCCCGTACCCCGCACGCCACGGCCCTGGTGGCACGGGACGCCACGCTGGACTTCGCCGCCCTCAACGACCGGGCCAACCGGCTCGCCCACCACCTGATCGCGCTCGGCGTCGGCCCGGAGCGGGTGGTCGCCGTGCAACTGCCGCGCACCTCGGACCTGCTGGTGGCGCTCCTCGCCGTCCTCAAGGCCGGCGGCACCCAACTGTCCCTCGACCCCGAACTGCCCGCCGAACGGCGCGCGTTCCTGCTCTCGGACGCCGCACCGCAGACCGTCCTGACCGCCGACACGCTGCGCGACGCCCCTCTGGACCGGCAGCCCGGCCACAACCCCACGGACGCCGACCGGACGTCCCCCCTGTGCGGCGCCCACACCGCCTACATCAACTACACCTCCGGCTCCACCGGCCGGCCCAAGGGCGTCGCCGTCGAACACCGTCAGCTGGTCAACCTCTGCCACGACCACCTGGCCGGGCTCGTCACCCCGCACGCCACCGACGGACGGCCGCTGCGTTTTGCGCTGAGCGCCGCCTTCTCCTTCGACACCTCATGGGAAGGCCCGCTGCTGCTGGCGCTCGGCCAGGAGGTCCACCTCGTCGACGAGGACGTGCGCCTGGACCCGGCCGCCTTCGTCCGCCAGGTCGCCGAAAGCCGCCTGGACTGCGTCAATGTGACACCGTCCTTCCTGCACGAGCTGCTGGCCGCCGGTCTGCTCACCGGCGACCACCACCGCCCCCGGATCGTCATGGTCGGCGGCGAGGCCGTCGGCACCCCGCTGTGGCGGGAGCTGCGGGAGACCGCGGGCGTCACCGCGTACAACGTCTACGGCCCCACCGAATGCACCGTCGACGCCGTGTACGGCCCCTTCGCCGACCCCGCTGATCACGGGCGTCATGCCGACCGCGCCGGCCATGGGCGTCATGCCGACCCCGCTGATCACGGGCGTCACGCCGACCACCTCGATCACCCGGACCGCGTCGATCGTCCCGTGATCGGCCGTCCGGGCCGTAACCTGCGCGCCTACGTGCTCGACGGCGCGCTGCGGCCGGTACCGGTCGGGGTGCCGGGCGAGCTGTACCTCGCCGGTGCCCAGGTCGCCCGCGGCTACCTGGGGCGGCCCGGGCTCACCGCCGGGCGGTTCCTCGCCGACCCGTTCGGCCCGCCCGGCACCCGGATGTACCGCACCGGCGACCGTGCCCGCCGGGACCGGCGGGGGCGGCTGGAGTACCTGGGGCGCAGCGACGACCAGGTCAAGGTCCGGGGGTTCCGGATCGAACCCGGCGAGATCGAGGCCGCCCTGCTCGGCGACCCCGCGGTGGCCGACGCCGTGGTGGTGGCCGTCGAACACGGCGGCCGGGCACGGCTGGTGGCCTATGTGGTGCCCGCCGGGGCGCAGACGCCCGCGGCCGAGGAGCTGCGGGTCCGGCTGCGCCGCACCCTGCCGGACTACATGGTCCCCGCGGTGTTCGTCCCCCTGGACCGGATTCCGCGCACCAGCAGCGGCAAGACCGACCGGCGCGCCCTGCCCGAGCCCCCCGCCCAGCCCGACACCGCCACCGAGTACACGGCCCCGCGCACCGACACCGAGACCTGCCTCGCCGGCATCTGGGCGGAGGTGCTCGGCGTCCCCCGGGTCGGCGTCGAGGACAACTTCTTCGCCCTGGGCGGCGACTCGATCCTCAGTATCCAGATCGTCTCCCGGGCCCGCCGGGCCGGCCTCGGACTCACCTCCAAGGACGTCTTCCGCCACCAGACGATCGCCGAACTCGCCCTGCGCACCGCCTCCGTGACCCCGCCGCCCGCCGACGGCCCCGGGGCGCCCGCCGGCCCCGCGCCGCTCACCCCCATCCAGCACTGGTACCTCGACGGCCGCCGGCCCGGGGACGCGCTGCGCTTCACCATGACCAACCGGCTGGAGCTGGCCCCGGCGAGCGACGAGCCCGCGCTGCGCCAGGCGGCCGCCGCCCTGGTCGACCGCCACGAGGCGCTGCGCACCCGCTTCCGCCACACCGACGGCACCTGGCGCCAGGAGGTGCTGCCGGCCGCCCCCGGCGACGTCTTCTCGCGCCACGACCTGACCGGTCTCGACGCCCCCGGGCAAGAGGAGGCCGTGCAGCGCGCGACCGCCGCCGCACAGTCCTCCCTCGACGTCACCGAGGGCCGGGTTGCCCGGGTCCTCCACTTCGACTGCGGACCCGAACGTCCCGCCCAACTCGTCCTCACCGTGCACCACTTGGTCGTCGACGGGGTGTCCTGGCGCATCCTGCTCGGCGACCTGGAGGCCGCCTACCACGACGCCGCCGCCGGACGCCCGCCCGCCCTCGCCCCGGCGAGCAGCGGCTACGGACACTGGGCGGCCCGATGGGAGCGGCACGCCCGTTCGGGCGCCCTCGACGGCGACCTGGCGTACTGGACCCGGACCTGCCGGGCCCCGGCCGACCTCCCCGTCGACCGGCCGGGCCCCCACACCCACGGCACCGCCGCCACCCTCACCGTCCGCCTGGGCCGGGCCGAGACCGACGCCCTGCTGCGCCAGGTCCCCGACGTCTACCGCACCCAGGTCAACGACGTCCTGCTCAGCGCCCTCGGCCGCACCCTGACCCGCTGGAGCGGCCAGGACTCCGTCCTGATCGGCGTGGAGGGCCACGGCCGCGAGGACCTCTTCGACGAACTGGACCTCTCCCGCACCGTCGGCTGGTTCACCGCCGAGTTCCCGCTCGCCCTCTCCGTCGCCCCGGACGCGGACTGGCGCGACACCGTCCGCTCCGTCAAGGAGCAGTTGCGCGCCGTGCCGCTGCGGGGCCTGAGCTACGGCGCGCTGCGCCACCTCCTGCCACAGAGCCCGCTGCCCGAGGCACCACAGCCGCGCGTCGGCTTCAACTACCACGGCCAGTGGGACATCGCGTCCACCGACCGCCCCGACGACGAGGGGCTGTACCGGGCCGCCCTGCCGCCGGCCGGCCAGGACACCGATCCCGACGAGCCCCGCACCTACCTGCTCGACGTGACCGGCGTGGTCCAGGACGGCCGACTCGAACTCGGCTGGACCTACCCGCCCGCGGTGTACGACGAGTCCACCGTGCGCCGCCTCGCCGAGGACACCGTCACGGCCCTGACCGAGATCGTCGCGCACTGCGCCCGGCCGGACACCGGCGGCCGCACCCCGTCCGACTTCCCGCTCGCCCGGCTCGACCAGCGCCAGGTGGACCTGGTCGTGGGCGACGGACGGGACGTGGCGGACCTCCATCCGCTCACCCCGCTGCAGGCCGGCATGCTCTTCCACGGGCTGGTCGACTCGGCGGGTGCCTACTTCGACCAGATGGCCGTCCGGATCGCCGGGGTCGCCGACCCGCAGGCGTTCGGCGCGGCCTGGCAGCAGGTCGCCGACCACACCCCGGCGCTGCGCAGCAGCGTCCGCTGGCAGGGCCTGCCCCGGCCCGTGCAGGTCGTGCACCACCGGGCCGTCCTGCCCGTCGCCCACCACGACTGGCGGACCCTGACCCCCGTCGAGCGCGACCGTGCGCTGGGCCGGCTGCTCGCCGAGGACCGGGCGGCCGGGATGGACGTGACCACCGCACCGCTCAGCCGCATCGCGGTGGCCGCGCTGCCCGGCGACGAGATCCTGCTGGTGTGGTCCTCGCACCATCTGATGCTCGACGGCTGGAGCACCGGAGCGCTCTTCGCCGATGTGTGCGCGCAGTACGCGGCGACGGTCGAGGGGCGCACCGTCCGCCGGCCGGCCCGCCGCCCGTTCCGCGACTTCCTGCAGTGGCTGGCGGAACAGGACGAGGAGGAGGCCGAGCGGCACTGGACCGGCACCCTCGCCGGGTTCACCGCCCGCACCCCGCTGCCCTACGACCGGCCGCCCGTCGAGGCGCACCGCGCCCGTTCCGACGCGCTGGTGCACATGGAGCTCACCCCCGAGATCTCCGACCGGCTGCGCGAGACCGCCGGGCGGAACGGCCTGACCGTCAACACGGTGGTGCAGGGCGCCTGGGCGCTGCTGCTGGCGCGCTACAGCGGCCGCCAGGACGTGGTGTTCGGCACCACGGTCTCCGGCCGCCCGGCCGAACTGCCGGGTGTGGAGTCCATGGTCGGGATGTTCATCAACACCGTTCCGACCCGCGCCCGGACCGACGGCGACCAGGGCGTCCTGTCCTGGCTGCGCGACCTGCAGGACCGGCAGAGCGACTCGCGGCGCTTCGACTTCGTCTCGCTCGCCCGCATCCAGGCCCTCAGTGAACTGCCGCCGGGTGAGGCGCTGTTCGACAGCATGATGGTCTTCGAGAACTACCCCTTCGACGAGGCGGCCGCTGCCGGAGCGGGCATCCGCATCCAGGACGTACGCGCCGAGGACGCCACCAACTTCCCGCTGTGCCTGCGCGCCTACCTCGCCGACCGCCTCGGCTTCGACCTCGCCTATGACGGGGCACTGTTCGACCGTACGACGGTGGAGCGGGCCGCGGCCCACCTGGAGACCCTGCTGACCGCGCTCGCCGACGGCACCGCCCGCCGCCTGGACGACCTCGGCCTGCTCACCGCCGCCGACCGCGCGGTGCTGCACCGGTGGAACACCACCGCACGTCCCGCCGCGGGCACCTCGCCGGTGGACCTGTTCGCCGAACAGGCGCGCCGCACCCCGGACGCGATCGCCCTCGCCGAAGTGGACGGGTCGGAGGTGACGTACCGTCAACTCGCCGACTGGTCGGACCGGATGGCCGCCCGGCTCAGGGCGGACGGCCTGGCCCCCGAGGGTCGGGTGGCGCTGCTCATGGACCGCTCGGCCGCCCTCGTGGTGGCCCAGCTGGCGGTGCTCAAGGCGGGCGGCGCCTATGTGCCCGTGGACGGCCGCGCCCCCGAGGAGCGCCGCAGGATGCTGCTCGAACACGCCGGAGTGACGGCACGGCTGACCGCCGAGGACGTGGCCGCCGCACGGACCGCCGCACCGGCCGCTGCGCCCGCTCCGCCGCCCGCCGACCCGGACCGCCTGGCGTACGTGATGTTCACCTCCGGGTCGACCGGCACCCCCAAGGCCGTAGGGGTGCGCCACCGGGACGTGGCCGCGCTCGCCACCGACAGCCGCTTCACCGGCCCCGGCTGCGCACGGGTGCTGCTGCACTCGCCGGTGGCCTTCGACGCCGCCACCTTCGAGGTCTGGTCACCGCTGCTGAACGGCGGACGCGTCGTGGTGGCCCCGCCGGGCGCGGTGGACGCCGCCCTGCTGCGGCGGCTGGCCACCGGGGGAGGGGTGACGGCCCTGTGGCTGACGGCCGGGCTCTTCCGGCTGCTGGCCCAGGACGCGCCGGACTGCTTCGCGGGGCTGCGCCAGGTGTGGACCGGCGGCGACGTGGTCCCGGCCGCCGCCGTGCGCCGGGTGCTGGCCGCCTGCCCCGGCCTGACCGTGGTGGACGGCTACGGACCGACCGAGACCACGACCTTCGCGACCTCCTTCGCCATGAGCGACGCCGCGGCGGTCCCCGGCACCGTGCCCATCGGCCACCCGCTGGACGATATGCGGGTCCATGTCCTCGACGCACGGATGCGGCCCGTGCCGCCGGGCACCGCGGGTGAACTCTTCCTGACGGGCGAGGGCGTGGCCCGCGGCTACCTCGGCCGCCCCGGCGCGACCGCGGACCGGTTCGTCGCGGACCCCTTCGGGCCGCCCGGCGGCCGGATGTACCGCACCGGGGACCTGGCCCGCCGGCGGGTCGACGGCACGGTGGAGTTCCTCGGCCGCGCCGACGACCAGGTCAAGATCCGGGGCTTCCGCGTCGAGCCCGGCGAGGTGGAGGGCGCGCTGGCGGCCCACCCCGGCATCGCGGACATCGCCGTGGTGGCCCGCGAGGAACGGCCCGGGACCAAACGGCTGGTCGCCTATGTGGTGGGCCACGACGGTCTCGACATCGAGGCGCTGCGCGCCCACGCCCGGCAGACGCTGCCCGACTACCTGGTTCCCACGGCGTTCGTGCCGCTGGCGGCGCTGCCGCTCAGCACCAACGGCAAGGTGGACCGGGCGGCCCTGCCCGCACCCGGCACGGGCACGGACCGGCCGGAGCCGGTCGCCCCGCGCACCGAGGCCGAACGCCGCACGGCCGAGGTCTGGGCCGAGGTGCTCGGCGTGGAACGGATCGGTGTGGAGGACGACTTCTTCGCGCTCGGCGGCGACTCGATCCTGAGCATCCGGCTGGCCTCCCGGCTGGCGGAGGCGTTCCGGACCGACGTCACCCCGCGGGCGGTGTTCACCCACCCGACCCCGGCCGCGCTCGCCGCGCTGCTGGCGCAAGGGGGGAGTGCCCCCGCGGGCCACGGCGCCATCCTCCCGGCCCCCCGGGACACCGCGCCGCCGCTGTCCTTCGCCCAGCAACGCCTGTGGTTCCTCGATGCGTTCGCGCCCGGCAGCACCGAGTACATCACCCCGCTGGCACTGCGCCTGCGCGGCCGGCTCGACACCGCAGCCCTCGGCGCCGCCCTGACCGCGCTGGCCGCCCGGCACGAGTCGCTGCGCACCACCTTCGACTCCGAGGACGGCCAGGGCATCCAGGTCATCCACCCGCCCCAGGACGTGCCGCTGCCGCTGCACGACCTGTCGGCGCTGCCCGCAGGCGACCGTACGGCGCAGCTCGAACGGCTGCTGGCCGAGGACCGCACCCGCCCCTTCGACCTGCGCCAGGGCCCCCTGCTGCGGACCCAACTGGTCCGGCTGGCGGACGACGACCACGTCCTGACGCTGACCCTGCACCACATCATCACCGACGGCTGGTCCACCGCGGTCCTCACCGGCGACCTGGCCCACCTCTACCGTGCCGCGCTCGGCGAGACCACGACCGAACTGCCGCCGCTGCCCGTGCAGTACGCCGACGTCGCCCACTGGCAGCGCACCGCACACGGCGCGGCCGCCGAGGACCAACTGCGGTACTGGCAAGAACGCCTCTCCGGGACCGAACCCCTGAACCTGCCCACCGACCGGCCGCGCCCGGCCGTACAGACCAGGAACGGGGCGACGGCCCCGCTCGTCCTCCCGCCCGAGACGGCCCGCAGACTGGCGGAGTTCGGCCGGGCCCGGCAGACCACCCTGTTCACCACACTGATCGCCGCCGCGCAGACCCTCTTCGCGCGGCTGTCCGGACAGCACGACATCGCCGTCGGAACCGTCACCTCGGGCCGCGACCGCGCCGAGACCCAGCGCCTGATCGGCTTCTTCGTCAACACACTGGTCCTGCGCTCGACCGTCGATCCCGACGAGGCCTTCCCCGCGTTCCTGGCACAGGTGCGGGAGACGGTACTCGACGCCTTCGCGCACCAGGACGTGCCGTTCGAGCAGGTGGTGGACGAGGTCCAGCCGGTCCGCGACACCAGCCGTACCCCGCTCTTCCAGGCCATGGTCGTGCTCCAGAACGCGCCCGGAGCGGCACTGGACCTGCCGGGTCTCCAGGTGAGCGACATCGAGCCGGACACCCACCACGCCGGCTTCGACATCACCCTGGAGTTCGCCGAAACCGACTCCGGCGCCCTGCACGGCCTGCTCACCTACAACACCGATCTCTTCGACGCCGCCACCGCCGAGCGGATCGTCGGCCAGCTCACCACGCTGCTGACCGGCATCGCCGAGAACCCGCACCGCCCCCTCGGGGCCCTGCCCCTGGCCCCGGACGACGCACTGCGCCGCCTGCTGGCCCACGGACGCGGCACCGCCCGCCCGGTGCGCCCGGCCACCCTGCCCGAACTGTTCCAGCGGCAGGCGGCCCGCACACCCGATGCGGTGGCACTGGCCGACGGCGCGCGCGAACTGACGTACGCGGAGCTGGAGCGCGCGGCCAACCGGCTGGCACACCAGCTGATCGGCCGCGGTGTCGGTCCCGAGGACGTGGTGGCGCTGGCGCTGCCCCGCTCCGCGGAGACCGTGGTGGCCCAACTGGCCGTCGCCAAGGCCGGTGGCGCCTTCCTGCCCGTGGACCCGGCCTACCCGGCCGAGCGGCGCGACTTCATGGTGCGCGACTCGGCGGCCGCCGTGGTCCTCGACGACCCGGCCGCCGTCTGGCGAAGCGACGGCCCCGACTCCGCGCCCACCGACTCGGACCGCCGCACGCCGCTGACGGAGGCGCACCCCGCCTACGTCATCTACACCTCCGGCTCGACCGGCACCCCCAAGGCCGTAGTGGTCACGCACACCGGCCTCGCCGGTTTCGCCTCCGCCGCCGCCGACCGGTACGAGGTGCGCCAGGGAGACCGGGTCCTCCAGTTCGCCTCACCCAGCTTCGACGCCTCCGTCCTGGAGCTGTGCCTCTCACTGCTCGCCGGCGCCACGCTCATCGCGGGGGAGGAGGGGCCGCTGCTCGGTGACCGGCTGGCGCAGGTGCTCGCCGAGCGCCGGATCACCCACGCCCTGATCCCGCCGGCCGCCCTGGCCACCGTGCCGACCGAGGCCGCCGACGCCCTGACCGGCCTGCGGACCCTGATCGTCGGCGCCGAGGCCTGCCCCGCCGACCTGGTGGCGTGCTGGGCCCCCGGCCGCCGCATGATCAATTCCTATGGCCCGACCGAGGCGACGGTGGTGTCCACCTGGACCGGCCCACTGACCCCGGAAGCGGGCGCCCCGCCCATCGGCCGCCCCATCGGCAGCACCCGGGCGTACGTCCTGGACGCCGCCCTGCGTCCCGTACCGGTCGGCGTGACCGGTGAGCTGTACGTCGCCGGGGCCGGACTCGCCCGTGGATACCTGGCACGCCCGGGCCTGACCGCGGCGCGATTCGTCGCCGATCCGTTCGGCGCCCCGGGGGAACGGATGTACCGCACCGGCGACTTGGCGCGCTGGGGTGCCGACGGCGACCTGCGCTACGCCGGCCGCGCCGATGACCAGGTCAAGGTACGCGGCTTCCGCATCGAGCCCGGCGAGATCGAGAGCGCACTGCGGCGCAGTCACCGGGTGCGGGAGGCGGTGGTCGTCGTACGCGCCGCGGCCGGCCAACACCCCACCGGTCCCGCACGGTTGGTCGCCTACGTCGTCCCGTCCGTCGTCCCGTCCGACGTCCCGGCCGACGGTGCCCCGGTGCCGCTGCCCGTCCCGGAGCTGCGCGACCACCTGGCCCGCCTCCTCCCGCCGCACATGGTGCCGTCGGTCTTCGTCCCCCTGGCCGGCCTGCCCCTCACCCCGAACGGCAAGACCGACCGGCGCGCCCTGCCCGATCCCGACCCGGCCTCCGGCGCCACCGGCCCGCACATCGCGCCGCGCACCGACACCGAACGCCGGATCGCCCAGATCTGGGCCGACGTGCTCGGCCTCGACACCGTCGGAGCCGAGGACAACTTCTTCGACCTCGGCGGCGACTCGATCCTGAGCATGCAGGTGGTCTCGCGGCTGCGCCGGGCCGGACTGCACCTGGCCACCAAGGACCTGTTCACCCACCAGACGGTGGCGGCACTGGCCACCGTCGTCACCACCGGACCGGACCGGACCGACAGCGGTCCGGTGACCGGCGACCTGCCACTCACCCCCATCCAGCAGTGGTTCTTCGCCACACCCCGCGCCAACCACCACCACTTCAACCAGTCCGCGCTGCTCGAACTGGACGGCACCCCCGACCCGGCCGCCCTCCAGGAAGCGCTGACCGCCCTGCTGGAGCACCACGACGCGCTGCGGATGCGGTTCACCGGGGACGCCGGCCGATGGCACCAGCACAACCCGCCGCCCTCGCAGCCGCACGGCCTCCTCGTCCGGCACGACCTGACCGGTCTGCCGTCCGACGAGGCCGACACCACCATGGAGAAGGCGGCCGACGACCTGCACACCAGCTTCGACATCGGCCGGGGCCCGCTGCTCCGGGCGGCGCTGTTCACCGGCGACCCGGACCGCCCCGCCTTCCTGCTCCTGGTGGCCCACCACCTGGTCGTCGACGCGGTGTCCTGGCGCATCCTGCTGGACGACCTGGAGACCGCCTACCGACAGGCCACGGCGGGGCAGGCCATCACCCTCGACGAGCGGACCACCGCCTTCAGGGACTGGGCAAGAGGCCTGGCCGCACATGTCGCCGACGGCGGGCTGGACCACGAACTGCCGTACTGGGAAGAGGCAGCGGCCCCCGCGCCGCTTCCGGTGGACCACGCCGGCGACGCTCCGTCCGGCGCCTCGCGCACCGTGACCGTGACGCTCGACGAGCCGGACACCACGGCGCTGCTGCGCGCGGCCCCCACCGCCTACCGCACCCGCATCAACGACGTTCTGCTGGCCGCCCTGGCCCTGGCGCTGGCCCGCTGGACCGGTCACGACCGGGTCTGCATCGACCTCGAAGGGCACGGCCGTGAGGACGTCCTGGACGGGGTCGACCTCTCCCGCACGGTCGGCTGGTTCACCACCGTCTACCCGGTCGGCCTCCAGGTGTCCGATCCCGCCGACCTCGGCGCCTCCCGGGACTGGCGGGCCCTGGTCAAATCGGTCCGCCGCCAACTGCGCGCCGTCCCCGGCAACGGTCTCGGCTTCGGTGCGCTGCGCACCCACGGCCCCGCCGAGGTGCGCGAGCGCCTGGACCGCACCGGCCGCGGGCAGATCGTATTCAACTACCTGGGCCAGTGGGACGCCCGGCCGGGCGGCTCCTCCGGGGCACTCGTCCGTGCCGAGCACGGTTCCTTCGGCCAGGACCACGACCCCCGCGACGGCGGCTCCCACCTGCTGGAGGCCGTCGGCGCGGTGCAGGACGGCCGGCTCGCCTTCACCTGGCACTACCGCCCCGATGTGCACGAGGAGACGACCGTACGGGCGGTGGCCGAGGACTTCGCCGAGGCCCTCCGCCGGATCGCCCAGCACGCCCGGGACAGCGCATGAGGGAGCCGCAGAGCGGGTTGTCCCCGCCCCACCCGCCGCGTACGGCGGATTACCGAAAAGCCCCCCGTACACCGCCCGTTCACGGCAGCCTGAACGAGATCAACTGCCCGCCCGGTCTCGCTGACGGCATCACGTGACCGCACCCCCGAGCGCCCGCCCGCCGCGGCCCCCGCCGGCCGCCCGAAGAAACCACTCGACCCGAAGAAACCACTCGACGAAACCGCCCGACGAAACCACTCGGCGAACCGCCCGACGAGACCGCCCGATCAACACCCCAACCCACGATGGGAGAGCGTGACATGGACGAGAACGCCCGCTACCAGGTACTGCGCAACGACGAGGACCAGTACTCGCTGTGGCTGGCCGACCTGGAGGTCCCCGACGGCTGGCACGCCGTGGGCAAGGAGGGCACCCAGGACGAGTGCTCCGCCTACGTCGACGAGGTCTGGACCGACATGCGCCCCCGTAGCCTGCGCGAACGCATGGACAGCGCCGCCTCCTGACCGATCCGCCCCGCAGGGCCGCGGCCGACCGCCGCGCCCTGCCCCTGCCCGCACCACCCTCCGTGCGGGCCGCGACCACGAGCCACCGGCCGGCGCGGCCCGCACGGCCTGTCCACCGGCGCGGGCCCGGGGCGCCTGCCCACCGGCGCGGCCCGCACCGCCTACCCCACGACACCGCCGGGCTCTGCTACTCCGCCCGACCGCGCACAGGACCGCGCACAGGACCGCGCCAGGACAGCGCGCCGGCACCGGGCCGAGCAGCTTGCCGACCGGCCTTCCCCTCGCGGTCGCTCCTTCTCCGGCCACCGTGCCGCCCCCAGCCGTGCTGCCGCGCCGCCGGCCGCCGTGCCGCCGAAGAGCCCTCGCTGCTGACCACCGCCGGAAACGATTTCCCGCCGGCCTCTTCCCCCTCCACCTCCCTTCCCTTCCTCTCCCCTCCCTTTCCCCTTCCCTCTTCCTTACGGCCTTTCGCCTTTCCCCGACCGGCCGGTAGCCGACGGAGCCCCCGCCGACCGCAGACCAGACCGCGGCCGGCGCCACCCCCTTGTCTACGGCAAATGACGGCGTACGCCTGAATTACCTGTCATATCGGATTTGGCGCCAGGTAGTGACGATAGGCCGTTATTACGCTATACCAGTGACATGCGCCGCACAGGCCGGATGCCTGGGAGCGGAGTTCGGGACTTTTACGGGGTGAGGAAGCTGCGGATCGCGGGGGATTTTCTCAGTGGCCGGTCCGTGACAGGGACCCGTTCTGCCTGGCCGAAGCGTCGGGCGCCGCTCCATTCCGTCAGCGGACCGCCGCGTTCGACGGCATGACGGGGTAAGTCCGGGCGCACGGGCCGGAGTTTGTACGGGCCGGAGTTCGCACGAAATCACACACGCTCGCACATGCCCGGACGCGTTCTGCGTGCCCGCCTCGCGACTGGCGCATTCCCCGGAAGCCGGTCCTTCTGCTCCGTTCCGGCGCTTCCTTTCGCCTCACCGAGATCACTTTGACTTTCACCATGAGAAGGGACCCTGGAATGACCCCGATCTTGCGTACCGAGCGACTGATTCTTGCGCCCTACCGGCCCGAGGACGAAGAGGTCTTCGTGACTCTGCTCGGTGACGAAGAGGTCTGCCGCTGGATGGGCCAAGAACGCGTACCCGAAGAAGAGATCCGGGCCATATTCCAAGCGATTCTCCACGAGATCTACGCCAAAAACATGTTCGATGTATGGGCGGTGTGGTCCGAGGGCGTCTACGTGGGCCACGCAGAGCTCAAGAAAACAGGCAACGTCGACGGCTACGAGATGATCGCCGCACTGGTCAAGGAGAGCCGGGGACGGGGCGTGGGCAATGAGCTGGTGCGCGGTCTGCTGCACTACGCCGCTGACACCCTGCAGCTCAACGAGGTCTACGGAATGGTGGGCGCCGAAAATGCCGCCAGTCTGGCGCTGGGCAAAAAACTGGGATTCACCCACGTCCGCGACGTCGTCGCGGACGACGGTACGGTGACGAAGATGCTGGTCCTTCCCACCGGCAACAGTCCGGACCCCGGTGCAAGTCCGGCCGCCGTCCCGGTGGGCTGAGCGAGACCCTCCCGTGCGGTGCGGAGGGTCTGCACGCGGACAAGACGGAGGCCGGCGGCCTGCCGGGGCGGCCGGCCCGCCCGTGGTGTCAGAGACGGCGCCCGAAGAGTTCCAGCATGTTGCGCCAATGACGCGCGTCCGCCTCGGCGTTGTACGCGGTGGTGTCGACCTGGGTGTAACCGTGGTCGGCGCCTTCGTACAGCTCGCTGCGATAGCGCACGCCCGCCGTGTCCAGGCTCTGCTCCAGGCTCTTGATCTGCTCGACCGGCATCGAATGATCGTGGTCGGCGTGGCCGAAGTACAGCTCCGCGGTGATGCGGTCGGCGAGCAGGTGCGGGCTGTCCTCGGCGTCGGTGACCAGGCGGCCGGCGTGGAAGGCGGCCGCGGCGGCGATCCGGTCGGGAAGGGCCGCGGCGGTGCGGATGGCGAGGACCCCGCCCATGCAGTAACCGGTGGCGCCCACCGGGCCGTCAGTGACCTGGGGGGAGGCAGCCAGCCAGTCGAGGTAGGCTCCGGCGTCCCGCATCGCCAGACCCGGGGTGAGGGTCTGCATCACCGGGAAGAGCTGCTCGAAGATCTCCGGCCGCTGGGAGGGGTCGATGAAGTCGGGCAGCTCCACCACCGGGGCGCGTCCGGCGCGGTAGAAGACATTGGGTGCCAGCACCGTGTAGCCGTGCCCGGCCAAGCGCCTGGCCATCTCCTCCAGCGACGGCCGCAGTCCGAAGGCGTCCATGTACAGCAGGACGCCGGGGTGCGGCTCGCCGTCGTCGGGGTGGGCGAGATAGGCATCGGCGATGCCGTCCGGAGTGGGGATGTCCAGGGGGCCACCGTGCACGCTCGTCATGTCCGCACCTTTCATCGGGTTCCGGGCGATGCGCGAGGCGCCGCCCGTCCGCCGGCCGGCGCGTCGGCGGATTCCCCCACAGTAGCCAGCTGCGCGAAGAAGCGTCTGCCGAGGAGACCACATGTCAGCGTGACGAGACCTCAGGTCACGCTCCCGGCGGGACACTCCCTCGCCGGGAGCAGCAGACTCGCCGTCGTGCCGCCCCCCCCGCAGTCGATCTGTCAGGAGCCCACCACGGACGCCCCTCAAGTCTGTGCATGCCCGCACAAGTCCCTTGCGTTTCCCCTGTGTTGGAATCCAGACATGGCCACTACCTCCCCCGGACCCGTGCCGCTTTCCCGGAACGAGCCCTCGATCCGGCCGCGAGCCGAGGTCGAGCGGTTGGGTGACGAAGCGACGCGGCAGAAGGACCTGGCACACCGCAGGGCTGAGTTCTGGGTCAAGGCCGATATCGCTCTGGGGTTTCCCGCGGCCCTCCTCGCCGGCGTATCCGGAGCCGCGGGCCTGGCGTCAGCGGATGCCCGCGTTCCTGCGGCGTTGGTGGCTCTGACCGCGGCGGGGTTCGCGGCGGGAGCCGGCTTCCTCAGGAGCGACAGCAGGCGGCTGGCCAACAAACGCGCCCGGCAGGCATGGGCTCTCGTGGAGGCCAGGGCCCGCATGAAACTGGCCCAGGACAGCGTGCTCCCCGAGGACCTCGCCGAGGTGCTGGCAAGCCGCCAAGTCGCCCTGGCGGCCTATGAAGGAGAAGAGCCACCAGCCGGTCCGGCACCGTCCGCCCCGGGCTGACGCATGAAGCGCCGCCGGCCCGGCCAACCGTAGAAAACAGGCACTGTCCGACCAGGTACGCCGACCGGCCGACCGCTTCGGAGTCCGTGCAACCTCTCCGCACCCCCAGCGGGTCAGCGGCGGGCCCACTGCCCTGTCGGGGGCGCGGCCGAGGTCATGGGATGGCAGTGCCAGGTCGTGCTCAGACCAGGGTGGAGATGCAGAACGGATGCCCTGCGGGGTCCAGCAGGACGCGCCACCGGTCGGGGTCCGGCTGGAATTCCGGGGTGACGGCCCCCAGGGCGAGCAGCCGGGCCTGGGCGGCGTCCAAGTCGTCGACGCCCAGTTCGATGTGGGCCTGCTTCTCCTGGGAAGGGTCCGGCCAGGTGGGACGGCGGTAATCGGAAAGCCGGTTGAACCCCAGTCCGGCCCCGCCCTCTTGGCCGAGCAGGACGAAGTGGTCAGTGGAGAAGACGATGGGCAGGCCGAGAGCCTCGCCGTAGAAGCGGGCCAGTTCGGCGGGGTCCGGGCAGTCGAAGGTGACGGCCGAATAGCGGAACGTGGGCGCGGAGGTATGTGCCGTAGTCATGGAGCAGACGCTATGGCGGGACCCGGACAGATTCGGTCCTGGTCATGTGGAACACTCGCGAATGTGATCAGCGCATCCGCCCGCCTGCTGCGATTGGTCTCCTTGTTGGCCGCCCGGCCGTCGTGGACCTGCGGTGAACTGGCCGCCCGGATGGCAGTGACCGAACGCACGGTGCGGCGGGACATCGCCAAGCTCCGGGAACTCGGCTACGCCGTCGAGTCCGACCCCGGCCCCTGGGGCGGCTATCGCCTCCGGGCCGGAGCGCGGGTTCCCCCGTTGATCCTCGATGACGAGGAGGCGCTCGCCGTGGCCGTCGGGCTGCGCGAGGCCGCGCTCAGCGGCGCTCTCGGCGGCGACCAGGCCGCGCTGTCGGCCCTGCTGAAGCTGCGTCAGGTTCTGCCGCGGCGGATCGCGGACCGGCTGGGCGAGATGGATGCCACCTTCGTCCACACGCCCAGACCCGACGAACCGCAGATCTCGGCCGGCATGCTGCTGGAACTGTCGGCGGCATGCCGCCGGGGCGAGCGTGCCCGGCTGTCGTACCGCGACTGGGCAGGGAAAGCCACGGTCCGGGACGTCGACCCGTACCGCCTCGTCCACACCGAACGCCGGTGGTATTTCGTCGCCCGGGACGTCACCCAAGCCCAGTGGCGGACCTTCCGGGCCGACCGGGTCGACCGACTGCAACCAACCGGGCACCCGGTGGAACTCGTCGACCCACCCGACCCGGCGCTGCTCGTCTCCCGCTCGGTCGCGACCGGCCCCTACCCGCTCCGGGTGACGATCCGCCTCCCGATGGCCATGGACCAAGCTCTGAGGCTGATCCCGTCGTCAGTCGGTACCCACCGTCCCGAAAGCCCCGACGTCACGATCGTCGACATCGGCGGTCCCGACGCAGAAGGGCTCGCCGGATACCTCCTCAGCCTGGCCACACCACTGCGGGTCCTGTCGCCGGACGCGGTACGGCAAGCCCTGCTCCGCCGTATCCAGGAACTCTTCGAGCACAACGCGAACGGTCAGCCCGGGTAGCGACGTTGCACGAGAACGGGTGCCGAGCCCGGCGACCGGAACAACGCGCCACTGATCGGCGTTGTCCGTCGCGTCGGAGGACGCGGGTCAGGCCCGCGACGACAGCGGTGGTGACCACCACCCGGCCGAGGATGGCCCCGCGGCTGACGCCGTTTTCGCGGGCGAGAGCGGCGGAGGAGGTGCCCGGTGCCGCGTACGAGGCGGAACATCCCGGAGGTGTGCTCGGTGTCGCCCGGCCGCGCGTACGTCCGCAGCACGCGGAACTTCGGGCGCTGGAGGGGGTGGAGGCGGCTGGCGGTGCCCGGGTCCTCCTCGAAGACGACCGGGGCCTCGATCCCGGCCTCGTCCGGGACGAGGTTCTGCCGCGCCGTCGACTGCTGGTCGGTCGAAACCCGCTTGTAGACCAGGTTCGCCACCGAGGGCGGCCTCCTCCGCCTGGAGGAGGCGGACCCCATCTGTCGTCAACCCTGTCATCAATCACCATCGGATGTGATGGGATCGACGGCGCCCTGGCGTCCCGGAATGCCCGGGTTCATGGGACGCGCCCGTCCTGTCGTCCAACGATCGTTCGCCGACAGGACGGGCTGATCGGGATGTTCCTGGGCTCGTAGGGTCAACGGGGTTGGCTGTACGGCGATTCACTGCGACTGCGGCTGCGGCCGCGGCGTGGGTTCCGGCCCGGCAGGGGGCCTTGTCGGCGTCAACTGCGGGTCAGGTTCCTCGGCAGTCAGCAGTGGATCGCCGAGCACGAAAGCAGTTCCGGCGGCGCTGACCGATCTCAGCGGAACGCAGCGACATTGCGGACGGCCCAGTCGGCGAAGGGGCGCGGGGCGCGGCCGAGGACCCGCTGGACGTCCGGGCTGATGCGCAGCTCGTCCGGGCTCGGGGAACCGAGGATGTCCAGAGTGTCGTCGGCGAGCTCCGCCGGCATGCTCCGGGTCATGGCGGTCTTGGCCTCGTCGCGGGTGAGCTCGTGAAACCTCACCGGCGAGCCCAGCGCGGCGGCGATGGCCTCCGCCTGCTGGCTCGGAGTGATCACCTCCGGGCCGGTCAGCTCGTACACACCGCCGGTGTGCCGGTCATCCAGCAGGCAGGCCGTCGCGACCGCGGCGATGTCCGCCGGGTCGATGATCGGCACCCCGACGTCACCGAAGGGCGCGGCGACGACCCGATGCGCCCGGACGGACTCTGCCCACCACAGGGCGTTGGAGGCGAAGCCGCCCGGCCGCAGGATGACCCACTCCAGGCCGGACTCCCGCAGCATGTCCTCCAGCGCGCGCATCGCGATCCGCGTTTGGCCGGAGGGCCTGGTCACCACGCCCAGCGTGGAGAGCAGGACGACCCGGCGGACCCCGCTGGCCGCAGCTTCGCTGATGAGGTCGGCAGGGTTGGCTCCAGTGGCGTGCAGGTCGCCGGACAGCAGCAGAAACAGCGCCTTCGCCCCGGCCAGTGCGGGCGTGAGGCCGGCCGGCTCGGCCAGGTCGGCCACCACGTGACGGACGCCGTTCGGCACCGCCGCCGTGTGCCGTGACACCGCCGTCACCTGCTGGCCCGCCTCGGCCAGTGCCTGCGTCAACGGCCGGCCGATATTCCCGGTAGCCCCGGTCACCACGATCATGATCAGCTCCTTGTCGGATGTCCTCTGTGGTCTTCACGCTAGGACGGGGGCTAACTTTTGGTAAGGACATACCTTGAGGTAAGCTCATGACGTGGCGGGAGGCGTGCAGCGCAGAGAGGCCGCGGCGGGGAAGTCGTATGACGTGTTTCACACCGACTGCCCCGCGCGCGATGTGGTCGACCATGTGACCAGCAGGTGGGGCATCTGGGTGCTGATCTCTTTGCGGAGCAACAGCCTCCGGTTCTATGAGCTGCGCGAGAGCATCCAGGGCGTCAGCGAGAAGATGCTCGCCCAGACTCTGCGCGCGCTGGTTCAGGACGGCCTGGTCTGGCGGGAGGTCGAGCCGACGACGCCGCCCCAGGTCACCTACGGGCTGACCGAGTTCGGCCGGGACGTCGGCGAGCCGCTGACGGAGCTGTTCGACCGGATCACACGACGGCTGTCGCCGCACGGCGCGGGTTAGCGTGACAGCGGCTGGTGGACATCCGCGACGCGCTGGACGATCTGCTGAGACAGCTCTTCGCCCTGATCCCATAGCGCCCTCCGGCCGCCCTGAACGCGCTGCATGACCTCCAGGTGGAAGATCACCACAGCCGTGACCCGTCGTGCCCTGTCCTCTCCCGAAGAGGGCACCTGGCCCCGTGCTGAGGTACGTGGTCAGAGCGGGCGGTCCGGAGTCATCGCAACCGACTCCGGACCGCCTTCGACTGCACGGGGCTGGTCAGGCCGCCTGGTCGCAGCCGTCGGTGCCGGGACTGTCGCCGCGGAGTGGGCTGAAGTCGACGTCCAGGTATGGGGCGTACGCCTCGGGCTCGCGTCCGAGTTCGTGAGCAGAGCAGGGAACTTCGCGGTCTTCTCCTGCTCGACGGGGGCGTTGTCGGTGATGACGCCGGCATTGACGCCAGTCGGCGTACTCCTCGGACCCGGCCACCGCGACACCCCGGCGAGCGCGGCGAAGACCCCGCGCCCGGGCCGAGCACCTTGGGTGGGTGGACGGAACCCACCCTTCAGACACCGGCATCCCGTTCGGCCAGTTTCTTGAGCGTCAGAAGCTGTTTGCGCATCATGATGAGATCGCCCCAGGCCAGAAGCCTGCGGCGCAGTCTGCGGGGGAGTGACCCCTTGGCCTCGGCAGCGACCTTCACCACCACGCGGCAGCCTTCTCCGAGCGGGCTCAGGCTGTAGCTCACCGCCATCCGGCCGTGCCGTTCGGCGAGACGGGCCGGCAGCACGCCGGTGATGTGTGTCCCGGTCTCGAAGCCCGCGATCTCGAACACGAGGAAGGGCTGGCCCAGGGCCAGTTCCGGTAGCCCCTGGACCAGTGCGCGCGGACTTTTCTGTCCACGGAAGTCGATCCAGTCGTAGCTGTACGGCGCGATGGTCAACTGCCGAAGCCACCGGAAGACGAGGCTGGGCGGCGCCGCCACGTCCACGGCCCGGACCCACCCCTCGGCGGGTACCGCCACCAGAGAATCACAGGGATAGCGCGCTTCCTGCTCCGTAGTGGTGGCGCCCCAGACCTTCCCGGTCAAGTCCATGCCACGACCCTACGTGACGCTCCGGCGGTCACTCACGGCCGTCCTGGCGTCCGTCGTCACGGGCCCCCAAGAGCAGGCGCCGCCAGGGAACGCCCGAAGCCCCCGAACCGATCGCGCACCAGCTCGATGGCCGCTAAACAGGCGCGATGACCGATCCTTGCACGCTCCGCGCCGTCACCGAGGACGAGTTCCACGGCCGGGCAAGAATGATCGCCGAGGCCCATGGCGTCGACCGGTCCGATGAGGAGATCGCCAGCCAGCGTGCAGCAACCGTATTGCCGCGTACCGTCGTCGCGTTCGACGGGGATGCTCCGGTAGGTGGCGCGTCTCTCTGCAGGCGGCTGTTGACGGTTCCCGGGGCCATCATGCCGGTGGCAGGAGCCGCCACGGTCGGTGTGACCCCCACTCATCGGCGCCGCGGGATCCTCACCTCGATGATGCGGCGTCCGCTGACCTATCTGCACGTGCACGGCGCAGAGCCGATCGCCGTGCCGTGCCCCGCCGGGGCCGCGGTCTACGGCCGCTACGGCCATGGGCCCGCCACGCAGGGGAACCATCTGCGGTGCGACAAGCGAGGCAGGCTTTTCCGCCCCGGACAGACTTCGGCCACGGCACGGTCCGGCTCATGGGCCGCGCTCAGGCTCGCCCTCTTGTGGAGAAGATCTACGACCAGGTCCGGCGCAGCTCGGTCGGCTGGCCCGACAGGGGTGCCCCTCACCGGAAGGTCCGTCTGTTCGACGAGCCGCACTCGCGCGGTGGGGCGACTGCGCTGCGCTTTGCCGTGCATCAGGAGCCGGACGGTCAGTCCACCGGGTACGCCCTGTCGCGCCCGAGGTCGACTGCTCGGGCGCGACCGAATCCGCGTGACGCATCACGTGACGCACCATGGCCACACCGCGTGACGCACCATGGCCGCACATCGAGGGCAGCGCCGGCCGTGCCGCGAGCACCCGGGCGCGGCGGTCGGCCGTGGCGGTCAGCGTTGGTGGCGCTGGGCCTCGGCGATCTGCTGGACGAGGGAGGTGGGCGAAGCCCTGCGCTGGGCGGCAGCGGCCAGGCTGGGGAAGAGCCCGCCGATGGCGCTGCCCAGGCGTAGTTCGAGGGGTGCCACATTGACTTCGGCACGGTTGCGTTCGATCGCCCTGAGGGCGCCGGCCGCGACCTGTTCGGGGCTGACGGTACGTATGCCGGCGGGGGGCGTGGCGCCGGTGTCGGCGAACATCCCCGCATCACGGACGAAGCCGGGTTGCACGAGGGACACGCCCACCCCCGTGCCGTGCAGATCCTGGCGCAAGGCGTGAGCGAAGCCGCGCAGACCGAACTTCGCGGCGCTGTAGAGCGAGGTGGAAGGGGAGGACGTCCGGCCCGAGATCGAGCCGATCATGACCAGGTGGCCGCGGCCGGCGGCCACCATGCGCGGCGCCAGGAGCCGGGACAGCAGGAGCGGTGCGCGCAGGTTCACATCCAGCGACCGGTCGATCTGGCGGGGTGTGTAGTCGAGCAGGGGGCCGCTGGAGGGCAGGGCGGCATTGGCGACCAAGATGTCGACGGGCCCGGCCCGTTCGGCGAGATCCTCGACTGCCTCACGGTCGCTCAGATCCGCGACCAGAGGCCGGGCACCCCACGACATTTCGAGTTGCTTGAGCGCATCGGCGCGTCGGCCGGTGACCACCAAGTGGGCACCGCTGGCCGCGAGCGTGCGGGCCAGCGCGTTGCCGATACCTCCGCTGGCGCCCGTCAGTAGAACGGTCGAGCCCTTGATCTTCAGCAAGTCGTCCTCCGTTACTGTTCGTTCGAACGAACAGTAACGGAGGACGGAGGGATCCGCGAGGCCCGACGGTAGATACACGCCTTCGCGGTGAATCCGTCAACGAGGCTGATCGGCCGCCGGCGGTGGATGACGTCCTGACCGGTCGTGGGACGATGACGGCATGCCGAACACCTCCCAGGCCCGCGCACGCATCATTGCGGCCACGCTACGGATCATCGGCGATGACGGGATCGCCGCGGTCACCAACCGTCGCATCGCCAAGGAGGCCGGCGTCTCTCTCGGCTCGATCACCTACCACTTCGCGACCCAACACGACCTGCTGCGCGAGAGCTTGCGCTCCTTCGTCGACCAGGAGACCCGCCGTTTCACCGACCTGGCCACACGCTACTGCGCGGGCCGGACCACCCCGGAGCAGGCGGCCACCCTGATCGGCCAGGTCGCCGCCGACACCGCCTTCGACAGCGAACACATCGCCCCCTTCGAGCTCTACATCCAGGCCGGCCGCGACCCCCAGCTCCGCGCTGCCGCGCAGGAGTGCTTCGCGGCCTACGACCAATTGGCCGCCTCTCTCCTGGGCGCGATCGGCACACCCGACGCCGAGCGTCTCGCCGGCCCCACCGTCGCCCTCATCGTCGGCCTGCAACTGCGCCGCCTGGCCACCGGCACCAGTACCGACGACCTTGTCGATGCGCTGCTCCTGCTCGCGGGGGCTCCGGCACGGACGACGTGAGCGGTACGAGCGGGCTTTCCGTACGGAACGAGGTCCGTGGTCCGTGCTCCCGTGGCCCGTGCTCCCGTGGTCCGTGGCCCGTGGTCCGTGGGGGCATGGGCAGGCACAGCTGGGGCCTGTCCGGCGATCACGTGTAGGTGACCACTGACGGATGGCCAGAGGTTCAGGATGGACCCATGGCAACCATCGTGGCTTTCCCCGCGCACCCCGACGACGAGGTATTGCCTATCGGGGGCACGTTTGCGCGCGCCGCCGCCCACGGCCATCGCACGGTGATAGCGGTCGCCACTGACGGCCTGATGGACGCCGTTCCCAAGGACGCCGAGGCGCCGCGCCTGCTGGAGCTGAGGGCGAGTGCGACCGTGCTCGGCGTGGCCCGTGTCGCGCACCTGGGGTACGCCGGCAGTGAGGCCGGCCCGCGGCGCCATCACCTACCGGCGCATCCGGGCACGCCGTTTGACCCTCTGAGACCTTCCGGGCTTCGCCGGTACGCACCGCCACGCGAGGCCGGCGGCGGTCAGGTAGGCGAGCGCGCCGATGGCCATGCTCAGGCGCGTTCCGGCGTTGTAGTCGACGGCGGTGGCGAGCAAGGTGCCGCCGAGGGCTACACCGGTGGCGCTGCCGATCTGGCGGGTGGTGTTGAACAAGGCGGAGGCGGTCCCCGAGTACGCCTCAGGTGCGGCGCCCATCACGGTGGAGGTCGAGCCGGTGAGGGCGAAGGAGGTGCCGAAGCCCGCGGCCATCATCGGGAGCACCAGCAGCGGGTAGGACGGGGCGGCTCCCGCCGCGGCCCAGCCCGCCAGCCCCAGGGCTGCCAGGAGCATGCCGCAGACCACCAGCGGGCGATCGCCGGTTGTGCGGGTCAGCCGCCCGGACAGGACGGAGGCGAACATGGTCATCGCCACCGCCGGGAACAGGGCCACCCCGGTGCCGAGGGCGCTGTAGCCGCGCTGGTGCTGGAAGTCCAGGCTGGCGGTGAACACCATGCCGTAGAAGCCGAAGTTGAACAGCAGGCCGATCAGGGCTCCGCCGCGCATCGCAGGTGACCGCAGCAGGCGCGCCGGCAGGGCGGGAGACCGGGCCAGCCGCTCGCGCACCGCGAGTGCCCCGACCGCCGTGGCGGCCAGACCCAGTCCCGCGAGAACGACCGGAGCGGACCAGCCGCGGCGCCCGGCTTCGTTGAGGGCGGCCGTCAGCAGTGCCACCGTCGCCACGACCAGACCTTGCGCCGGCCAGTCCAGGACCCGGTCGGCGTGCCGGGGCGAGGGTGCCACCTGCCGCAGCGTCAGTACGAGGCAGGCCACGCCGACCGGCAGATTGATCAGGAACACCCATCGCCAGCCCGCCGTGGAGACCAGCAGTCCGCCCAGCAACGGCCCGGCGGACGCCGCGATACCCGCCATCGAACCCCATAGCCCGAAGGCCCGTGAGCGTGCGGCGGCTGCCGGGTAGGACTGCTGGAGCAGAGCCAGCGAACCAGGCACGATCAGTGCCGCGCCGAGTCCTTCCGCCAGCCGGGCGGCAACCAGGAACAGGGCGCTCGGCGCGAGCGCGCACGCGGCCGAGGACGCGGTGAACACGACCACGCCCGTGCAGAAGACCCGACGGTTCCCCAGCCGGTCGCCCAGCGCCCCGCCGGTCAGCAGGAACCCGGCGAAGACCAGGGTGTACCCGTCGGTGATCCACTGGATGCCGGTGAGCGAGGCCGACAGCTCCCGGCCCACCACCGGCACGGCGACGTTGATGATCGTCACGTCCAGGATCACCATGAAATACCCGGCGCACACCGCCAGCAGCGGCGCCAAGGACTGCCGCCCGGACTCCGGGGCCTGCTCCGGAGCCGGTACGGGTCCGCCGCCGGCTGCCGCCGCGCACATCATGTCGACCACTCCATCCCGTCTGCCGGGGAACCGCCCGAGATGAACCGTAAGGCGGATGGGGCGCATCGTGCGGGACCCGGGCTGACGTGGACGGCTTCCGGCGGGAACAGAGGCCGAGCGGGACGGGGCGCCGGCTCGCCGCCGGGGTGCGGAATGCGGCATGGCGCGCCCCCGTGCACCGTGCCCCTGCTCCCTGCTGCCTGCTGCCTGCTGCCTGCTTCTTGCTCCTTGGTCCCTGCTCGAAGCCGAACGACGTCGCCTGGACACGTCTCCTGGACGGCGTGCAGGGACACCCGACGGACACACACCGGAGCCGGCCGGAACATTTCTTCGTGTGCGGGAATGAGGGGCGCCCCGACCCCCGGTTGGTTTCCTCCGTACGCAGCGCAACGCTGCACCGAACGAAGGGGAGACGCGAGCTGATCGCGCACCGCTCCGGCGTCATCGGCGCGGACGACGGCTTCACCCCGCAGGAGCCTGCCGACGACCGGATCACCGCCGAACGGCTTGCCGGGCAGCGGCCGTTCTGGCAGCCGGGCGTCGGCCACGGCTATCACGCCCTGGTGATCGGCGCGCTCACCGGTGAGGTGGTACGGCGGACCACCGGCCGTTCCCTCCAGGAGGTCTACGAGGAGGTTCAACGGCCTGGGCGCGCCGCTCAAGCCGGAGACGGTCGCCGAGTTCTCCCGCATCCACTCGGTCGGCACCGACCTGGTCACCCACCACCCGAGCACGTTCGCCCTGGGCTTCGAGGCGGTCAGCATGGTCTTCCCGGCGCTCGGCGCGAACGCCTTCGGGCACAGCGGTGCGGCCGGTTCGCTCGCTTTCGGTGACGCGCGCTCGGGTCTCGCCTACGGCTACACCCGCCGCCGGTTCGCCTTCCCGGGGGTGCGGCGCCGGAGAACGCCCGCCTGCCGAAGGCGCTCTACGAGGCCGCGACCGCCTGACGCGTGAGCTGCGGGGGGATGGTCAGCCCTTAGGCTGCCCCCGGCACCAGCCTCGACCCAGGAGCGCCCCTCATGTTCGACCACGCCCAGAAGCCCCCGTATCCCGACGCCCTTCGACCGGACGAATCACCGGCTCCGCACGCACTGCTCGCGCCGGTGATCGGACTCCTGGGCACCTGGGCCGGGCGGGGCCGTGGCGAGTACCCGACGCTCGCCGAGGAGTTCACCTACGCGCAGGAGGTCACCTTCAGCCATGACGGGCGTCCCTTCCTCCACTACGAGGCACGCGCCTGGCTGCTCGACGCGGACGGCACCCCGCTGCGCCCGTCGGCCAGGGAGAGCGGCTGGTGGCGCCTGCAGCCTGAGGGGCGGGTGGAGGCATTGATCACCCAGCCCACCGGCATCGCGGAGATCTCGGTCGGCCGCGCCGACGACGGCACGGTCGACCTCGCCACCCATGAGGTGGCTCTCGCCCCCACTGCGAAGGAGGTCACCGCCACCCGCCGCCGCTATACCCTCACCGACGAGAACACACTCACCTTTGTCCACGACCTCGCGGCGGTCGGTCAGCCGCTACAGCACCATCTCTCCGCGCAGCTGCGACGCGCGGACAGGATCTAGGCCATGCGGTTGGCATAGGCATAGGCGCAGGCGCAGGCGCAGGCGCAGGCACGGGCACGGGCACGGGCACAGGCATTGGCCCAGGCGCAGATGTGCCGGTGCCTGCGCCGGGTTGCACGTCGGCGTGGTGACTTGCTGATCGTTGGAGAATGCCTTCGACGGCCTCAGCGCCATGACATCTCCGGAAGGCACCCCGAGATCGCCCCCAGGTGGTCCCCTTTTCCGGGAGCATGCACGCTTCTGCATCGAGTACCGGTCCGTCAGTCGACGGTCGGCCAGTCCCACCCCAGCTGAAGGAAGAGACCGAGCCGGTCGGAGACACCGCGGATCTCGCTGATCCGGCCGGCGGTGACGGTGAAGACGAAGATCGCCTCGTTCTCGAAGCTGAGGCCGGTCGGCACCGGCATCCGGGGATGGCCACCGGAGCTGACGCCGCTCTGGGTGATCCGGGCGACGACCTTGTCGCCCTCGGCGATCAGTTCATCGATCCGTGCACGGTAGGGCGCCAGTGCCGAGAGCTGGGTGGCAATGGCTGCGAAGGCTGCGCCGGGCTCATCCGGTTCACCGTGGATGACCTTGTTGTGGTCCACCACGTCCGCTGCCAGATAGTCGCCCAGGTCGGCGATGCGGGCTTGGTTGAGTGCGGTGAAGAAGTCTGTGACGAGCTGCTTGTTCTCGTTGTTCACGTTGTTCTCGGTGGTGATGAACATGCCCCATCCCCCTCTTACGGCGTAAGGTTTCGACTGGGCGCTACTCTTGCCTTACGGCGTAAGAAAGTCAACTGGGGATGCGATAGATGGGAACGACCAGCAAGCGGGTGGGGCTCACCCGCGACAAGGTGCTGCGCGCGGCTCTGGAAGCCGCAGACCGGGACGGCGTCGAGAAGCTGTCCATGCGCCGCCTGGGCGCCGAGCTCGGCGTCGAGGCGATGACCCTCTACCACTACCTGCCCAACAAAGCCGCCCTGCTTGACGGCCTGGTCGAGCTGGTGGTCTCGGCCGTGCGACCGTCCTTCGACGGGCCGGTAGACGAATGGCCGCTGCGCCTGAAGGAGTTTGCCGCTGCCTTCCGAGCCGAACTGCTCCGGCATACCGGAGTGATCGCGTTGGTCGCCACGCGGCCTGTCCGATCTCCCCCAGCTGTGCAGGCAGTTGAGGACACGGCAGCAGCGCTCGGGCGCGCCGGGATCGCTCCGGTCGAGGCCATGCGGATCGTCAACTCCGTCACCACACTGGTGATCGGGCACTGCCTCGCCGAAGCAGCCGACACCCCCGGGCGCCCCGAGCAGCCCACCGACGACGCCCTCGACCTCACTGCGTTCCCCACCCTGTCCGAAGCGGTCGCGGGCGGACTCGGCACGCCGGCCGACCACCAGGCCCGCTTCGACCTCGCACTGGACGCCCTACTGGTCGGCCTCCGGGAAGCCCTTGCCAAGGCGACGCAGAAGTAGGCGGCATCCCGGCCGGCGATTGACGGGATTTCCGGGCCGGCTTCAGCAGAGTGCCTGGTGAACTTGTTCCCGTTGGCCTCCGGGGCCGCAGTACCCCGCTGCTGCCCGCCCGCCGCCACCGAGGCCCCCCGACGGGGCCGGTCTCCGGCCGGGTTCGGGTTGACGGGCTTCTCTACGGATGAGCCAGGGCATGCCCTGGCGTGACGCGCCCCGCCAGATGGGGAGTTGCTCGCGTCGACTGCGTGGCGCCGCCGAGAGGAGGTGAACTTCCGCCGATGACCGTACCGGCGGCACGGTTCACCCGCGTCGCTTTCCGCCGACCGTGACGCCGGTGTCCGAGCCGGGCAGCCGCCAAGTGAACGGGCTGAGTTCCTTCTCCCATCCGGGCGCCTCGGCAAGGATGCCGGCGGCGTCGGGTGCCCGCAGGAGGCAACGGTGACGCAGGAGTTCACGCCGTTCACCGACTGCCAACTGCGCCGCGTCCTCGTTGAGGTCATCGGGAGCGTCGCTATCCGCGTCGCCGGCGACATTGAGCTGCAGGGACGTTGACGTGCGGTAGTCGAGGCGGAAGTCGGTGGCCCACTGCGATGAGGCACCCCATCCATGCGACTCGTCGACCGTCGGCCGGTAGTTGCGCCGGGAAGTCCAGTACAGCGGGAAGCAGTCGGCGACGCCGCGCTGAGCGTGGTTCCTCCCGGCCCGCACACGGACACCCGCCCGGCTGAAGAGCAGGTCGCCAAGCATCAGCCCCGGCCATACGACCTGCGTGATCCGGATCGGTGTATCGGGGTCGTCGGCTTGCTCGACCTCGACGATCTCATGGAAGAACGGGTCGAATACGCCCACCGCCGCGTCCTCGTCGTCGAACGCCGTCATACCCAGCCCGGTGAACAAGTCGACGTACTCGGACAGGGAGACCCCTGGCCATTGCAGACGACGGACCGGCCACGACGGTGGTCCGGATGGAGTGTCACCGGAGGGCTGGAACCCCAAGAGCAGGACATCGTTCACACGGCTGAGGGCGTAGAGCTCTCGGATGAGGAGCCTGCTCCCGTGCATCGCCGCCTCGCCGGTCCACCAGCCATCGTGGAAGGCGGCCCGCGCCAGCCACGTGCGATATTCGTCCCCGGCGCGCTCCAGCCACGGCACCGAGGTCACCTCGTACGCATCCGGACCTTCGTGATCATGCAGCGCCCGGAAAAGTGCCCGTGCGTTTGCCCCGTTGTCGTACATGAGCGGAGCCTACGGGACAGCCCTTGGTCGCCGGCCCGCCACCGACCCGCTCGATCCCTGTGTGAGGTCTCGTTCCTCGGTGTTGCCGCCCGTGCCCTGGCGGACATCGCGAGCGCCCTGCCACCGCCCGCCGGAGGGCACTCACCGCCTGCCGGAGGCTGGGCCCGGGTCCGGAACCAAGGCCGGGGCCAGGCCCGGGTCCGGAACCAAGGCCGGGGCCGGAACCGGGGCCAGATCCAGAGCCAGGGCAAGCCGGCCATCCGCACGCACGGGAGTCCGCGCACGGGCCCCTCGTCAACCGCACCGACCACCCGGGCGACCTCCCGGGTCTCACCAGCCGCCCTCGGACCACACACCGATGGCGGAACGGAACCCTCCGCATTGGACCGCACACCGGTGCCGGAACCCTCCCTACCCGACTGCACGGCGTGCGTGCCGGCACTGCACCGGCCTGCCGAGTGACCACTGTTGGCGCCTGACCGGGGGCGATGACCGTCAGGCGCCTTCTTCTCCATCCCCTCTTTCCCTTCGCGTGGGCTCGCTGATGGCAGCGGATTCGACGAGCAGCGGGGCCCAGCACCTCCCCGACCAGGTCCCTGCGCGGCGTCCTTACACCGAATCCGGGACGGACTCGCCGTTTCGAGTGATCCGGTGCTCCGTTTGACGTTGGTGCTTCTGCGAGGTGGTTCATTCGGTGCTGGGCTGGCGCCACAGACCGCCATAAGCCGTGCCCCGGCTGTCTTTGGCGTGCCCTTGTTTCCTTTCCACGTCCATTTCCAGGTCCGCGTGCCAGGAGCCGGATTCGCCTTTGCGTGAAGCCCCTCGACGCTCCGAAGCACCCGAGGCCCAGCGAAGGAGAAAAGTGACCACCATCGAGGAACGGCCATGAACGAGACCCGCCCTGGCGTCCGCCGTGAGCACACCGGAGCCGAGCGCGCCACCGAGAAGACCTATCAGCAGCTCGCCCGCGAGCTTCTGCTGGTCGGCGCCGAGCCGGCCAATGAAGACCTCAAGCTGCGCTACCTCGACGTACTGATCGACAACGGGCTGGAGCCCACCGTCGTTCCCCAGCGCATCCTGATCGTCGGAGCAGGAATCGCCGGCCTGGTCGCCGGTGATCTGCTGACCCGTGCCGGGCACGATGTGACGATCCTGGAGGCCAATGCCAACCGGGTCGGCGGCCGGATCAAGACCTTCCACACCAAGAAGGGCGAGCCACCGCCCTTCACCGACCCCGCGCAGTACGCGGAGGCCGGGGCGATGCGCCTGCCCAGCTTCCATCCGCTGACCCTGGCCCTGGTCGACAAACTCGGGCTGAAGCGGCGGCTGTTCTTCAACGTCGACATCGATCCGACGACCGGCAACCAGAGCGCCCCGCTACCGCCGGTGATCTACAAGTCGTTCAAGGACGGCAAGATCTGGACGAACGGCGCCCCCAGTCCCGAGTTCCGGGCCCCGGACAAGCGCAACAACACCTGGATCCGCACCAACCGCACGCAGGTACGGCGCGCCCAGTACGCCAAGGACCCGTCCGCGATCAACGAGGGCTTCCACCTCACCGGCTGCGAATCGCGGCTGCCCGTCGCCGAGATGGTCCACCAGGCTCTGGAGCCGGTGCGTGACTACTACTCCGTGCTGCAGAGCGACGGGACCCGGGTCAACAAGCCCTTCAAGGAGTGGCTGGACGGCTGGGCCGAGGTCATCCGGGACTTCGACGGCTATTCGATGGGCCGTTTCCTACGCGAGTACGCCGGGTTCAGCGATGAGGCCATCGAGGCGATCGGGACGATCGAGAACATGACGTCGCGGCTGCACCTCGCGTTCTTCCACAGCTTTTTGGGCCGCAGCGACATCGACCCCGCCGCCACGTACTGGGAGATCGAGGGCGGCAGCCGGCAGCTTCCGGAGGCACTCGCCAAGGATCTGGGGGACCAGATCGTGATGGGCCAGCGGATGGTCCGGCTGGAGTACTACGATCCGGGCCGCGACGGCCATCAGGGCGGGCTCGCCGGGCCGGGCGGACCCGCCGTCGCCATCCAGACCGTGCCCGAGGGCGATCCGTACGGAGAGCTGCAGACCTGGACCGGTGACCTGGCAATCGTCACCGTCCCCTTCTCCAGCCTGCGGTTCACCACCGTGACCCCGCCGTTCTCCTACAAGAAGCGCCGCGCCGTCATCGAGACGCACTACGACCAGGCCACCAAGGTGCTCCTGGAGTTCTCGTGCCGCTGGTGGGAGTTCACCGAGGCGGACTGGAAGCGGGAGCTGGACGCCATCGCACCCGGTCTGTACGAGTACTACCAGCAGTGGGGCGAGGACGACGCCGAGGCCGCGGTGGCCGTGCCGCAGAGCATGCGGAATCTGCCCACCGGCCTCCTCGGCGCCCATCCGAGCGTGGACGAGAAGCGCATCAGCCAGGACCAGGTGGAGTACTACCGCAACGCGTCACTGCGCGGTGGCGTGCGGCCCGCCACCCACGCCTACGGCGGTGGCTCCACCACCGACAACCCCAACCGCTTCATGTACTACCCCTCGCACCCCGTCCCCGGCAGTCCGGGAGGCGTGGTACTGGCCGGCTACTCCTGGTCGGACGACGCGGCCCGCTGGGACTCCTTCGACGACGCCGAGCGCTACGGCTACGCCCTGCTCAACCTCCAGTCGGTGCACGGCCGCCGGATCGAGGTCTTCTACACCGGTGCCGGCCAGACCCAGAGCTGGCTGCGCGACCCGTACGCCTGTGGTGAGGCGGCCGTCTACACCCCGCATCAGATGACCGGCTTCCACCTCGACGCGGTCCGGGCCGAGGGACCGGTGCACTTCGCCGGTGAACACGTCTCGCTCAAACACGCCTGGATCGAAGGCGCGGTGGAGACGGCCGTACGTGCCGCCATCGCGGTCCACGAGTCTCCCGCGGCGTCCGGGAGCGCCGCTGCCGCGCGGACCGCGGCACCCCGCGAGCGCCGGGCCGGCGCCACGTCGTCGGCCCCGTCACGAGAGGAAGTGGTGACCTCATGAACGCCTCCCAGACCTGCACCGTCGCCGAGTACCTGGCCATCAGGCTGGAACAGCTCGGCATCACCCATCTGTTCGGTGTTCCGGGCGACCATCTGGGTCCGTTTCTGTCGACCCTGCACGAGAAGACCACGGTGCGCTGGGTGGGCACCCCGACCGAGGGGGGCGCGGGCCAGGCCGCCGACGGGTATGCGCGGGTGAAGGCCGCCGACGCGCAGACCGCGCTCGGCGAGCAGGGCATCGGCGCGGTCGCGGTCACCTACAGCGTGGGCGCGTTCAACCTGCTCAATGCGATCGGCGGTGGCTTCGCCGAGTATGTGCCGCTGATCGCGATCAACGCCGCTCCGTCCTACGAGCAGTGGCTCAACCAGCAGGCGATCGGCCTGCTCACCTCGCACATGTCCCAGCGACCGGAGAGCAACCTGGAGGTCTACCGCCAGGTGACGGTGGACGCCCAGGCGATCTCCAACCCGGGCCTGGCTCCCACCCAGATCGACAGCGCGATCACCGCGTGCCTCTCCCACCGCCGGCCGGTCTATCTGGAGGTCATGGATGACGTCTGGGAGGCGCGGTGTCCCGCACCCCAGGGCCGGCTGACGCGGCGGGAGCGACCCGTCACCGCGAAGAACCAGCGCATGCTCGACCAGGCGGTCACCGCGTGCATGGAGTTGGTGCGGCATCACCGCAATCCGATCCTGTGGGCCGGTGAGGAGATCGAGCGCTTCCGGCTGTCCGACGAGTTCGAAAAGCTGGTGCGCGAGACCCGTATCCCGTTCTGCACCACCATCGGCGCCAAGTCCGTGGTCTCCGAGTACACCCCGGGCTTCTCCGGCGTCTACAACGGCAAGGCCAGCAGCCCGGAGGTGGCCGAAGTCTTCAACAATGCGGGCTGCCGCATCGGGCTGGGCTCGTGGGCGACCTCGAAGAATCTCGGTGGTGCACGGTCGATCGGCGACGACTGGACGGTGGCCGCTCACGACGGTGTGCACGTCGGGGCTTCGTACTTCCCCGATGTGCAGCTCGCCGGGTTCATCCCCGCGCTACGGGAACGCCTGGTCGCCGAGTTCGGAAGCGGTGCCTTCGAAGCGGACTACTTCACCCGCGCGCATGACGAGGGCCTGGACGTCCCCGGCAGCACCGCCGCCTACCTGGACTCCCAGACCGGCGGTCCGTACCCGCAGAACGTGACGTACGACAGCCTCTTCCGGCACCTCAACGCCTTCCTCGAAGCGCAGACCAGCGAGTCCCGGGGCGAGCGCACCAACCCGTTCACGGTGGTGTGCGACGCCGCGTTCGCGCTGATCGGCTCGATGAATCTGCGGATGGCGGAGCGTGCCTCGTACGTGGCGCAGAACAGCTGGCTGTCCATCGGCTACTCGGTCGGCGCGGCTACCGGCGTGGCCCTCGGCCGGCGCCATGTGGCCAAGCGCCCGATGGTCTTCGTCGGCGACGGCTCTTTCCAGGAGACCTGCCAGGAGATGTCCACCCATGTACGGCACGGTCTGCGCCCGGTGGTGTTCGTCCTGGACAACGAAGGCTTCTACGGCATCGAGCAGATGCTCGTCCAGCCCTGCTACTACCAGGAGGGAACACCGCGGTCCGACGGCGCCGAGTTCTACAACGAACTGCACCCCTGGCGCTACGAGAAGCTCGCGGAGGTCTTCGGCTCCGCCAAGCACCCGATGAACGGATTCGCCGTCCGCACGCACGACGAACTCGCCGCCCTGCTCCAGCGGATCGCCGAGCCCACCGACACGATCAACCAGGGCCCGATCGTCGTACGGGTGCAGCTCGGGCGGCACGACTATCCCCAGGCACTCAAGTACAAGATCGCCGAGAACTGTCCGCCGCCCGGCGGTGCACCGCGGGAGGGGACCGCTCGATGACCGGCACCGCCGAACGGCGGACCGGAGCGGCGGCGCCACCGCCGACTCCGCGAAGGCGCTCCGGCACACCATGAGCGACCTGTCCGGGCCGGACTGAGCAGTTCCGGGGCCGGCTCGCCGACACCTTCGGCGAGCCGGCCCCGCCCCTTGCCTGTACCGGGTCCTTGCCTGCTCAGGGTTCTTCCCCTTACCGGTCTTGCCGTCGGCACGACGGGCTGCCAGTGGTCGCCCTCGGCCGCGTCACCGGCCACGCCGCAGCCGCCATGGCCCCGGGGGGGCCAGGACCCGCCACCCGGACCGGACCGTCGGCGGGCTTCTTGAAGCCCCCGGTGGAACCGTGCCGCCAGTGGCCGCTGGTCGCCCTGATCACCGAGCTGGCGACCGCCCGCGCCCGGTCCGCCGCAGCGGATGCCGGAGGCTCACCTCCCGATGGGTGACGGGGTGCCCAGCAGCCGGGCGGCGCCGACCTGGTGCAGATGGACGACGATGTCGTGCGACCGCGCGAGTGCGATCCGGTACTCCACCCCGGGCCCGGGATAGGCCGTGCCGATGCTCTTGGTGGGGCGGGCCGTGGCCAGCCAGGCGCGGGCCGCGGGCGGGGCGGTTCGCAGGTCCAGGACGTAGTCGCGGTGCCGTACCCGGTCCAGGGTGTACTCATTGCTGCCGGGTTTTGCGGGGCCCACGGTGTAGGCCCGCACCTTTCCGTCGTCTCCGGTGGCATTGAACGACCCCCGGTCGAAGGTCGTGCCGACGCTCACATAGCGCATGCCCAACTTGTCGCGCAGGAAGCTGCCTTGCATCGTGGGGTAGTGCTCCGGGTCAGGGGTCTGCAGGGCTACATGCGCATCATGAGCCGACAGCATGACCTTGTCTCCGGTGCGCTTCTGCCACCAGGCCACGTTGTCCGCCATGACCGCATCGCGGTAGCGCATGCCCGCCGCGCTCTGCCGCGGGTCGTCGAAGTCAAAGGCGTATCCCCTGGCCGTCTGGTCGATGGCGGTGGCGTGCTGTACGGCCCAGGCGTGCGCCTCCCCATCGGTTCCCGCGCCGGGCCGCTGCCGCTTGAGCAGGTCCAGCGCACGCCCCGTCCTGTGGGCGATCGCCTTCCGTTCGGCCAGCGGCAGCTTCTGATAACCGTTCATATAGGCATCGACGGTGGTCGTGGGCCGCAAGCCGCGATAGAGCTCGGCAAAGCGCGGCAGCAGCGACGGGTGGGCCTTGGCCACATAGGCGGTCACCTTGTCGTAGAGCTCCGGACCGGCGTACCCGAAGTCATCGCCCATGAACTGCACCGGATCGTGCGGATGCAGCCGGTTGTAACTGCGCATCCATCGCAGCAGGTTCAGGTAATCGGAGTTGTTCCACCACGAGTAGCTGTTCTGGAACTCCTCGCGCATGATCCGCCGTGGATCGCCCTTGCCGTGCAGCACATAGTCGTTGAGCCGTAATCCGGTGCTCCAGCTCCCCTCCAGGGCAAAGCTGCGAAAGCCCTTCTCCTCGACGAGGTAGCGGAAGACCCGGTGCTTCATGGCGAAGAATTCATGGGAGCTGTGGGTGGCCTCGCCCAGACCCACCACCCGGGCGTCCTTCACCATGCGGCCGACCGGACGCAGATCGTCCAGGTTTCCCCGGGGGTCGGTGGTACGCAGCGGGTGCGCATCGCGTTCCAGGGCGGGCACCGGCGACTGCGCCGAGGACGGGGGAGCGGCGGCGACCACCGCGCCGAGCGAAAGGAGCAAGGCGGCGAGAGCGGGCTTGTGTTGTCTCATGCCCCCAAGACTTCCTGCCGGCAGGGACGGCGACCATCCGCCCCGCCCCCCGGTCAGGGGTGGGGCTACCTCCACCGGCACTCCGGCCCGCCGCCGTACCGGACCTTCCTCTGCAGGGAGATCCCCCAGGCGCTCCACCTCATTCGGGACGGCTGGACGGCCAACCTACGAACCTGTGACCCGGGTTCCCCAACTCGCCGGCGCGGCCGGTTCCACCACGTCGGACGCGATGTACGCGGCGTACGCGGCGATGCTGGAGGTCGGCCGCGCAAAAGACCATCTTCGTGGCCGCTACCTGCGGCTGCGGGGCCTCCAGCGGGAGATCGAGGAGGGCCTGAACGTGATGGAGTCCTCCAACGGCGCGAACTCCGTGATCGCCTACGGCAAGGGCGGGGAGATCGCATCCAACCGGCGCGACGAGCAGGAGATGTTCGTGCTGTGCCTGAGGATTCTGCAATCGGCCCTGGTCTACGTGAACACCCTCATGCTCCAGGACGTCCTGGACGGGCCGGAGTGGGCGGATCTGCTCACCCCGGCCGACCGGCGCGGCCTGACGCCGCTGTTCTGGTCTCATGTATGTCCGTACGGCGAGGTCAACCTTGGCATGGCCGCCCGCCTCGACCTGGCGGCCACGGTGCCCGGCCCCCGCGCTGCGGGTGGTGGAGAGCCGGCCAAGGAGCGTACGGACACGTGAGGTCAGATGTCAGGCCCGGTGACGTAGGTGAAGGTTCCTGAAGGGGTGCCGCCGGGGCCTGTGACGGTGACGTCGACGGTGCCGTCGGTGCCGCTGGGCGGGGTGGTGGCGGTCAGGGTGGTGTCGGAGATGACCGCGAAGGTGGCCGGTGTTCCGTTGAAGGTGACCTGGTCGGTGTCGGCCAGGCCGGTGCCGGTGATGGTCACCGCGGTGCCGCCGGTGGTGGGCCCGGTGTTGGGGCTGACGCCGGTGACGGTGGACGGGTCGAGGTAGGTGTAGGACAGGCCGTCGGTGGTCCCGCCGGGGGTGATCACGGTGACGGCGACGCCGCCTGGCGCCGGGGCACCGGCGGCCCTGACGGTGATCTGGGTGTTGGAGACGGTTTGGATGACGGCTCGGGTGGCGCCGAAGTACACATTGATGGTCCCGGCGAGGTTGCGGCCGGTGATGACGATCTCCTGGTCGCTGCCTGCGACAGGGCCCGCGGCGGGGCTGATGCCGGTGAGGGCGGGGGGCGGCGTGTAGTAAAAGGTTCCCAGGGTTCCGGTGCCGCCCGCGGTAGTGACCGTCACGGGAACGGCACCGGATCCGGCGGGGGCGGTGACAGTCATCGAGGTCGCGGTGTTGGCGGTGATGACGGCCTGGGCGGTTCCGAAGTGCACGGCGGTGGCGTTGGCCAGGTGGTGGCCGGTGAGTGTCACGGGGGCCCCGCCTCCGGTGGAGCCGTGGTCGGGGATCACGGTCGTTGCCAGGACACTGACGGTGCCCGCGAGCGTATTGGTCACATACGCGTGCGTCCCGTCGGGAAAGAATGCGATGTCGGTCGGGCCGTCTCCCACACCGATGTTCTCCACGACGGTGTTGGTGGCGGTGTCGATCACGCTCACTGTGTCCGGTTCGGCGTTCGGCACGTACACGTGGGAGCCGTCCGGGCTGACCGCCGGCACACGCGGCTGGGCGCTGACACCGATCGAGGCAGTGACGGTGTTGGTGGCCGTGTCGATCACACTGAGAGCGGAGTCGCCGACGACCGTGACGTAGACACGGGTTCCGTCCGGGGTGACGGCCAGCAGGATGGGGAAGCTGCCCACGCTGATGGTGTCGGTGACCGTGTTGGTGGCGGTGTCGATCACGCTGACCGTGCCCGGGACCTGGTTGGCCACGTAGGCGCGGGTGCCGTCCGGGGTGATGACCACGCCGGTCGGCGCGTCACCCACGGTGATGGTGTCGGTGACCGTGTTCGTGGCGGTGTCGATCACACTGACGGTGGAGAAGCCGACGGTCACATAGACGCGGGTGCCGTCGGGGGTGATCGCCGCGACGGTCGTGGGATCGCTTACCACGATGTCTGTGATGACGGAGTTCGTCGTGGTGTCGATGACACTGACCAGGGCGGCACCGGAGAAGGTCACGTAAGCGCGCGTCCCGTCCGGGGTGATCGCCACGAAAGTCGGCCCGGCGTTCGTAGGGATGGTGTCGGTGACGGTGTCGGTGACGGTGTCGATCACACTCACTGTGTTCGAGTCACGATTGGCCACATAGGCACGGGCGCCGTCAGGCGTGAGAGTGATTCCCTGGGGCGTATCGCCTACGGGAATGACAGCCCCTGCCACGAACGCGGCTCTCAGCCTGAAGCCGCGTGCCTGAGCCGGCAGTGGCGAATGCGGTGCGAGGGTGAACATGACACTCCCTGAGGTAGGTGGGACTCTCTCTTGTCCCACATCCGGAGATGTCTGCTCCACCGCATGGGCCGACAGCGGGCAGGCGACCGGCCGAGACCGGACCGGCGACATACACACCGTGCGAAGTACCCTCCGGATGAAGGCTTTTAACATTCGCGTCATAAATCCGATTCTCCGATTACCGCTTTACCGAGAGCCGGTTCGCGTGACCGACCCCACCGAGGTTGGCCATCGCGGGGCAGCTGCGGCCTGTACCGCACCGCGGTGTTGGTGAATCGACCGATTGCTGAGCAAGATCGGCAAGCGGCGGCGTGCGGCTGGATCGGCGCCGGATCATGCCCATAAAACGGTGTCAGAAAGCCGATGTGCTCAAATACTCAAGGAGCACCCTTTTTGCGCGATCTGGCAGGTGCAGCCACCCCAAGACGACGACACCGCCGATCTCCTCGCCCCACTCCGCCACGGCTTGGTGCACGCAGTCACTCCACCGTTGGAACCAGTCGGGCAGTGCGAGCACCAGCCGGCGGGTGTGGTCGATCCAGGATTCCAGCGGCATCAACGTGCTGGATGCGTACGGCAATTACCGCAACTACGCCACCAATGCATCGATGTCCGTCACCCCGGGTCCCCTCCGTGTCACGGCGAGACTCTAGGGACGGACCGGACTGGACCGGACCGGACTGGACCGGACTGGACTGGACCGGGCCGGACCGCACCGGACCGCACCGGGGCCAGTGGCCACAGGAGTCCCGAGGGGCAGACGGGCGTGACGAGGGAATGGGGCGGAATGGGTTGGAACGGGGGTGATGCGGGGGTGGGCGGACGGAGGAACGAGCGTGACTGCGGGGGGTCGGCGACTACGAGGCGTACGTGCAGCCGTGCTCACCGTAATACCACTCGTACTGGCCCATCACCCACGGGTCCGCCGTGATCGTGAAGGTGCCGTGCGGGGCGGGGCAGTGGAACGTCGTGGTGACGATGTCACGACCCGGCGGAGGAGGCTCCGGCGACGCGGTGGCCGCGGAGGCAATGCCGGCGCTTCCGGCACCGAACAGTGCAGCGATAAACGCCATCGCGATGATCTTCTTCATCATGTCTCCCAGTTCCATCGCGTGCGGGAGCTGCCTCTGAGGACGATACACGCAACCACCCAATTCAGGACAAGAGGAAAAATCGCCCGATATGCAGGAGGGGTGCGCGGGCCCGGCCACTGCCGGGTCTCAGGGCCGGAGCGAGCCCCGGCCCTGAGGTGGTTCCTGGGTGGTGGCGGACCGATAAGGAAACGTGAGCCGCTTCGTTCCGGTCTCGGTTCCTGGGTCTCGGTTCCTGGCTCTCGGGTCTCTGGTCTCCGGCGACGGCAGGCGACTGCAGGGGCGACTGCGACGAGGCCGGCGGTGCATGATCAGGAGCAGTGTGGCGTGGCGGTGCTCGGCCGGCTCGACGCGCTCGTCAGCCTTTTCCGTCTGAGCGGCGGGGTCCAGGCCGGCCAGACCGCGAACGTGCTCCACCTTCCGGGCACCAGAATCGAGATCAGCTTGCAGAGCAGGGTTCAGCTTCAGCAGAGCCAGACGCTGGCGGATGCACTGGCGGATGCACGGGGGGATGCGCTGGATGCGCCTGCCATGACGCGCTGCCGCCCGCACGCAGTGAGGGGTATCGCGGCGCTCAGGAGGAGCGCGGCGGCGAAGTGTCTTCGTCGTCGAAGTAGGGAGAGGGGCATGCCGATCACCCGACGCATGAGGGCACCCTCATGCGTCGGCAGCGTCGCAACTCCCGTCCGCCGCTGACGACTCACGAACGGAAACAACGTCAAGTCGCGCCGGTGGCCGCGATATACCGTGTGGCCATGTCGGCGTTCATACAACAGCTCCCCGCCCTGATCGGTGTGGTGATCGGCGCCCTGGGATCGTACTTGGCGAACATGCGTGGCGATCAGGCCCGCTTCCGTCGCGAGCAGGCGGCCCGTTGGGAGGAGCGGCGCCTGACGACCTACGCCGACTTCGCCAGGGCGCTGAAGAAGAGTGTCACCCTGACGTACCGGATCGCGGCGCATCTCGGCAATGACCCTCACCCGCATCCCTTGTCACCCGAGGAAGCGGCGGCTCACCTGGCCGATGCCACTGATGCCCGGGATCCAGCCGGGGAGGCACTGTTGATGCTTGGCACCCCGGATGTGGTGGAGAAAGGCCGCGCATGGGTCGTCGTGGTGATGGAGATGGAAGGGTTCCTGCGAGACCGGACTCATAGCCCGGAAGCCTGGTCGGACCTGCTCAAGCGCCAACGCGCCACACGTGAGGGGTACTACGCGGCCGTCCGACGCGACCTGGCGCTCCCCCCTGGCCATTCCGGGGAATGGCGGCTTGCGCCGCCGCGGACTCCCTGAGGTCGCCCTGGCCCCCGGACCCCCGGAGCTTCCGCCCACGGCCCGCCACGCCCCTGACTGCGGTCGCCCTCGCCCACTCGCCTCCGAGCCTCCGCCGACAGTTGCCACGGTGGCGCAACTGTCCCGGCCGGCCTGCGGCACCGCCCTTAAGGTGACGCGAATACCGAGGTCGGGGGCGTGTGTCGCGCCTGACCCGACCGGCGAGGAACGCCGAGCGATATCGCGGCCCGGGTCAGGGCGCAGCCGCGTACCGAACCGGCCGACGGACGCGGTCCTCGCCTCCGTCGGCCCGACCGCCACAGCCATTCGGCAGCCGGGGCGCGTCTCCTACGCAAGCTCCAGTCGGCGCGTAGGAAGGTCCACGACCGAGGGTGCTTCCTGGCGTCCACGATGCCCGGCTGGCCGCAGCTGATCCTGAAGCTGGACGAGGGGCTGCCGCTCGTCGTGCACTTCCTCGCCGACGACCGGGAGCGGCGCCCTTCGGTGTCGCAGTCGCTGGTACGGGACCGGCTCGCCGCCATCTCCGAACCGGCGAGACGTGAGCCGTGCCGCCATCCGCTGAGCGAGCCGATCACCACCTCGGAACTGGCCGGCCGCATGGGCATCGGCTGCGATTGTGAACGAAATGCTGCGCGCGCATGGCGGGAGAATCAGAAAGTGAGACAAGGGCCCTCACCGCATTGACGTGGCTGAATTTCGCTGCCAGCCTCCCGAGTGTGAGTCACTCGGAGAACTTCACCGCACGCCTGCACGTCGATCTGCGACGCCAGGCCAGTGCCATCTGTGCCGCCGGTTGCTAGAGCTGCCGACCGGCGTCAGCGCCTGAGCGACCCCTGAATAAACCCGGTGCACTCACCGGCCTGGGATTTCCTCGCCGCCTGGTGATTCTCGCCGCATACCCCACCCGGAATCCTGCCGGGTTCGGGTGCACGAGCCGACTTGTTTCGCCCCACCATGCGTGCGCCTTTCCCCTTCAGTTTTTTCGCACCTCGGGTGGTCTTTACGCCCGCCGGAAGCGGAACTGTGGAGCTGGCAGGCCGCGGAGGACTTCGCTTGGACGTATGTCTTAGGCGCTCGACCACCGCCGCATCGGTCATCGTCCCGACCGCCGCCCCGCAGCGCACCCGGCATCTCCTACCGGCCCTCCATCCATCTCCCACCCGCCCCTCCATCCCTCCATCCCACCATCCCGAGTCCGTAACAAGCGCCGTACGCGTCCCACACCGCGCTCCACCCACCACTCGAACAGGACCTTCCATGGGCACGCTGATCACCCCATCGAGCCGACGACAGTTCCTCACCCTGCTGGGCCTCTCGGCGGCCGCGGTCAGCTGCGGCTCCGGGGGTGGCGGCGCGGCCAAGGACCAGACCAAGACCCTGCGATACCAGGGGTGGGCGGGGTCCGTCATCCTGCCCGAACTGGCCGAGGATCTCGGCTTCCTGGAGGACGTGAAACTGAAGTGGGTCGGCAACACGATCAGCGGGCCGCAGGACATTCAGTCGGCCGCCACCGGACAGGTCGACTTCGGCGGCGCGTTCAACGGAGCCGTCGTCAAACTCGCTGCCAGAAAAGCTCCCATCACGGCGGTCATCAGCTACTACGGCGTCGACAAGGCCGCATACAACGGCTTCTACGTGCTCAAGGACAGCCCGATCCACTCGGCCCGTGACCTGATCGGCAAGAAGGTCGGGATGAACACCCTCGGTGCGCATTCCGAGGCGATGCTCGACATCTACCTGCAACGCCACGGCCTGTCGCAGGCGGACATCAAGAAGGCCGAGCCCTTGGTGGTGCCCCCGGTCAACACCGAGCAGTCGCTGCGGCAGCAGCAGATCCAGGTGGGCGTTCTCGGCGACATCCTGCGCGACAAGGCCCTGCAGACCGGCGGCCTCAGACCGCTGTTCACCGACTACCAGTTGCTCGGCAACTTTTCCGCCGGCATCTATGTGGTGAACGACCGGTTCCTCAAGGAGAACCCCGACACCGCGCGCAGATTCGTCACGGGCGTCGCGCGCGCCATCGAATGGGCCCGCGCCACACCACGGGACGAGGTCATCGCCCGGCAGGTCGAGATCGTCAAGAAGCGTGGCCGGAACGAAAACACCGCCCCGCTGAAGTACTGGAAGTCCTTCGGCGTCGCCGAGAGCGCCGGGCGCATCACCGACCAGGAGCTCCAGTTGTGGATCGACTGGCTCAGTAAGCGCGGTGACATCGAGAAGGGCCAGGTCAAGGCGTCGGATCTCTACACCAACGAGTTCAACGCGTACAGCCGGAAGGACAAGCCGTCCGGGGCCAAGACGCCTTCCAAGAGCGGGAGCTGATCCCATGCCGGAATCCACCACACCCAAGATCGAGTTCGACCGGGTGCGCAAGACCTTTCCCGCCAAGAAGGGGCGGACCAAGGGCCGCGGCCCGGCGCACCGTGACGGCGAGTTCACCGCTCTGGACGGTGTCGACCTGCGGATCGAAGCGGGGGAGTTCGTCGCTGTGGTCGGCCCCAGCGGATGTGGCAAGTCCACGCTCCTGGACCTGCTGGGCGGGCTCACCCGGCCGACCGGCGGACGGATCCTCCTGGACGGGGAACCGGTGACCGGGCCCGGCCTGGACCGCGGCATCGTCTTCCAGCAGTACGCCCTGCTGCCCTGGCGCACCGCCCTGGGCAATGTCGAGTTCGGCCTGGAGGCGACTGGCGTACCACGCCGTGAGCGCGTAGCACGTGCCCGCGAATACCTGGACCTGGTCGGGCTCTCCGGATTCGAGAACCGCCACCCGCACGAGCTGTCGGGCGGCATGCGCCAACGCGTGGCCATCGCCCGCTCTCTCGCCTACGACCCCGACGTCCTGCTGATGGACGAGCCGTTCGCCGCACTGGACGCCCAGACCAGGGAGTCGCTCCAGGACGAACTGCTGAGCATCTGGCAGCGCACCGGAAAGACCGTCGTCTTCATCACCCACGGCATAGAGGAGGCCGTCTACCTGGGGCGGCGGGTGGCCGTCATGACCTCCCGGCCCGGCCGTATCAAGCAGGTCGTGCCCATCGGCTTCGACTCCCGCACGGAGACGGACGACCTGCGGTCCAGCCCCGAATTTGCACGGTACCGACACGAGATCTGGACGCTGCTGCACGACGAGGTGACCAGGACCCAACTGCTGGAGAAGGAGGAGGTCTCCGTATGAGCCTCGCAAGCGGTTCGAGCACTCGGCGCAAGACCTCTGAGGAGCTCAAGACCTCTGAGGAGCTCAAGACCTCTGAGGAGCTCAAGACCTCTGAGGAACTCAGGGCTCCGCAGGAACCCAGGCCCCCGCAGGAACCCACCAGGCCCCCGCAGGAACTCAAGACTCCGGAGGAACTCAAGACTCCGGAGGGACTCAAGACCCGGGTGGCGCTCTCCGCGCCGGCCAACGCCACGCCGTCGGCATCCAGCGAGGAGCCCGCGACCGCCCTGCCGATCGCGCTGAGCAGGCCGCGGCCCCACCGCCCTCCCCTGCTGCCCCGCATCCTGCGCGCGGTGCTGACCGGCGCCACCAGGTCGGCGGCGATCGTCGCCCTGCTGCTCGCGTGGGAGCTGGCGCCCCGCTTCGGCCTGGTGGACCGGACCTTCCTGCCGCCCTTCAGTGAGGTCGCCCAGGCGTGGTGGGGACTCGTTGCCAACGGACAGCTCGCCGACAACGCACAAGCGAGCCTGCTGCGTTCGTTCACCGGATTCGGTATTGCCGTCGCCGTGTCCGTACCGCTGGGCCTGCTCATCGGCTGGTACCGGCCCGTCGCCGATCTCCTCAACCCGTTGCTGCAGGTCTTCCTCAACACCGCCGCCCTGGCCCTGCTGCCGGTGTTCGTGCTGCTCCTGGGCATCGGCGAGACGTCAAAGATTTCCATTGTGGTGTACGCATGCGCGTGGCCGATCCTGTTCAACACCATCAGCGCGGTACGCACCGTCGACCCCACCCTGCTGAGGCTGGCGAAGTCCATGGACCTGTCCGCCCCGCGGCTGTTCCACAAGGTGATCCTGCCGGCCTCGGTGCCGACGATCTTCACCGGAATCCGGTTGGCCGGAGCGGTGTCCATCGTCGTCCTGGTCGCCGCCGAGATGGTCGGTGCCAAGGCCGGTCTCGGCTATCTGATCAACGCGTCCCAGTACAACTTCGCCATTCCGCAGATGTATGCGGGCATCGTCACGATCTCCGTCATCGGCGTGGCCTTCAACCAGCTGCTGGTGGCGGTGGAAATGCGGCTCAGCTCGTGGCGCGTCCCCGCGACGAGCTGACGCCCCTCCCTCAACCCACCTGGATCCCACGAACCTCCCTGCCCTTCACCTCCTGAGATGGCCGAAACCCCTGAAAGGAATACGCACATGAGCACCAGCACAGGCTTCGACATCCGCCGGATCGGCGGACGCATCGGCGCTGAGATCGTCGGCGTCGATCTCGCCGCCGACCTCGACCCGGCGATCGTCGCCGAGATCAACGCCGCTCTGCTGGAACACAAGGCGCTGGTCTTCCGCGGCCAGCAACTGGACGACGCGGCCCAGCTGCGCTTCGCCTCCCTCTTCGGCGAACTCACCACGGCCCACCCCACCGTCCCGTCCGTGGAAGGGCAGCCCCACATCCTGCCCGTCGACGGGGACGAGGGCATCCGCGCCAACCACTGGCACACCGACGTCACCTTCGTCCGCACACCCCCGAAGGCATCCACCCTGCGCAGCATCGTTGTCCCGCCCTACGGCGGCAACACGCTGATCGCCAACTCGGCCGGTGCCTACCAGGACCTGCCCGAGCCGCTGCGCGAGCTGGCGGACAAGCTGTGGGCGGTGCACACCAACGCCTACGACTACGCCGCCCCGAAGACCGACAAGGCGGCCGAGCACCGCAAGCAGTTCGTCTCGCGCACGTATCGCACCGCCCACCCGGTGGTACGCGTGCACCCCGAGACGGGGGAGCGCGGCCTGTTCATCGGGGGCTTCGCACAGACCATCGAGGGCCTGAACCCCTCCGAGTCCCGGGATCTGCTGCGGATCTTCCAGTCGTATGTGACGCGACCGGAGAACATCGTCCGGGTCACCTGGACACCGGGTGACCTCGTCCTCTTCGACAACCGCAGCACCCAGCACTACGCGCCCGACGACTACGGAGACCTCCCGCGCCTGCTGCACCGCGTGACCGTCGCCGGGGACGCTCCGGTGGGCCTCGACGGCACCTCCAGCCGCGCCCTCGAAGGCGGTGACGCGAGCCACTACACACCCGCCGTGGCCTGACGGCTCACGGGCCCGTCTGGCCGCCGAGATCCATGTCCCTGCACCTCCTGGGGCCCCTGCACCTCCTGGGGCCCCAGGAGGTGCAGAGGGGGTACACCGGCACTCAGCCGCGTGCCCATGCTGCTTCCGCTTCCGCTTCTGCTTCCGCCGCCGCGGCGGAGAACACGCTGAGTGGAGAGGTGCATCCATCGGGTGATCGTGGGTGGCCCGGCGCCACCCGACTGATGGCGATGCGTGCTCCCCCGTCGACTCTGCGTATGCCTCGTGCGCGATTGTGACGGGGCCGATAGCGCGCTCGCGGGGCCTGTGCGCATCCTTCCCGGGTCCAGCGAGAGAGCGAGAACGGTGATGTCCATTCCCCGCAAGTCCATGTCCCTGACGGCCGGTGTGCTGGCCGGCACCACGCTGGTGGTGACGGTCTGCGGCGTCGGTGGCGCCGCGGCGTCCCAGCCCGACGACGCCAAGGGCCGGAACACGTCCGCCCCGGTGCTGCCCGCGCGCTTCACGCAGCAGAAGATCCAGTGGACGGCCTGTGGTGCGGACGTCACCCCCAAGGCCGTACCCGGTGCGGAGTGCGGCTGGGTGAAGGTGCCTGTGGACTACGCCGCCCCGGACGGGAAGACCGTCAAACTGCGGGTGTCGCGGCTGCGGGCAAAAGACCACAGCCGTCGGCTGGGGTCACTGCTCTTCAACCCCGGCGGGCCCGGCGAGGGCGGTGCGGCCGACGTGGCCGACGGAAACTGGCAGGCCGGCAAGCAGGCTCGGGCCCGCTACGACCTGGTCGGCTTCGACCCTCGGGGCATAGCCGGTTCCGAGCAGATCAAGTGCCCCGACGGCGTGGCGCAGCAACCCGATTACCCGCCGCGTACCGAGGCGCAGGCCAGGAAGGCCTTCGCCGACGCGACCAAGCGTGGCCAGGCCTGCCAGCGGGCGAGCGGGGCTGTTCTCGCGCACATGGACAGCGTGAGCGTCGCGCGCGACCTGGATGTGCTGCGTACGGTCCTGGGCGATGCCAAGTTGAACTACACCGGCTTCTCCTACGGCACCTTTCTCGGCCAGCAGTACATGAAGCTGTTTCCCGACAAGGTGGGCCGGATGGTGCTCGACAGCGTCGTCAACCCCGCCGCCGACATGCAGCAGGTCGCCCGCCGCGACGTCAAGACGTCCGATGACGCGATGCGGCGGTACGCCCACCATCTCGTCGCGCGCGGGGACGACCGTCTGGGAGCCACCACCGGGGAGATTCTGCGGAGGATCACCGGGTTCGCCAAGAAGCTGGAGCGGAAGCCACTGCGAGGGGTCGACGGCGAGAAATTCACCGACGCCACCCTGTCCATGTATCTGAACACGGCCGTGACGGCCGAAGAGACCTGGAAACCGCTGACCAAGGCGCTGGTCTCCGCCCTGCACGGGGACGGGGCCGCCTTCGAGCGCTTTGACAAGGAGACGGCCGACGGGAGCGGTGGCGGGAAGCCGACGCCGCAGGAGGAGCAGGCCGCGGAAGACGAATCCGCGAGCATGCCGGCGGTGCTGTGCCTGGACTCCCCGTCCGCGCCGAAGTCCCCGAAGGAGATGCTCGACACCGCCGATGCGTTCGCCAAGCAGTCGCCGCTCTTCGGGCGTTCCTTCGCCTGGCAGATGATCGACTGCGCAACGTGGCCGGTCGCCCCCACCGGTGCGGCCGAGCCGATCAAGGCCACCGGGGCGGCACCGGTGTTGCTGGTGTCGTACACCGACGATAAGCAAACTCCGCTGGCGAACGCGCAAGCGGTGCACCGGCAGTTGGCCAACAGCTCGCTGCTGGTACGCAAGGGACATGGGCACGCGGCGTACGCCTCGGAGAATCCGTCCACGTGCACCGACCGAGCCGTCGACAGGTATCTGGTCGGGGGAAAGCTGCCGGACAAGGTCGCCAACTGTCCGCGCTGACACGGTCGTGTCGTCCATCGAGGACGGAGGGAACGACTTACGACAGGTAGGTGTTCCGGGCGGCGTTCCAGGCAGGCAGGTACGCAGGCAGGTACGGACGCGTGACGGTGCCCAGAGGGCGTGGGTGTCCGAGTCCGGACCGGGTGGGGTCAGCGCACTCCGCCCTTCGTCGCCGAGGACACCGATTCTCGCGTCCGCCGAGCGCGCGGGCCGTGCCGGAACCACCTCCACAGGACCAGCAGGAGGCAGGCCGCCAGGCAGCCGGCTCCTGCCACGGCCAGTGGCCCGCTGTCGCCAGTCGCCGCGGCGCCGCTGGGATCGGCCGCGGGGCCCGTGGCGACCACGCCCAGCCCGGCCGCGACGGTGATGACGGTCTTGGTCAACCCGGAGGCCTCACCGGCGCGTTCGGGCCGGATGGCACCCTGGGTGGCGGTCAGCGTCAGGGCGTTGCCGAGGCCCAGCGCCGCCCCGCCGGCGGTGACCGCCGCGAGATACGGCGGCAGTCCGGAGACGAACGCCGCGCCCAGCAGCACCACCGCGCCCGCCCCCAGGCTCGTCGCCATGACCGGTACGGCGCGCACGCTGGTCACCCGGCCCGCGAACGGCGCCGCGGCCGCCATGGCCGCCGCAGGGGCGAGGAACGCCACCCCGGCCACCCAAGGCGTCAGCTGCCGGCCCTCTTGGAGGGAGAGCGGTACGACGAGGAGGAAGACCACGGTCGCGGCGTTGGCCACCGCGCCCGCCGCGGTCAGCGCCACGTAGGCCCCGTTGCGGAAGAGTGCGGGGGCGATCAGCGGCTCGGCCGTGCGGAGTTCGATCCGTACGAAGGCCGCCGCGGTCAGCGCCACCAGGCACAGCGTGCCGACGCCGGCGGGGGACACCCAGCCCCACACCGGGCCGCGGTCGATGAAGACGGCCAGTGCCGCGATGGCGGCGGCCCCGGTGATCAAACCCGCCCAGTCGCTGCGCCCGGAGGGTGTGGTGTCCCGCGACTCCGGGGCCCGGCGGGCGCAGACCGCAGCCACCACACCCAGCGGCACGTTGAGCCAGAACACCGCCCGCCACGACACCCATTGGGTCAGGGCACCGCCGACGAACGGGCCGCAGGCGGTAGCCAGTCCGCCGATGCCCAGAGCCCACCCCGTGGCCCGGCCGCGCACGGCGGGCGGGAAGACGTTCGTCAGCAGTGCCAGTCCGGCCGGCATGATCAACGCGCCGCCCGCGCCCTGTACTACGCGGGCCGCCACCAGCACCGGCAGCGAGGGCGCCAGTGCACACCACAGCGACGCCAGTCCGAACAACGCCAGTCCCGCGATCAGCAGGCGGCGCCGGCCGAACAGGTCGCTCATCCGGCCCGCGCCCAACATGAGTGTGCCGCACGACAGGAGGTATGCACTGACCGCCCACTGCAACTGGTCGATGGATACACCGAGTTCGTCCCTGATGTGCGGCAGGGCCAAGTTCAGGGCGAAGGAGTCGAGCTGGATGCAGAAGACACCCAACGCGACCGAGACCAGCGCCCAGCCGGCTCCGCTTCGCCCCTCGACGTCCCACACAGTCACAGCACTTCCCCTCCCCGCTGCCTGGCCGGGCAACGGCGTCATCTCCTGAACGTCTCTGGTTGCCGGGAGTGGGGGATGGGTGCGCCGGAAGGCAACGATGCTCAAGAGGGTTGGCCCAAGAAGGGCAAGCAAGAAGGGCAAGCAAGGGCTTGGACGTCGACGTCATCAGGGCTTCAGGAGCTGTGCAGGGAGTCTGCGCGGAAACTCACCGAGGTGCGGGAGCCGCAGACGCCCAAGGCGCCAGAATGCAAAAGCGGGGGCGGACATGGGCACCGAATGCCTCGGTCGCCGACCCGTCCCGTCACAGTACCTCAGCCACCTGCACTGCCACCGGGGGCGGTGTCAGCCCGGGCAGGAGAGCCGATGCCGAACTCGATTCCCAGGCCCGGCCCGAGGCGGACCTGGGCTTCCTGCAGCGGCTCTTCCTGCAGCGGCTCTTCGTGCAGCGGCTCTTCGCGGCCGTACCTTCCGGCTGCGGGAGTCCTGCCGGCCCGCCGTGCAATCCGCCCCCTGGCCCGGCGCGGTGCACAGGACGGAGATCGCCGCCCGGGTGCCCACCGTCCGCGGGCAAACAGGGGGAGAGGGGCGGAACCGTGGAGGGGAGTGGCCTTGTGCCCCTGCGATCAGGCGGACCCCAGGTCGGCGGACACCCAGTGTTCCGGCCGCATATAGATGGCGACGTGCTCACCGAGCTGGGTGTGGTCGTACTCCACGAAGTCGGCGACCTTGTCCTGTGGGAGGTATCGCGCGGCCATCTCCCAGGATCGCTCGCGGCTGTCTGATTCCGTCCTGGTGACCGGTCCTTCCACCGACACGTAGCGCACGGTCGGCTCGGTCCGCTGCACCATCAGACTGAAGCGCCCTGCGGACCAAATCGCTCGCGCTTTGCGGGAATCAGGCCCGGTACGCACCCACAGCTCGCCGCCCGGCGTGTAGTGATACCAGATGGGCACCGTCAGCGGTGCGCGGTCCGGCCGCTCGACCACCGACAACGCACCGATGTGAGGTTCCGCCAGAAACTGCTCTCGTTCTCGCATCGACAGTGCCATGTGCCGACCATAGCCCGACCGACAGCTCGCCGACGTGAAGGCCCGGTCCGGTCCCGATCCCGATCCCGGTCCGGCGCACCGGCCATCTGGTTGAAGAACCAGCACCTGAGATCCGTGAAGCCAGGAAAGGCTCCGCCGTAGGCATGACTACCGCCTTCGAGGAAACACCCTGAGGAGACTCGATAAGGAGCCTGGATCATGTTGATGCCCGACCCCAAGGACGTGCGGACCCTTCTGAGCCGGTATGCCGATGCACGGTTGGCTCACGCCGAAAGGTCAACTCTCAAGTCCGCCACCCGACTGGACGACGTGTCGTACACCCTGTGCGTGGCCACAGCGACCACACAGATCAACGACGCCCTCGCCGCCGCCGACCGCATTCTGGCGCAGTTCCATCCTCCTTCCCCCAGCCGCCCGTGAGGGCGTGCGGAGAACCAGCTACGTCATGCATGCGCAAGCGGAAAGCCCTTGCGCCCGGGGGCCCTGCGCTCGTCGGCCACTGGAGCATGAGTCCGGCGCCCACCCCAACGCGGCCAGTAAGCCGCCGCGCTGGCGGACCTGATCGGCGAGCGCGACGAGACCATGGATCCCTTCGAGGAACTGCACGCTCCCAAGAGGTGTCTCCACCCTCGAAGACGCGCGGGTAAATGCCGCGCGGTGCTGGTCGCCGCAGTGGGCGTCATGAACCTGCGGCGTGATGGCCATGCCCTGTACCCAACGGCGTTGATCTGCAACTGAGTTCCGGTCCCGTGCCTCCTCCCGGGACGTGCCACCCGGGGGCCGGGAGCAGCCTGGATTTTGGACGCAACGCCTTGGAACGGGAGTCGCCGGGCATACGCGAGCAATGGACCAACGTAGCGCAAGCACGACACCGCCGGCAGGCCCCGCCTGGGCAGGGTGGCTCTACCTCGGGCTGGCGGTGCTGGCCGGTACCCAGCTCTTGGCGACCGTGCTGCAGTCGGGAGCCGGCGATCCGAGTTTTCTTCCCAGCCTGGTCGGTGTGATCGCGTTTCCGGCCCTGGCCGGGGCGGCTCTGCCGCGTCGAACTGCCGTGAGGCAGCTCTGACAAGATTGCCGGCAAAGGCAGGCCTGCCGCTGCCCGCGGTCCTGGCGGCCGGTACCCGGCATTCGGCGGAGAAGACCGGTCGGCAGGCGACGACAGCGGGGACGATCACCGTCGGATCCATTGCCGATGCGCTGTTGCTCGATGCCGACCCCTACGTGGACATCGCGCACCTGGTCGACCGTTCCCACCACATCGGGACGTTGCGGGCTGGGCGGCCAAGCTGGGGTGAGGGCCACCCCGAGCCTGACACGGCCGATTCCAGGTTCAGATGTTCCGGCACGACAGATGAGGTCCTCGAACCTCGTTGGTGCACACCAACGGGCGAGACAACGGTTCCTGGCCTCAACGCCACGAGCCCGCGCTGCCGGTGGCTGATCTCATCCCGATCACCGAGGACAGATCCACAGGGACGGCTGCCCCTTCCCGTCCGGCTGAGGTTGTTCGTTGTTCGTGTGAAGGTCGACGAGCTGCTGTGCCGGACGGTGGCATCTATTTGTCTGTCACGGCAACGACCTGCGCCAAGACCGATCGGACCGGCACAGCAGAGTTCAGGAGCAGCGGCGGCGCGCGATCGGAAGGCACTGTCATGCCGCATAGCGCACCATCGGTGACCCACGCTTTCGCGCAATCCCGCCTCCGGACGCCTCGGCAACTGGCACGTTCACTGTTAGTTGAACGCCCTAAGCGCCGGGTCCGTGACCGCCCACGCGAACTCCGCTACTGCCACCCTGACACTCCAGCGACATTCGCCACTCAAACTTCAGCGAGACGAACCTACTGGTCATCAAGGATCAGTGAGAACGCTCAACCTTCGCTGATACAGGACAGCCGTCGCGCAGCCGCTCGGGAGGAGCACTTCGGTGAGCAGTTGTCGGAGCGATTGTTCGAGCGGAGAGGGTGGGGCGGTTGAGGGCAGCCGCCGGGGTGGCGGGACGGGCCGTAGGCAGGTCGTGGTGGGGCAAGGCCGTAGGCAGAAAATCCACCGCCCCGCGGGAACTCGGCACACCGCTTGCCCGACTAGTGGGCTGTGGAACGGAGCGAGGAGCGGTCAGGGTCCCCAGCAAAGCGGCAGCCGGGTGGTGCGGGCGGCCTCGATGTGCGGCTTCGGGGGGTGGTGTGCCGCCATGGCCGCCTGGAAGCGGTGACCGGGGTCGATCTGGAAGTGAGAGCCGGTGAGCGGATCGCTCTGACCGGTACGAACGGGTCGGGGAAGACGACGCTGTTGCGGGCGGTGCTCGGTCTGCACCGGCAGGTCGACGGGGAGATCGTGGTCGGTGGCCGGGGCTGCCGCAGCGCTGCCGAGTGGGCTTGGCGGAGGAGAGCGTGCGGGTGGATTCCGCAGCGGCCGGCACCCGGGCGCTTTCCGCTGCTCGCACGGGAGTTGCTGGCGAGCAGCGGTGACCTGGCGGAGGCGGAGCGGGCGGCCGAACGGTTGGGCATGGGCGGTCTGGCGGACCGGCCGGTGGGCAGTCTCTCGGGTGGTCAGTTGCAGCGCATGCACCTGGCGCGGGCGGTGGGCTGCGTGGCGGCCGGAGCGGGTGTGCTGCTCGCGGACGAGCCGACCGCGGCGCTGGACTTCGCGGGGCAGGAGGAGGCCGCCGAGGTGCTCACCACGCTGCCGGTGACGCTGCTCGTGGTGACCCACGACCGGGCCATGGCCGCGCGGTGCGACCGGACGCTGGAGATGGCTGCCGGACAGCTGCGGGAGGTGTCGTGAGCGCGTGGGGGCAGGTCGGTGACCTGTGGCAGCTGGTCCCGGTGCAGCGGGCCGGGACGGGGCTTTTGCTGGCCGCCTTCGGGTTGCCGGTCGTCGGGGTGGTGATCGTCGGGCTGGACATCGTGCCGGTGCGTTTCGCGATGATGCATGTGGCGCTGCTGGGCATCGCCGTGGGCCAACTGCTGGGCCTGGACCCGGTGTTGTGCGCGCTGGTGGCGTGTGCGCTGGCCGGGGCGGGGGTGGCGCCGCTGGCCCGCACCGCCGAGGGCCTGTCCGGAGCGATGGGCCTGCTGATGAGCTTGGCCATAGCTGCCGCCTTGTTGATGCTGGCGCTCTCCGGGGTGAATGCCAATGGGGCGTTCGCGCTGTTGTGGGGGTCGATTCTGGCGGTGCGGCCGGCCGATCTCGTCGTGCTGGGTGTGCTGGCCGTGGCCGTACCGGGGCTGTTCATCTGGCGCCGCCGCGGTCTGGCGCTGCTGCTGCACGACCGCGAGCTGGCGTGGTGTTCCGGCGTGGCGGTGCAGCGGCTGACCGTGGTGCTGCTGGTCCTGGTGGCGGTCGCGGTGGCCGGTGCCATCCGTCTTACGGGCGCGCTGCTGGTGGACGCGCTCACCTTGCTGCCGGCCCTCGCCGCCCGCCGCCTCGGCCGTTCGCTGGTGTCGATCACGCTCTGGGCGATCGGCATCGGCGTCGTCGTGAACGTCGTCGGCTTCCTGATCTCGCTGGCCTGGGACCTGCCGCCCGGTCCGGTTCTCGTCCTCGCCGCGGGGGCGGTCGCCCTTGCCGCTCATCTCGTACCCGAACGGAGAACCTCATCATGGCGCACGTCCGCATCCTCTTCCGCCCCCTCGCCGCAGTCACGGCACTGAGTGCGGGGCTGCTCCTGCTGACCGGCTGCGGTGACGGCTCCGCTAAGGCCGGTACGGACAAGGCCGGCGAGTCGGGGCCGGCGTCGTCCGGTCCCGTGGTGGTCGCCACCTCCAGCTGGGAGGCGGCGCTGGCCAAGGCGGCCGGGGCCAAGAACGTCACGTCCCTTGTTCCCGCGTCGGTCCGGCATGCGCCCGACTATGACCTGAAGCCGTCCGACCTGGCAGCGGTCGCCGGAGCCGATTACGTCCTCTACGCCTCGTTCGAGCCGTTCGCGGGCCGCATCAAGGACGCCGCGGGCTCCAAGGCGAAGCTGATCGAGGTCACGCTGGACAACGCGCCCGCGACGACCAAGGCCGAGGTGACGAAGCTGGGCAAGACGTTCGGGACGCGGCAGACCGCGGCCAAGTGGAACACCAAGTTCACGGCGGAGTGGGCCTCCCTTGCCGAGCAGGTGAAGGCCACGTGGCCCGGTGGTAAGGCTCCGGCGGTGGCGGCCCAGACGTTCACGACGTGGGCGGCCGAGCTGGCAGGGGCGAAGGTGGTCGGTACCTACGGGCCGGAGGCGGTCACGCCGGCCCAGCTGTCCGCACTGTCGGCGAAGAAGCCCACGTTCGTGCTGGACAACGAGAACATGTCGACCGGGACCGTACTGCCCGGCTCGGGCGCCAAGCAGCTGAACGTCGTGAACTACCCGGGCGCGGACCTCGACCTGCTCGGGGTCTACCGCAAGGCGGCCGGCCAGATGGAGAAGGCATTCGCCGGTTCCTGACCGGCCGGCTGGCACGAGAGGGGGAGGGGCCGCGGTGTTGCGGTCCCTCCCCCTCCCGGCCTCAGCCGGCTTGTGCGTGCTCGGTGGGGAACTCGGCAGCCGCCCTCTCCCGCAGGGCGGCGCGATCGGGCTTACCCGCCGGGGTGAGGGGCAGCTCGTCGGTCACCAGCAGCAAACGCTCCGGGTGTTTGCGGCGCTCCAGACCACGCGCGTCCAGGTGGCCGCACAGGCTCTCAAGCTCGGGCTTTCGTTGGGCCCTTGGCACCACACACGCCGCGAGTCGTTCGCCCATCAGGGGATCGGGGATGCCCACGCACATCACCTCGCGGACGTCCGGGTGGGAGGAGAGCTCGCCTTCGACCTCGGCGGGGCTGATGTTGGCACCGCCGCGGATCACGATGTCCTTCAGGCGGCCGACGACCCGCAGGGTGCCGTCGGCGTCCAGCATGCCGAGATCCCCGGTACGGACCCAGCCGTCGGCGGTGCGGTACCGCATGTTCAGCTCGGGTGCACCGACGTAGCAGAGCGGGGTCATCGGGCCGCGCGCGACGATCTCTCCCGGTTCGCCGGAGGCGCCTCCGGGCAGCGGGGCGATACGGATCTCACACACGCCGGGGTCGGGCCGGCCCACCTTGATCCCCGGGCCGTCGTCCGCAGGGTCGTCGGGGGCGCCCCGCCCGGTCAGGCCGCCGTGGCAGTTGACGCCGTCGGCGGAACCGTAGAGGTTGACCACCGGGCAGCCGAAGGCCCGGCGGGCTTCGTCGCGGGTGGCCGCGTCGAGTGCGGAGCCGCCGAGTATCAGGGCGGTCAGCCCGATCGGGGTCTCGCGTGTGTCCGGCAGCCGGTCGAGCATCATGCGCACCATGGTGGGCACGCCCAGTACATGGGTGGGCCGGTGGGCGAGGATCGCCTCCAGGGCCGCGTCGGGCGTGAAGCGGTCGAGCAGGACGAGGGATCCGCCGTGCCGGGCGAGGGTGACGGCGGTTCCGCTGCTGCCGAAGGCCGAAGCGAGCGGTACCAGGAAGAGGCAGCGAGGGCGCATGCCGTCGCGGAGCAGCGGCGCGAGTGTGTTGCCACGGCCGCCCGCGAGCGCATTGTGCGAGTACGCCACCATCTTGGGCTCGGCCTCGGACCCGGAAGAGACCAAGATCCGGGCCGCGGTGTCGGGGTCGGGGCGCGCAGGGGTGAACGCGGTCGTGTCGGCGCGGAGCAGATCGGCCAGCGACAGGCAGCCGTCGGGGACCGGGCCGGGGCCGGCTGCGATCACGGCGCGCAGAGCGGGCAGTTCGCCGGACGGTTCGGACAGCTCGGCCAGCTCCCGCGCGTGCTCGACGCCACGGTGTTCGGAGACGGCGATGACCGCGCGGGCCCCGGAGCGGCCGAGCAGCGACACGGCCTCCCGCCCGCCACGCCCGACCGGGAAGGGCAGGACGACAGCGCCCAGCGCGGCCACGGCGAGGTCGGCCGCGACCGCCTCTCTGCTGTTGGGGAGTTGGACCCCCACCACGTCCCCGGGACGGACGCCTGCTTCGGCGAGCCCGGTGGCCAGACATCGTGCCTGGTGGTCCAGTTCCGTGTAACTGACCTCGCCGCGAGCGTCGATCACGGCTGTGGCGTGCGGGTCGGCGGTCCGGCGGGCCCGGAACAGCGCATACAGGTCCAGGTCGGGGCAGTGGCCCTCGGCCGCCCAGGCGCGCCGCAGCGTTGCGGGGACCAGATCGTGGAACCGGGAGGGGAGCGGGGATGTCATGCGAACCTCCAGGGCGAGGGGACGACGAGGGAACCGTGGGAATCGCGGGTGAAGGCCCCGCGCAGGCGTGGGTCCTCAGGAAGTGCGCCGAGGTCGGTGGTGACGGCGGTGGCGGACCGGCCCTGCTCGCGAAGGGCTGCGACTGCCCGGTCGGATGACAGCTCTCGCAGGCGCGCCGACTCGGCACATGCCGTGCGGGAGGAGTCGTCGGCAGGCGCCAACCATCCGTCGGCGGTCGCCAGCGGACGGCGGAATCCGGCCGGACGGCGCGGGGCCCGGCCCGCCGCGGCCCGTCGCACCGCGGGCGCGGTGAGTGTCTCCGCGGCACCGAGCAGTGAGGACTCCACCCGTACGCCGTGCCCGGTGCGCTCACGGAGCAGAAGACCGGCGAGCACGGCCTCGGCGCCGACGAGTCCGCCGAGCACATCGATCAAGGTCATGAGGGAAGGGGCGGGCGGCTCGTCGGCCGGCCGGGCCGCTTCGCCGACGGCGGTACGGGCCTGCACCATGAAGTCGGTGCCCATGGGGGCGTCGGGCAGGCGGCCGGCCCAGCCGCTGGTATAGGCGTACACCAGGCGCGGGTTGACGGGCGCAAGATGGCCGGCGCCCAGCCCGAACTGTTCCGCCTTGCCCGGGGCCCAGTTGTGAAGGAAGACATCCGCGCCGGCGGCCAGCTCCCGCAACTCGGCCTGCCCGACGGCCGACTTGATGTCGACCTCCACGGCACGCTTGCCACGGTTGAGGGCGAGCCAGCGTGCGGAGACCCCCGAGGCGCAGGGGGGCATGCCGCGCAGCGGGTCCCCGCCGGGCGGTTCTATCCGTACGACGTCCGCGCCGAGCAGGCCGAGCAGATGGGCGGCGAGCGGGGCCTGGATGCGGCGGCCCGCTTCCAGCACGGTCAGGCCGGAGAGCGGAAGGGCGCCGAAGGAAAGGGCGCCGGAGGAAAAGGAGCCGGAGGAAAAGGGGCCGGAGGAAAGGGATCCGGAGGAAAGGGAGCCGGAGGCGGGCGGGGTCCCTGCCCCGGGAGAGGACGCCAGGGTCCATGGTGCGGCGGGGGCCGCCTCCGCCGCCCGCTCGGCCAGCGTATGCAGTGCGCACACCTCGGCTCCCGACGAGGCGGCGGCCTCCCGTATGCGCGTCCAGGAGGCAGTGCGCGCGGTCCGGTGCAGCTCCTCGGGCAGGGGTGCGCAGGCGGTGGCGTAACGGAACTGGAAGGCGGGCCAGCCGGCGCGTATCGCCTGCTCGGGCGCGCCGAGTGCGCGCCAGAACCGGGCCCAGGGCGCGGGCTCCAGCGCCTCCAGCTCGAAACGGGTGCCACCTGCGGCGGTGAACGGCGGGCCGCCGGGAGCCGGGGTGACCGCCTCCCCCTCGGGTGCGTTCGCCGCCGCGGCGTACTGGGAGATCGTCAGCAGCGCTGCCCGGTCGGCCCCGGTGGCGAGGTCTGTGGCCCCGCCCCCGCCTCGCGCCCGGCCGAGGAGTGCGGCGAGAAGGCCCTGCACGGTGAGGACGGACGCGCAGGTGGCTGCGTAGTCGACGGCGAGTCCGCGGGGTGCGCCGTCGCGTCTGCCGTGCACCTGCATCATCCCGGTGGCCGCTTGGACGGTTGCCTCGTCGGCGGCGTCCGCTTCCGGCAGGACGTCCGCCCACGCGGTGTACGCAGTCACCTCGCCCAGCCCATGGCCGGTTGCGGTGAAGCGCGCGGGGCCGGTCCGCGCGGCCGGCGTCTCCGGCGTGCATGCGCCCAGCGACCGCAGATGGGCGAGTGCCGGTGCGGTGAGTGCGGCAGGCCCCGAGACCTGTACGTCCACCTCCTCCAGCGGCCGATGCGCACCGATGACAGTGGGGCTTCCCACGGTATTCACGGTATTCACGGCGTTCACGGCGTTCCTCTCCGGCGACGGCAGTGTGCGCCGCGTGTCTCGTACGGACGTAGACGTACGGGAACCAGACGACGACCGGGGCCGACCAACTCCACGGCCAGTAAGTCGGACTGCCGGTTCACCGAGTTCCCGGTGGATACGGAGGAAAGCGGTGAACCCCATGGATCGTGCGCAGGCCACCCCGAGGTTTCCGAGTGCGGACGCGGCCCTCGGCCCTGGCTCGTTCGGGCTGCCGGACTGTCCGCCCGAAGCCGCCGAGCTGCGTGGACGCGTAGCAGCGTTCGTACGGGAGCGGGTGATGCCCGCCGAGCCGGTGCTCGACGCGGGCGGACCGGCCGCGCACCACGTGTTGCGCAACCTCCGGACGGAGGCGAAGGACGCCGGGTTGTGGGCCCTGCCGTTGCCCGTCGAATGGGGCGGACGAGGGCTGCCGCTGTCCCGCTACGCGCAGCTGGCCGAGGCCGAGGGGGCCAGCGACCACGGTCCCGCCGCCCTCGGTTCGGGCCCCCTGCTGGACGTGCTGATGCTCGGCCGCCACGCCGCCGAGCCGGTTCGTGGGCGCTATCTGCAGCGCATCGCGGCGGGTGAGCTGCGCATCTGCTACGCGATGACCGAGCCCGACACTCCCGGCACCGACCCCGCGCTCACCGCGACCCGCGCCGAAGCCGGTCCCGACGGGACGTGGACCGTGCACGGGCGCAAGTGGTTCATCACAGGAGCGGGCGACGCCGACCTGGTGACCGTGACGGCCCGGACCGGCGATGACCTGTCGCTGCTCCTGGTGCCCACGTCCGCGCCCGGCTTCCGGGTGGTGCGCGAACTGCCGGTGCTCGGCGTGGGCGGCCAGTGGGAGATCGAACTCGACGGCGTCACCGTGCCCCCGGACCACCTGGTCGGCGAGCGCGGCAAGGCGCTGCGGATCGCCGGGGAGCGGCTCGGACTCGGCCGCGTCCTGCGGTGTCTGCGCTGGCTCGGACAGGCCGAACGGGCCTTTGACCTGATGTGCGTCCGAGCCCGGTCGCGGAGCCAGTCATCGGGTCCGCTGGCCGACCGCCAGCTCGTCCAGCAGCTCGTCTTCGACGCATTGCTGGCGATCCGCACGACCAGGCCGCTGGTGTACGAGGCGGTGGCCCGCCTGGAGGCGGGCGACGACGCCCGGCTGGAGACCGGGCTCGCCAAGGTCGCGGCGGCCCGGATGCTGCAACAGGTCGCCGACGCCGCGATCCAGGTGCACGGCGCGGCTGGCCTCGGACCGGACACCGCGCTGCCTGGGCTGTTCCGTATGGGCCGTGCGGCACGGCTGCTGGACGGCCCGGACGAGTTGCATATCGCCGCGGTGGCCCGCCGTGTCCTGCGCGATGACGACGGCACCTCGTGAACTCTGCCGGCATGCCGTGATTTCGGCGGGTCGCGCTGAGAACTCCGCGGTCGCGCTGAGATCCGCCACGCCGCGATCTCCCCCTCGTCCGCGCCGCGACTTCCGCTCTGGTCACATCGTGAACGGCTCCGTCAGCCCGGTGAGTATCGCCAGCCCCCAAGCGAGGAAGAAGTCTCCCCAGATCAGCTCATGGTGCGTGGCGAGGCCGCGCGCGGCGTCGTAGCAGCCGTCCAGCAACGCACCTGAGTCCGACAGGTGCGCCTCGGCCAACCGGCGCAGGATCAGGTGCCCTCGGGTCGTCAGGCGGTCGGCTTCCTGCCCGTCGCCCGCTGCCCGCACGAGCGTGGCCAGCTTCAGCGCGGCCACCGCCTCGATCGCTGCGGCGGAGGTGTCCACCGGGCCGAACGGACACCCGTCCTGAGCCGGAGGGATGAGCCGTGCGGCCGGCGCGAGGCGCAGTGCGGCAAGCCGCCTTGCCGCCTCCCGCAGCCGGTCGTCGTCCCCGAGCCAGTGGAGCCCGTCAGCGGCCCCCAGCAGCAGCCACGCCGCCGTACGGCTCCAGCCGGGCGCGGGCTCGGAGCAGGCCGTCCAAGCACCGTGCGGCCGGGCCTGCCACGCAGGGCGCGGCGGGTCCTCGGACAGGCACAATTCAAGATGCCGGGTGAGATGGCCGTACGCGGCAGCCTGACCACTGCCCCCACTGCCCCCACTGCCCCCAGCGCCCCCAGCGCCCGGCGCGCGGGCCAGCAGCGGCACGAGCCCCGGTACACCGTCCGCTCGCGCCAGCAGTCGCGGCCCGCCGAAGGCGTCGCCCCACGGCACCAGCCCCAACTCGCCTTCGTACGCGGCCAGGCAGGCCCGCGCCGCCTCCTCTCTCAGCCGGCCCGCCGCCTCGTCGCCACCCGGACCGGCGGCCAGCGCGCTGCCGTACCAGAGCACCAGCCCGCGGGTGGCGGTGTCCTGCCGGACCCAGTACCGCAACCGCTGGGTGCAGGCGGCCGCCGCCGCACGGTGCGCCGAGTCGCCCGAGGACAGCCCGCGCAACCACAACAGCCCCGCCCAAAACCCCCCGGTCCATGAACCCCGCGAGGTGGACTTCCACGAGCCGCTGTCCCGGTCCGCGTACAGCGGGAAGCGCGGACCGACCTCGTCCGCCGTCACCGAGACCCGCTCCAGCAGGGAAGCGAGCGCCTGGTCGGCCCAACCCGCCGTACCTGATGCGGTCCAACCCACCGTTTCTGAGGGCGTATTCATTCCGTCTCCTCTTGGCGACGCGACCGAAGCGGCACGGCAACCATTGCCGCCCCTGCGAACTCGGCTGCCACCAGCAGCCATCCCGGCCCGTAGCCGGCGGCCGAGACGAGGGAGCCGAACAACGGCGGGCCCACCGCGAACCCGGCGAAGAAGCCCGCCGACACCAGCGCCGAATCCTGCCCGGCACGCCCCGGTGCCGCTCGTTGCAGCACCAGGACCATGGACACCGCATTCGCCGACACCGCGAACGATCCGACGGCGATCGCGGCCACCCACACCAGCGGATGCGCCAGGACCGCGACGGCGAGAAGCAGCGCCGCACCCACCGCCCCGGCGGCCAGCACGGCGGGCAGCGCCTCGGCTCGTCCCGGCCGCCCTGCCACCCGCGACCACCCCATGCGCCCGCCGATACCGGCAGCGCCCAGGACGGCCACCAACGCGGCGGCCGTGGTCGGGGAGAGACCCAGGCGCTGCGAACCGAACAACGCCAGGTAGGTGTTGACCGAGGCGATACCGCAGCCGAGCAGCAGGGAGAAGATCGCCAGCTGCCGCGTCAAGCCGCGCAGGGGCCGCGGAGGGCGGCCGCTCGGAGCCGCGGCGACCGCGTCGGGCGGCAGCACGAGGGCTGCCCACATCGCGGCCAACGCGGCCGTGCCCGCTGCCGTCCACACTGCGCCACGCCAGCCCACCCCCGCGGCCAGCAGTGACAGCGGCAGCCCCGCCACGAAGGCACCGAACTGGACCCCGGACTGCTTGAGCCCGGTGACCCCACCCCGCCGCTCGGCCGGAACGGCCGCCAGGATCAGCTTGTTGGTCGCCGGGTTGGCCAGGGCCTGCGGCAGACCGCCGAGCGCCACCGCCAGCAGCAGCACCGCCGCCCCCGGAGCGGCCCCGATCAGTGCCAGCGACACGGAGGCGAGCAGCAACAGCGCCACCAGACAGCGCCGTGGACCCACCCGGTCCACCAAGCGCCCCGCCGCCGGCGACAGCAAGGCCGCTGCGCCAAAACCCGCCGTCGTGGTCAAGCCCAGCACCGTACGGGAGATCCCCAGCTCGCCGACCAGCCGCGGCCCGAGCGCGCCGATCAGGAAGAGCTGCATCATCGAGAAGGCCATCGCGGACGTCAGCAGCAGTGTCACCGCCGGGCCCGCATCCCGCGGCCGGGCCATATCGCCGTCGGGCGCAGCGGCTCCCGATTCCGTCCCACGCTTCACCCGCACCGCAGCCCTCCCGAAACACCGGCCCCGGCCTCGCCTGAGGCCGGGCCCAGTCAGTCGTACGGGCCGGGCCATCAGTTCCCGGTCATCAGTTCCCGGTCACTGCGAGTTGCTCGACGCAAGCAACGGCATGCCGGGGAAGCTCCTGCTGTCCTGCTGTCCTGCTGTCCCGCTGTCCCCTTGTCTCGTTGTCCCGCATGGTCGATGGGGGCGCACTGCGGAATTGCCGAAGCACTGCGTAGCGGAGGCGGTCCGCCGAGCGCAGGAGGGCCGCCGAGCGCAGGAGATCCGCCGAGGGCAGGCGTGATGCCTGCCCTCCATCTCAGGTGCTCTGCCACTCAGTTGACCACCCACGAGGTGGTTTAGCGGATCCGGACAACAACTGAGCCCGAGGCGCCATGCACCCTCCCGATCGGATGAACCGGCTGGCACGATGACCAACATGACTGCCGGGTCGGTTTCACGAGCTGCGCGCGCCGCAATCTTCGCGGTGGTGTGCGTGACGACCGCAGCCCTGGGACATGCGTTGATGTCCGCGCAACCGTTGCCCTCGTGGGCTCTCGCTGCCGCACTCGGGGCAACGGGCTCGGCGGCTTGGTGGTCGGCAGGGCGGGAACGCGGCGGGTTCGTCGTGACCGGTTCCGCCGTCGTGGCACAACTGGCTCTGCACTCCCTGTTCGGCCTGGCGCAGTCGTTCCGGTCCGGCCTCGACCTGGAGGCGGCCCAAGCCTCGTCAGCGACACCCATGGGCGACATGACGGGGATGAGTCATCTGGCGGGCACGGCCGGCAAGCTCGCCACCTCCACCGCGCACCTGGGCGATATCGGTGCCCTGCGCGGCGACATGAGCCGGATGCAGATGGCGCACTCCGGCCACGGCACCTTCGGTATGTTCCTTGCCCATGTGCTGGCCGCGCTGGTCTGCGGGTTGTGGCTGTGGCGCGGCGAGGCGGCCGCGTTCCGGCTCGCTCGCAGTGTGGCCGCGGTGTGGTTCGCGCCCCTGATACTGGTCCTGGCGACGCTGGGCTGGACCGGCCTGAAGCCGACCGCTCGTCCGGTGGCCGGTCGCGGTCACGTCCTGGGCCTGCGCGGGGTGTTCCTGCATCACGTCCTGTCCCGCAGAGGCCCGCCGAACCCGTCCTTCTGCTGCTGACCGCCCGCCCTGGGACTTCCCCGGCACTGCTTGCCCGGGACTCCGCACTGCCGTCAGGGACGCCACTGCCGTCAATGACGCGATGTGGTCGATGTAGTCCGGGATCCCCACTCCCTTTTCTGCAAGGTCCCCTGCAGCGGTGGCGGGCGCAGTACCGGCGTGTCCGCGCGGCTGCCGCCCCCGTACCTCCGTGAGCGCAGCCGGACCACACGCCGGCCCCTTGCCCCTGCGGCTCTCCGGCCTGCCCGTAGCGCCCGTCGACCGTCGCGCCTGGACGTCGGCACCGGCCTTCGTACGGGTTCCCGGAATACCGCTCACCGACGAGGCCGTGCCATGCCTTGGTACGCCCCGCACCCTCCGAAGGACATGTGGCGATGATTCCTGCCCTTTTCGATCCGGCCGGTGGCAAGCGGACCCCCGCGGACGACGAGCATTTGACCGCCCTGGCGCTGGCCGCCCGGAACGGTGACCCCGATGCCGCCGAGCGTTTCATACGCGCCTCCCACCGCCATGTATGGCGATTCGTGGCACATCTGAGCGGCGAAACGAACAGCGCAGACGACCTCGCCCAGGAGACGTTTCTCCGCGCCCTCACCGGCCTGCCGAGATTCGCCGGCCGCTCCTGCGCCCGTACCTGGCTTCTGTCGATCGCCCGCCGGGTGGTGATCGACCGCTACCGTTCTGCCGCCGCCCGTCCGCGCATCGCCGATGTCGACGACTGGCAGGCGGTCGCGGAACACCGCCAGCCCAGCGGACTGCCGGGCTTCGACGACGGTCTCGCCCTGAGTGAGTTGCTGGAAGCACTGGACGGCGAACGGCGCGAGGCATTCGTGCTCACCCAGTTGGTCGGGATGCCGTACGCGGATGCTGCCGCGATCGTGGGCTGTCCCATCGGCACCGTCCGCTCCCGGGTGGCCCGTGCCCGTGCCGACCTCACCGGCTGGCTGAGGTCAGCCGAGAGGTGCGCACGAGTCCCTCAGGCGGTTGCGGCGTGACCGACCCCGGTTTCGCGTGATCACCGTGTTGCCGGTGCGCCGCCCCGTACGGCGAACAGCACTCCTCCGGGTTCCTCCGGGTTCCTCCGGACTCCTCCGGGGTGGCGTGCCGGAAGTTCCTGCAGCTCCCGGCGTGGCCGCCCGTGCTCAGCTCCCGGCGTCTGCGTAGGCCGGGCTCGGCCCCGGCGAAGAGAGAACCTCGCCCCTCTTACCTCACCCCCCATTTGCCTCAACCTTCGGCGTTCCCGTCCGCTGAGCCTCTGACCTGCAGAGAGGCCAGACGTACGGGGCGTTCCGGGCACCGAAAACCTGCCGCCATAGTTTCCTCATGGAAATAGTTGCCGGATGGCAGTTTTGCGTGTGGTCACCGGGTAGGTGAGGGCGTGACGGCATGACGGGGAGAGCAGGGAGGAGCAGTCATGGCAATGGCAGCGGCGCAGGCCCATATCTCGGTGAATCGCTCGGACAGGGGCACCGCATATGAGGCTGCTCGGTCGGCTGTGCCGCAGGTGGAGGAGGCTCAGCGCGTCGCCCCGCAGGACGCGCGTCGCCTGTCGAAGCTGTTCTTCGAGCGGTTGTCGGACCTGGAGGAAGGCACCCCGGAGTACCAGTACGCGCGCAACACGCTCATCGAAATGAACCTGTCGCTGGTGCGCTATGTCGCGCGCCGTTTCCGCAGCCGCGGGCAGGAGATGGAAGACATCATGCAGGTCGGCACGATCGGTCTGATCAAGGCCATCGACCGCTTCGATGTGTCGCTGGAGAACGAGTTCACCACCTTCGCCATCCCCTATATCACCGGCGAGATCAAGCGGTTCTTCCGTGACACGACCTGGTCCGTGCACGTCCCGCGGCGTCTGCAGGAGCTGCGCGTGGACCTTGCCCGCGCTCGCGAAGAGCTCGAAGGGCGCGGCAATCCCGAGCCGTCCGTCGCCGACTTCTCGGCCCATCTGGGGCTGGGGGAGGAGGAGGTCATCGAGGGGTTGGTCGCCTGCAACGGTTACGACGCCGGCTCCATCGACCGGCCCATCGAAGCCGGCGGCAGCAAGCAGCAGACCGGGCTCGTTGCCGACCTGATAGGCAACGAGGACCCCGCCCTCGCCCTGGCCGAGGACCTCCAGGCCCTCAAGCCACATCTGGCCCAGCTGGACGAGCGTGCGCGCACTCTCCTGGAACTCCGCTTCGGCTCGGAGATGACCCAGACCGAGATCGGCGAGGAAATGGGCCTGTCCCAGATGCATGTCTCCCGCCTCCTGACCCGTACGTACGCCACCCTGCGCGAATGCCTCCTCGCCGAGGCGTAGCCGAGTCCTCCTGCGCGGCGAACGAGTCGGTTGCGTAAGGGCAGGTGGTGTCACGCGCCCGTGGGTGCGGGGCCGTTCGGGTGCGGGCCTGAGCCTCCTGCACTGAACGGCCCCCATCCCCGGGTGGAGCAGCGCGCCGCCTTGATCAGCCGCCGGCCTGCCATGGGGCGGGGCCGGTGCCCGCTTCCCAGGCGAAGAGCTTGTCGTGGTCGAGGCACCGGATGCCGCTCTGCTCCGCGTAGGCAACTGCGGGCCCGGTGAAGGTACTGGTGGTGACGACTGCGGCGACGTCGGCGTCATGGACGGTGAAACAGGTTCCGCCGAAGCGCTGGAGGTCCTGGGACCCGACCCGGTTGGCTTCGGCGTATTGCTTGCACTGGATGACGAGACGGAGCCCATCGGGCGTCACGGCGAGAACATCGGCACCCAGGTCATGGGCGCCGCCGACGACGCGGACCTCCCGGCACCCGTCGCGTTCACACAGCAGCGCCACCATGCGTTCGAATTCATCCGGCCCCACGTCGGCATCGTCGGCCAGATAGACGTCCTCGTCCGACAGGTCCTCCTCGCTCTGGACGCTGAGTTCGGGGGAGGCCGGGGGCGCTTGGGCACAGGAGGTACCGGCCCCTCGCGGTATGGCTGGGCCGCGATTTCTGCGCCGGATGACGACCAGGGCCGTTGCGGCGAGCACCAGGCCGAGAAGGGCGACTGCCCCAGGGCGGATAGCCGAGCCCGGCAAGAGCGCCTTGAGGACGAGTCCGGTGCCGAGGACACCGCTGACGACGAGACCGAATGCCGTGGTCAACTGCCGCATGCGGAAACGAGGACGGCGAGTTGCGGCATGCTCCCGGCGTATCGGCGTCACCATGAACGAGTGTCTCCCAGCCTTGAGTTGAAGATCGTTCAGGTCTCCTGCCCCACGGCTTCCGGTTCATTTACCCGAAGATCACTCCTGGGAAGAACCCCTCCCTCGGCAGGCACCGGGCTCGTGGTACATGCCGCCCGTGTCCTTGCCGCCGCATTGATTGTCCGGCTGTGGCCCGATGGCGGGGACGCGGAGGACCCCGCCGCCCGGCGGCAGAAGTTCCCTCCCCGTGTCCCCTCCGGATCCCGGTGGGTGACCCGGCGTGGGCCGTTCGAACTGTCACTTTGTGTTACCCTCAAGCCTTTGGACGGCTTGGGACGCGGCGATTCCGTCGGTCCGGTCCCCTTGTTTCGTCGGCTGCTCATTCCTGCCGGGCCTTCCTCGGTACGTTCCCCATGCGGAAGGCTCTTCATGAACCCCCCGGACCGCCTCCGCACCTCGCACGGCGACCACGCCCGGCCGGTGACCGACACCCCGACGGTGTCCCCGGTCGCCTCGTTCGCCGACCTGGACCTGCCGGCCGAGGTGCTGCGAACGCTCACCGAGCTCGGCCTGCGCGAGCCCTTCCCGATCCAGGCAGCCACGCTGCCCAACGCCCTCGCGGGACGCGACGTCCTGGGGCGCGGGCGCACCGGATCGGGCAAGACGCTCGCCTTTGGTCTGCCGCTGCTCGCCCGGACGGCCGGGCGGCGCGCGGAGCCGAAACAGCCCCTCGCTCTGGTCCTGGTACCTACCCGGGAGCTGGCCCAACAGGTCAGCGAGGCGCTCGCGCCGTATGCCGACGGGCTCCGGCTGCGGATGGCCACGGTCGTCGGCGGTGTGTCGATCGGCCGGCAGGCCGCTGCGCTGCGCGACGGGGCAGAGGTCATCGTCGCCACCCCCGGCCGCCTGCACGACCTCATCGAGCGCAAGGCCTGCCGCCTGGGACGGGTACGGATCACCGTCCTCGACGAAGCGGACCAGATGTGCGACATGGGCTTCCTGCCGCAGGTCACCGAGGTGCTCGACCAGGTGCACCGCGACGGCCAGCGGATGCTGTTCTCCGCCACCCTGGACCGCGACGTCGACCACCTGGTCCGCCGCTACCTCCACGACCCCGTCGTCCACTCGGTCGACCCGTCCGCGGGGGCGGTCACGACGATGGACCACCATGTGCTGCTCGTCCACGGCCCCGACCGGTACGCCGTCACCACGGAGATCGCCGCCCGCGACGGCCGCGTACTGCTCTTCCTGGACACCAAGCACGCGGTCGACCAGCTCACCCGGCACCTGCGGGCCAGCGGAGTGCACGCCGCGGCCCTGCACAGCGGCAAGTCCCAGCCGCAGCGCACCCGCACCCTCGCGCAGTTCAAGAACGGCCGGATCGCCGTCCTGGTGGCCACCAATGTCGCGGCCCGCGGCCTGCACGTCGACGACCTCGATCTCGTGGTCAACGTCGACCCGCCCACCGACCCCAAGGACTATCTGCACCGCGCGGGCCGCACGGCCCGGGCCGGTGAGTCCGGCAGCGTCGTCACGCTGGTGCTGTCCGGCCAGCGCCACGAGATGAGCCGGCTGATGGCCGAGGCCGGCATCGAGCCCACGATCACCAAGGTGCGCTCGGGCGAGGCGGAGCTGAGCCGGATCACCGGGGCCAAGGCTCCCTCCGGCACCCCGCTCGACGGTGGGCCCGCCGCGCCCCGGGCCAAGAACACCAACGCCCCCTTCCGCGGCCTGGGCACCAGCAAGGACGCCTCCCGCGGCACCGGCGGCAAGTCCCGCAAGGCCGGCGAGGCCCGTAAGCTCGCCGAGGCCCGCAAGGCGGCCCGGGTCCGCCGCGGCAGGGGAGCCGCGTAACCCGGCTGCGGCTGCAGAGGTCGCCAACCGGGCCAACGCCGTCACCCCGGGCAACAGCACCCGCCTCCGGCGCAACCAACCTGCCGCCGCCCGGGGAGAGCCCCCGGACATCGACCAGGTCCTCGACCACGTCCCCGGACCGCTCTGCCTGCGGGCCCTCTTTGGCGCCATGCCTGCCACCCCTGCCTACCCCCGGGCCCCGGTCGGCCAAGTGCTGAAGAGCGGCACCGCGGCCCGGCCGTCCGCGCGGTCCTGACCGCGCGGCGCGGCCGCCCTCATCACCACAGGTGTCACCCCAGGTGGTTCAGGCGCGACGACCACGCGGTTCGGCCCGATCGCGGCCTTCTGCAACACGCTTATAGTCCACTGCCTTCGATTGGTTCCCCGAGAAGCGCAAGTGTGGTGCTGGACACGCCTCCAGCACACGGACGAAGACCTGCTGATGGCCGAATATGCACTAGCTGCCGCAGTACCTCCGACGTGGCGAGCTCATGGTCGCACTTCGGGGTGACCAAAATTGGATCCTACTGGCTCGTAACTTTCCCTCTCGGGCTGGAACTTATTTTCCCAGCTTGTTGCCTGGGTCATTCAAAGCCGATAGCGTGCCAATGGTGGTGATCAAGATCCGGGGGGATGTTCAGATCATTGGAGGGGGGTCGTTTCGATTGGATGCACAAGTGTTGGCTCCGTTCTCCGATCGAATGACGATGGACATTGCGGCAGCCTCATGGTGACTTGGGTCTTCATCGCGACGATTTTCGCGATGGTGGCCGCACCGGGGCCGTCATTCATGGTGTTGGTGAATGAGACGCTGCATTTTGGACGTGGGGCCGGGATGGTGACCATTCTCGGCAGCAGCACCGGGCTGCTCCTGTGGGCGGCGACCTCCGCCCTCGGACTGGCCGCACTGACGCAGACCTCTCCGCTGGTGTTCACCACCTTCAAGCTGGTGGGTGCCGCCTACCTCTGCTATCTCGCGGTGATGACGGTGCGCAACCGGCGGAACTTCGGCCACCAGCCGGACCAGGCGCCCGAGGGGCACGGCGCGGCGGACCTGTGGCGGTCCTACCGGTCCGGGCTGGTCACCAGTGCCGCCAACCCCAAAATGGCCACCGTCTACCTGGCGCTGATCCCACAGTTCCTGCCGGCCGGCGGCGGTTCGCCCGCCGACGTGGTCACGCTGACCAGCGTGCAGATCATGATCAGCGCCGGCTGGTACGCGGTGGTCGTCACCCTGGTCGGCCTGGCAAGGCGCTTGCTGGCCATGCCGGCGGTGCGGGTGGGGCTGGCCTGGGTGAGTGGGGTGGTTCTGCTGCTGCTCGGGCTGCGCACCGCAGTGATGACGGGACCCATGGCCTAGCGGAACAGCCGGAAAGGCCAAGAACTGTCCAGGGAAGAGGGATTACCTTGATGTCTCCTGAGAAAGTTGACACTCAGGTATGCGAGATCATCGCAACCGTACTCGGTTCGTCCGCACCGGCCGAAATCAAGATTGATGACGAGTTGCGCGAGATCGGGATCGACTCGTTGACCATTCTTGAAATCGTCGTCCGAGTCGAGAAGGAATGTGGCATCACGATCGGTGACAGCGAGATATTTCAGGTCGCACTGCGGCGGGTCGAGGATCTCGTGAAGTTGGTCCAGTCGCACGTGGAAAATTCCTAGAAACGAGGGTTGGAAACGCATGGTGAATTCGGCAGAAACCTCGCTGACCGCTGAAGAAATCGTTCCCACTCACTGGTACAACGTGCTGTCCGACCTCACCGGCGTTGAGGACGCGGCGAAGCTGCGCCAGGCACGGCCGGAGGCCCGCGAGGGCGGCGGCACGGTCACCCCGCAGATCCCGCTGTCGATGTACCGGCAGAGCATGGGTCAGGAGCGGTTCGTCGAGATCCCGCAGCCGGTGCGCGAGGAGTACCTGCGCTGGCGGCCGACCCCCCTCAACCGGGCACGCAGGCTGGAGCAGCTGCTCGACACCCCGGCCCGGATCTACTACAAGTACGAGGGCACCAACACCACCGGCAGCCACAAGCTGAACACCGCACTGGCCCAGGCCTACTACTACAAGCAGGCCGGTATCACCAGCCTGACCACCGGCACCGGTGCCGGCCAGTGGGGCTCGGCCCTCGCCGTCGCCTGCCGCATCTTCGGCCTGGAGTGCACCGTCTACATGGTCCGGGTCAGCTACGACCAGAAGCCCTACCGCCGGATCATGATGGAGATGAACGGGGCCAAGGTCATCTCCAGCCCCAACGAGAACTCCGAGGCGGGCCGCGCCGCGCTGGCCCGCGACCCGAACACCGACGGCAGCTTGTCCATCGCCAACGCGGAGGCCTTCGAGCATGCGCGCCAAGTGGAGCGCTGCAACCTCTCGGTGGGCAGCGGGGAGAATCACGTCCTGCTGCACCAGACCGTGATCGGGCAGGAGGCCGTCCGGCAGTTCCGTGCGATCGGCGACTTCCCGGATGTGGTGATCGGCTCGGTCGGCGCGGGCAGCAACTTCTCCGGCATCTGTCTGCCGTTCTTCCACGAGAAGGTGCGCGAGGGCTTGGAGACCCGGTTCGTCGCGGTGGAACCGGAGGCATGCCCCAAGCTCACCAAGGGGCGCTACGCATGGGACTACAACGACTACACCGGCATCACGCCGATGACCAAGATGTACACCCTGGGGCACACCTTCGTCTCCCCGGGCATCCACGCCGGCGGCCTGCGCTACCACGGCGCCGCCCCACTGGTGAGCGCGATGTATCACCAGAAGCTGATCGAGGCGGTGGCCTACCCGCAGCGCCCGGTGTTCGAGGCCGGCCTCACCTTCGCCAACGAGGAGGGCATCATTCCGGCGCCCGAGTCGGCGCACGCCATCCGGGGCGCGATCGAAGAGGCGCTGTTGGCCAAGAAGGAGGGCAGGGAGAAGGTCATCCTGTTCAACCTCAGCGGCCACGGGCTGCTCGACCTGTCGGCCTACCAGCAGTTCCTCAGCGGGAACATGACCGACATGGCGGCGTCGGACGAGTTGATCGCCGCCTCGCTCGGACGCTTGCCGGCCATGGACGACCTCGGCGCGGCAGCGCGCTGAAGGCGAGCCTGACAGATGGGGGGACAGGTCGTGGAACACCTGACTGACGCGGTGCTGGACATCGCGATCGTGGGCACAGGACCGCGCGGGATCTCGGTGTTCGAGCGGATCGCGGCCAATCTGACGGCCGAGGCGGAGCCGCCGAGCGTCAGAATCTGGCTGATCGACGCGGTGGAACTGGGAGCGGGCCGGATCTGGCGAACCGACCAGGAGACCTGCTTCCTGATGAACACCGTGGTCGGTGAGATCAGCATGTTCTCCGGGGTCTTCGACGGCGAGCCATGCCGGCCGGGCGCCGGCCTGTCCTTCCAGCAGTGGTTACACACGCAGCCGGATCCGGCACTGTCCGGTCTGGACCGTGACGACTACGCACCGAGGTACGCCTACGGCCGGTACCTGCGGTACGTGTACGACTCGGTGGTGCGTGCCGTGCCGGGGCTCGGCGAGGTCGTCGAGATGGTCGGCAAGGTGACCTCGTTGCGGGACAACGGGAACAGCTACGAACTTCGCGTGTCCACTTCGGACGATGAGCGCACCGTGACCGTCGACGCGGTGGTGATCACCACCGGGCACGCCCGAGCGGAGCTGTCCGAGCACCAGTCCGAGCTGGCGCGGTTCGCAGCGGACCGGCCCGAACTCCGTTATCTCAGCGGGGATTCGGCCGCCGACCTGGAACTGCAGTCGATCCCGCCGCGTGCCGCGGTCGGCGTCGTGGGGCTCGGCCTCTCCTTCTACGACATCCTGATGTCCTTCACCGTCGGTCGTGGCGGGAAGTTCAAGGTGAACGGCGACGGGGTGATGTGCTACGTGCCCAGCGGCAATGAGCCCTGGGTGGTCGCGGGCTCGCGCAGCGGACTGCCGATCCGTTCGCGGGGCCGCAACCAGAAAGGGGTGGCCGACCGCGCGGCACCAAAGTTCCTCACCTCGGCCGCCATCGGCAGGCTGCGCGAGCACAACGCGCTGCACCGGGGCGGCCCGGCCCTGGACTTCGACCGGGACGTGCTGTCCTTGCTGCAGGCCGAAATCAACTATGTCTACTACACCACCCAGGCAAGGACCCAGCACGGGCCGGAGCGTGCCGAGTCGGTCGGCGCCGAGTTGTGCGCACTCGGCCCGGAACCGGAGAGCTGGCGCGAGGTGGCTCTGCGCCACGGCCTCGCGGACGCGGAGCCGGTCGACCTGGACCAGCTGTCCAGGCCGTTGCACACCAAGCGGTTCGACTCCGGTGCCGACGTGGTCGCCGAGGTGCGACGTATCCTGCTCGCCGACATCGCGGAGGCCGGTCAGGGCAACGTGGACAGTCCGCTCAAGGCCGCGCTGGACGCCATCCGGGATTCCCGCGAAGTGCTGCGGCACGCCGTGGACTTCGGTGGCCTGACCCCGCGATCCCATCGGGCCGACTTCCTCGGCCGGTTCGCCTCGCGCACCTCGTCGCTGTTCACCGGTCCGCCGCTGGAACGCACCGCGCAGTTCCTCGCCTTGATCGACGCCAGGGTGCTCGACGTGGCAGGGCCGGATGTGGTGCACGGCTGCGACGCCGAGCAGGGCCGGTTCTTCATGGAATCCCCGGCCGTCGAGGGCTCGCGCAGGCACTGCGACGTGCTCATCGACTCCCGGATCCCGACCGCCGGCCTGATACGCAACACCGATCCGCTGATGCGGCAGCTGGTCGAGGAGCGGATGGCCGTCGACTTCGTGCACGGCGACACCGAAGAGACATTCGAAACGGGTGCACTGCACATCACCCCGGCCGAGCGTCGGGTGATCGCCGCCGACGGCCGGCCGCACCGGGCCCTCTACGCGCTGGGCATCCCGACCGAGCGGGTGTGCTGGTTCACCCAGATCGGCAACGGCCGGCCGGGCGTGCCCACCTCGTTCTCCCGGGACGCCGACGTGATAGCACTCAGCGTGCTGCGCCGGGCCGAGTCCAACACCTTCCAGTGATCGGGGACAAGTTGTCCGGGCAAGACGATGCGTACCGGGAGTTCCGGGCCGCGCGGGACCTCCTTCTGCACCACGCCGACGACCAGGACGCCGCGCGCAAGGCGTTCCGGTGGCCCCGGCCACGACGGTTCAACTGGGCGACCGACTGGTTCGACCGGATCGCCGAGGGCAACGACCGGGTGGCACTGCGCATCGTCGGACAAGGGGAGCGGACCTTCCAGGAACTCTCCCGACGTTCCGACCGGGTCGCCGACTGGCTGCTGTCGCAGGGCATCCGCCGGGGCGAGGTGGTGATGCTGCTGATGGACAACCGGATCGAGCTGTGGGAGCTGATGCTCGCCCTGATCAAGGTCCGGGCCGTTATCGCACCCGCCTTCATCACCATCTCGCCCGAGGAGCTGCGCACCAGGATCGGCAGGGCCGGAGCCCGGCATGTGATCGCCGACCATCGGATCGTGCCGGGGCTCGCGGTGGACGGGCTCCGGACCAGGATCATCGTGGGTGGGGAACACGAGGGCTGGGTCGACTTCGCCGCTTCGGCCGAGCACGAGGGCGACTTCGTGCCGGAGGGCCCCACCGAGGCCGACGAGCCGCTGTTCTACTACTTCACCTCCGGCTCCACCTCGCGGCCGAAGCTGGTGGTGCACACGCACGTCAGCTACGCGATCGGGCATCTGGCGAGTATGTACTGGAACGGGCTGAAGCCGGGGGATGTGCACCTCAACGTCTCCGCCCCGGCCTGGGCGAAGTACCCGTGGAGCTCGCTGTTCGGGCCCTGGAACGCCGAGGCCACCGTGGTGTCCATGGACAATGCCGACGCGACCCCGCAGCGGCTGCTGGAGGTGCTCCGGAGCGGGACGGTCACCAGCTTCTGCGCGCCGCCCAGCATCTGGCGGGCACTGATCCGGACCGGGTTGCCCGACGGTCTGCCCGGGTTGCGGCATGCGGTCAGCGTCGGTGAACCGCTCATGGGTGATGTGGTCGAACAGGTCCGCAGGCTGGCCGGGGTGACCGTCCGCAACGGGTTCGGGCAGTCCGAAGTCACCGCCATGGCCGGGGTCACCGCCTCCTCTCCGGCGGACCCGGTCTCCATGGGCTATCCGCTACCGGGCTACGAGCTGGTGGTGGTCCGGCCCGACACCGACGAGCCGGCTCAGGAGGGGGAACTGTGCCTGGACCTGGCCAACGAACCCGTCGGCATGATGCGCGGCTATCTCGACCCGGAGGACAACGCCACCAGCCATACCCCGGGCGGCCTCTACCGAACCGGTGACCTGGCCCGGTGGGACAGCGACGGTTCTCTCGTCTATCTCGGGCGTCGCAAGGACGTGTTCGAGGGGCAGGACGGGACGCTGATCGCTCCGCTCGAACTGGAACATGTGTTGGTGCTGCACCCTGCCGTCGCCGAACTGTCCGTGGTACCGGTGTCCGAGGGCACGGCACTGGTACCCAAGGCGTACGTGGTGCTGGGTGCCGGGTGGAACGCCAGCCGGGCCACCGCCGAGGTGCTCTTCGCGCACCTGCACACACAGCTGCCCGCGCCCAAGCTCGTGCGCTTCCTGGAGTTCGTGGACGACCTGCCGCGCACCGAATCAGGGAAGGTCCGGCGCGAGGCCGTCCGGGCGCTGCGCAGGTCCCGAAACGTCGAGTTCGCCGCCGAGCCGCCCACCGCCCTGGCGTAGCCTCGAACGTTCAAGGGTCGTCGTCGGCTTGGTGAAGAGCACCAACTTGCCATCTCCGTCGAAGGTGTTGGCCGTGGTGGCGAAGCAAGTGGCACGGATCGCGGACGTCGAATGTGCCGACGATATCGCCTGACCATTACTCACCGATGTGCCGAGAATGGAGTGTTGGTCTCGATGACTGTACCTCGCATGCGCGATATGAGAGGGCCGACGGCGGGATGAGAACGCGACGCCTGAAATTCGACCGGTCAAGAGGGGAAGTTGGAATCCGGAGAGCAACCAGTGGCCACGTTGAGTACATGAAAAAACGCCAAATTTGCCTTAACTTTCAGCCTTTTCCCGTTTGATTTCGACGCGTGTCGCGGCGTAGCGTGGGAAGTGGTTCAGCTGGACGGCTGGACGACCATCAGAGATCCGAGGAGGCACGATGAGCTTCCGAAGCGTATTCCCCCGCAGGCATGGCGGCGGTGACGACTGGGGCGACTACGGCCGAGGTGGATACGGTCGTGGACGTGGAGGCCGTTATGGGCGAGGCCGTGGACGCGGCTTCGGCCGTGGACGCGGCTTTGGCCGAGGTGGCGGTTTCGGTCGTGGAGGCCGTTTCTAGCGGCCCATGGGTCAACTTCGAGGCTGGTCCCCGATGGTGAGGGCTGGCCTCGAAGATGCTGCGAGACGGGGGCTCGCGAACGTGCCGATATCCGTTCGCGCTATCCGAATCGGGGCGCAATCTGATGCCGCTTCTTGACTCGCGGACCTCGATGAGGAATACATCGTCAGCGAAGGCGGCTCGAAACCTTGCCATGCTCGCGGCCCGTGAACCCGTGTTTCTCCACAGCTCATTGAGTTCACGGCGTCCCCCCGCGTTCCGGGAGCTTGAGCCAGGGAAACGCTGCGTGAGGCGCAAATGTCCACACGCAGCGCGCTTCCGGGCCTTCCCTGCCCGTATTCATCAGTATTCCCGCCGACGGCTTGCATCGCAATCCCAGATGTGCCAGGCGCCCTTTGTGAAATCCTCCCGACTGCATAACGATGCGCCATGCTCCCGATGGGCAGTCCAGTCGGCGGCCTTCACCGGTACAACCGGCTTGGGATTTAGCCGGCTAGGGGAAGAGACGTGGGATGTCGTTATCGGCCGACGTCCTTCAAGTCGCCCAGTGCGTCGCCGAGGTCGAGTTCGGTGCGGCCACGGGTCTGGAAGCCCCGCTCGAACAGCTCTGCCGTGCGTTGCTGCGCTGACTCCCCCCGAACGAGCTGCTGGAACAGGGCGGCATCCGCGCGTACGTCGGCCAGCGGCGGCAGGCTGATGGCGTTGACGGCGGCTTTGGCCGCGATCAGCCCGTCGCGGGGGAAGTCCCCGATGCGCGCGGCGAGGCCGGCTACGAATGCGTCCAGCTCGGCGTCGGGCACCGCGCGGTTGATCCATCCGTAGCGTTCGGCGAGTTCGGCATCGAAGTCGGCCGACGTCAGCACGGCTTCGAGCGCTCGGCCCCGGCCCAGCAGACGGGTGAGGTGCTGGATCGCTCCCGCGCCGGGCGAAGTGCCGATGCCGACTTCGGGCTGGCCCAGGACCGCGTTCTCGCGGGAGGCGAAGCGCATGTCACAGGCGAGGAGGAACTCGCTGCCCGCACCCCGTGCTCGGCCGCGCAGCTTGGCGATGGTGACGGTTGGGATCTCGCTGAGCTTGCGGAACAGCATCCCCAGGGAGGCGTCGCCCGGGCCGCCGGCTTTCGCGGCCTCAGCGGTGTACTCGGGCACTTTGGTCAGGTCGACGTGCGGGAAGAAGAAGTCGGGATCCGCGCTGTCGAAGACCACCACCCGTGCGGTAGCCGAGGAAGAGAGTTCCTTGAGCAGTCCGACCAGGTCGCGCACGACCTCGGGACCGATGAGGTTGATCGGCGGGGCGTGGAAAGTGGCGAACAGGACGTTGCCGTCCAGCGTGGTGCTGATGGATGCGTACGAGGCGGTCATGTTCTCTTCCTCTCGGCGCTCGTCACGGCCAGGTAGCGATCCGGGCCGGCAGAGCTGGTGCTCCTCAAGCACAGCGCTGGTGCTCCTCAAGCCACGGACGACAGCGCGGCCAGCTGCTGCGGGCCGCTGTCCGCGGTCAGGGAGCGACCTCGACAGGACCGGCGTCACGTCCCCGGGCCGGATGCGGGGCACATCGGATACCGGGCGAGTGGAGCGGCCGGGGCAGGGTCAGCTGGGAACGATCAGATCGATCCCGTAGGCCGCTACCGAGAGGCAGGCGGCGAAGCACAGCACGGCCGCGACTGCCGCCACCTTCCGGTGCCGGCCCCGGGGCACGTCGGGGGCGGGCTCTCCGTGGCCGGCGCGGGCCCACGCGGCCAGTCCGAGCGAGAACATCACGACCACCACCACGGTGATCCCGAGGCTGACACCGGAGACCCCGGCAAGAGTGCCCCAGTCGATGTCCATCTCCTGTCCCTTCCGCCGTGCCTTCCCCGACGACGGCCCGCCCGGTCGAGCCGGCTCACTCAGGCGGCCGACTTGACAGTGGGCTCCGCAGCGGGGGCCGGCACGTCATTGACGTTCTCCGGGCTCACCGGACGGCGGCGCGAGAGCACGTAGAAGCCCGCCGCGGCAGCCAGCGCGACGCCCGCCACCAGGGCCACCCCCGCGTTGCCCTGGTCGGCCACCCAGGCTGCCAGGCCCCCCACGGCGGCCGCGGCCGGCAGGGTCAGCAGCCAGGACACCGCGATCCGCCCGGCGACTCCCCAGCGCACGTGTGCCAGCTTGCGGCCCAGGCCCGCGCCGAGGATGCTGCCCGTGCACACCTGGGTGGTCGACAGCGCGAACCCCATGTGCGACGAGGCGAGGATCACCGCGGTCGCACTGGTCTCGGCGGCGAAGCCCTGCGGGGCCTGGATGTCGGTGAGCCCCTTGCCCATGGTCCGGATGATCCGCCAGCCGCCCACGTAGGTGCCCAGGGAGATCGCCAGGCCCGCGCTCAGCACCACCCACCAGGGCGGCCCCGCACCATGGCCGAGCGCTCCGCTAGAGATGAGTGCGAGGGTGATGACCCCCATCGTCTTCTGGGCGTCGTTCGTGCCGTGAGCCAGCGCCACCAAGGACGCCGATCCGATCTGACCCACGCGGAAGCCCTTACCGACGGCGCGCGCCGAGGTCCTCCGGGTGATCACATAGGCGAGGTAGGTGGCCAGCAGCGCTACCACGCAGGCCACCACGGGCGAGGCCACCGCAGGAATCACGATCTTCTCGATGATCGCGCCGAAGCGCACCGCGGAACCTCCGGCCCCCACCCACACCGCGCCGATCAACCCGCCGAACAGGGCGTGGGACGAGCTGGACGGCAGCCCGAGGAGCCAGGTGACGAGATTCCACAGGATTGCCCCGATCAGCCCGGCGAAGATCATCACCAGGGATACCTCGCTGTCGTGGACGATGCCGCCCGAGATCGTCTTGGCCACCTCCGTGGAGAGGAAGGCTCCGGCCAGATTGAGCAGACCCGCGACGGCTACGGCAACCCGGGGGCTCAGTGCCCCGGTGGCGATGGAGGTGGCCATCGAGTTGGCGGTGTCGTGGAATCCGTTGGTGAAGTCGAAGGCCAGGGCCGTGAGGATCACGGCCACGAGCAGGAAGGAGACAGATTCCATCCCGGTCCTCCACATCGAGGGCGGTCCGGCCGCGCGGGCCCACCGGACGATGTGTGCGAACCGCGCTCCCCTCCCACGCTAAGCGCCGCTCCGAATCGCCGCCAATGCGACGGCGCGGGCCGGTCGGTGGCGGCTGGATGCGGCAGCGCCGTGCCGGACTCGGCGGCGGGCGTTGAGCAGTACGACGACCTCGATACGGAGCTGGGCGCCGGGCGCAGCCGAGGGCCGGCACATCCGCCCGCCAACGGGAGCGCACGACCGTGCAACCACCCGGAAAGTCTGGTCGTTTTCCCGGTACTTGAGGCGCGGCCGCCCGCTTCGGTGGTGCTGCCCGTGATGACGACCTAGTCTCAACTTCCGCTGCACCATGCGGCACTGCTTCGTGTCGACGCCCGGCGAGGCGCGCCCCACAGGTGCCATGACAGGAGACACCGTGATGATCGACGAGTTACTGCCGGAGACGGTCTCCGTGGCGGAGCTGTCCGGCGAACCGCCGGACGGGGCGCTCCTGCGCGAGGAGGAGCCCGTTGTCTCGCGCGCGGTCGGCAAGCGCAAACGCGAGTTCGCGGCAGGCCGTTGGTGTGCCCGCCGGGCGATGGCCGAACTCGGCTCACCGCCGGTACCGATCCTGCCGGGGCCACGCGGGGAACCGCAGTGGCCGGCCGGTCTGGTCGGCGCGATCACCCACTGCGAGGGGTACGCCGCCGCCGTCGTCGCACGGTCCGCGCAGGTGCTCGCCCTGGGCGCCGATGCCGAGCCCGCGAAGCCGCTGCCGGACGGGATCCTGGAGGCCGTGACGCTGCCCGGGGAGCGCGCCGTACTGCCCCGAACCCCTTGCGGTACGACGCCGTTGCCCTGGGACCGGATCCTGTTCAGCGCCAAGGAGTCCGTATACAAGGCGTGGTTCCCGATGACCGGGCGTCCGTTGGGGTTCGAGGACGCAAGCATTTCCCTCGACCCGTACGAGGGGACCTTCACCGCACGGCTCCTGGTGCCCGGATGGCAGCTGGGTGATTCCGTGCTGTCCGGGTTCCGGGGCCGCTGGACCGTGCGGGCGGGTCTGGTCATGACCGCCATCGCCCTACCTGCCGCCGCGGGCGACCGGGCGAGCCCGGCGTACGGGCCCGCCATGGCGACGGAGCTACCGCGGTGACGGGCCGCGACACCACAGCCGGCTGTGTCCGGCGCCCGTCGGGCAAGGCGCGCGAGACCGCCGATGCCGGGACGGGACGGCGCGTACCCGCCCTACGGCCAGGACGTCACCTGGCCGCCCGGCCGGTGTCGAAGAACGAGCCGAGGTTCCGGCGCCCGGACACCCGGAGCTTGCGGTACACGGACGTCAGATGCTGCTCGACGGTGCGCTGGGTCACGAACAGCTCCTCGGCGATCTCCCGGTTGGTGTCGCCGGCCGCCGCCATGCGTGCCACCTGGCCCTCACTCGGGGTGAGCGACTCCACGCCGCTTGAGGTGACCCGGCGCGGACGGGCACCGGTGGCCAGCAGTGCTTCACTGGCCCGGGCGCGCAGCCGCACGGCACCGAGCGAGTACGCCAGATCGAGCCCCTGGCGGAGCACCTCCCGGGCCGCCTCCGTGTGTCCGTGCGCATGGAGCGCAGAGCCGTGGTCGACCAGTACACGGGCCCGTTCGAGCCGCGCCGGCGAGTTCTGGAGGACGGACCGCGCTTCCTCCAGGACGCCCAGTTTCCCGGAGGCGCCCTCCGTCGCCGCGAGGAGCCGCAGAGCGGTGCCCAGCGCATCGGTCAGATTTCCCGTGCGGGCTCGTTCCACCGCCTCCTCCGCGAGCTCCCGGGCCGGCGCGACGGCTCCCAGGGCGAGGTGGGCACGACCGGCCCAGACCCACCAGGACGACACGGCAGGACTCGTCCGGGTCCACTGATGCTGCCGTTTGCCGGACTCCAGGAGGTCCGTCAGTGCCGCCTTCGGGTCCTGACGGACGAGCCGCAGCCGCCCCCTCGCGCACAGGAACTCGTTCCACTGCCAGGTGTCCAGGCTCGTCGACGGGAAGGCCTGCGCAGCCGCGGCATCGGCGGCGTCGAGTGCACCGGAATCGATCAACGCGTGGATCTGCGTCGCAATGGGCAGCGCCAGGGTGCGGCCCCACAGCCTGGGCGGCACCACGTTCAGCGACGACCGGGTGGCCGCCAGCGACTCGGACAGCTCCCCCAGGCGGTAGCGTGTCTCGGCCCGCAGCGCCAGGCACAGCCCGTACAGCAGCAGGCGCTGGCCCTGCCGGGTGGCGTCGATGACGCGCTGAAATGCAGTGTCCGCCTCGTCCGTCAGTCCCGCGTACAGCAGCGCCGTCGCCGCCGTGGCCTGGAAGAACGGCGGGTCGATGCCGGGCACGCTGCGCTCCAGCATCGTGCGCGCCGCGGCGGCCGACTCCTGTGCCCGGTCCGCACGAACCGAGCTGAGGCCGGCACGTGCGGCGATCAGCGCCCGCTCACCGGGTGTGTCACCGGGCAGAGCGATGTCGAACGGATACTCCGGCAAGGTCACTGCGAAGCTCTGCAGACCCTCGGCCGAAGCCATGAGCCGCTGGCCCTCCAGAAGAAGCTGCAGGTCGGGGTCGCGGACCGTCGGTCCCTGCTCGGTGAGCAGCCGCACCGCCTCAAGCGACTGGCCACTGCGGATCAGACCGCCGGCCAGCGAGTTCAGCAGCCGAAAGCGCAGGGGCGGTTCGTGCACATGCGCCATGGACGCCCGCAGATGCCGGACACTCGCCTGTGGGTCCACACCGGCCTCGGCCAGGCCCAGTTCCACGAGTACGGACGGGTCCGCGGGTGGGTGCCCCTCCTCGGGCAGACAGTGCCGCAGCAGTTGCACCGCCAGCGCCGGGGCACCACGGAACGACGCCTCCCGGGCGGCCTCCCGCAGCACGGTGACCGCCCAGTCCCCGGTGACCGGCAGGGGGGTCACCAGCAGGTGGCCGGCCACCTGCTCGGCGCGCGCCCCTGCGTCCAGCATCAGACGGGCAGCGCGCTGGTGCGCCTCCGCGAGCCGCTCGGGTGGCATGTCCGCCACGATCACTTCCCTGATCAGGCCGTGGTTGAAGGACCACGCCCGGCCGTCGTCGGCCTCCGAGACCAGACCGTTGGACCGCAGTGTCCGCATCGCGGCACTGTGGGTCGCGTCATCCAGTTCGGCCAGCCGTGCACACACTTCCGGCGGGGCTTCGTCGCCCATGACAGCCAGGGCGCGGGCCGCCGCCGCGGCGGACTCCGGCTGTCCCTGCAGCATGGACCGGACCGCCCCGTGGAAGGAGGCACCGTCGTTCGCGGTGACGTGCTGCAGACCGTCTACGGTCGGCAGGTGACCGCCGAGCCGCAGGACGGTCAGCAGGGAGTGGACGAGCAGTGGATTGCCGCCGGTGATCGCCAAGCAGGCGTCGTGGAACTCGTCCTCCGCCGCATGGCCGAAGACGGACTGTACGAGGTGGCCGACCCCGTCGCCGGTCAGCGGGCCGGGCCGCAGCACCCGGCACAGCGGCTGTCCTGCGATGTCGCTGAGGAGCCCGGCGTCCGTCGCCTCGTCGCCGGTGCGCCGGGACAGGACGAGCAGGACCGGAAGTCCCTCGATCCGGCGGGCGAGATGGGCCAGGAAACGCAGCGAGGCCAGATCGGCACAGTGCGCATCATCGACGACGATGACGATCGGCGACTCCGCCGCCAGATTGCAGGTGAACCAGTACAGCCCGTGCAGTACGGCGTACGACATGTCCTCGGTGGCGAGCACGGCGTTGCACGGGAGCGTCACACCGGTGAGCGCCTGCGCGGCCGTCCGGGCACTTCCGGTCAGCAGCCGGGTGCGCTGCGGTTCGTCGAGGCCGGCCAGCAGCGGTTCGAAGAGCTGGCGCACGACTCCGAACGGGAAGTCGCGCTCCAGCGCGTCGCCGCGCGCCTCCAGCACACGAAGACCCTCGACGGTGGGAGCGGAAACCAGCCTGCTCAGCAGCAGACTCTTACCGATGCCGACGACGCCCTCCAGCAGCGCGATACCGCCTGATCCGGCGCGGGCGTCCTGCACAAGAGCGGAAAGGGAGGACATTTCCTCCTCGCGATTGACGAGTGTCAACCGGTCCCGCCGGCATTCGAACGCGTCGGTGGGTATCCCGTCGGTCATCGGGAGTCTCCTCTGTCCGCACCTGCACCCCGGCACGGTCGTGCCGGGCGGTCCGCCGTGAGCAGGGGCCCGGCGTGCGGGCGGCCGCCGGGCGACGGCCGGTCCGTTCCCGCGCGGACCCCGCGTGCCACGCGGCGACGCTCGGGCACGCGGGGCTGTTGCCTGTCCATGACCACTTCCTTGCCCCGTCCTCGTAGGGACGCTTTCTCCAGCTTCTCCCATCTGGAGGGTAGGGGAGACTCCGGGGGTGTCACCCGGGGCCGGACCCGGCACGGGAGGGGCGGCGTGGCGGCCCCCTCCGGCCACTGCCGGGATCCGGTGAGCTGACATGGTCTCAGCCGACCGGGAGGGAAAGGGCGATGGGCCGGTGCCCGGGCTCATCCACCGCGGTACCGCGCAACACCGGCTCCGCAAGGAGGGGGGAGTGCCCTCGCGGAGCCGGTGCGCTACAGGCCGGGTGCACGCGGTGCCGGCCTCGCCGTCGTGCAGCGTGACTCTCGGGGACGCGGGGGCCCATGGCCCGGAGCAGGCACGCTGACGACGGCATCTCTATCGTGACCGAAGGAAGGTGAGGAATTCCCTAGAGTCCGGGGGCGGTTCCTCGATGGGGGCGATGGACGGCCGCCCCGGTGCGGGGCCGAGGGGCCTCGGCGTACGGCGGCGGGAGTGGTCGGCGGACAGCGATGGGGCGCCCCGTCCGGGACGCCCCATCGCCGTGCCGGTCCCCGCTGAACCCCTACGAGGCCCGGGAGTTCGCCGTCGCCGGTGCGGTCCGTGTCCCGGGGTGGGTCGAACGGTGGGCGAGGCGCGCGGAGGACGGCCGCCGGGTGCTGCCGGGAGTGTCCGCCTGGCTGCGGCTGCGCCTGCGCCGGTTGTCGGTGTCCTTCACGAACTCGGGCAGGACCCTGGGCGGCCAACTGCCGATGGTGAGCATCCCCATGGAATGCGCCCGTGCGACCAGCGCGGCGCGGTTGGGCGCCTTGAGTCTGCGCAGCATCAGGCCGACGTGGTATTCCACGCCCTGCCTGCTCAGGTAGAGCCGGGCGGCCAGTTGCACCGTCGAGGCGCCACTGGCCACGCCTGCGAGGATCTGTGCGTCGAGTTCGGTGAGCAACTGCTTGCGGCTGACCGGCGCATCGTCCTGGCCGGTGAGCGACGCCGACTCGTCGTCGGGCCGGACGACCACGACGAAGGACGGTTCCTGCTCCGGTACGCTGCGCACCGCAATGCCGGTGAGTTCGCCCGAGAACGGCACTGTTTCGCCCCGGATCCCCACCATCCGTTCCACGAACCGTGGGCGGTGTCCCTCAGCCAGACGGGCGAAGTGCCGGTTGAGCAGAGCCGGTGCGCTGGGGTGCAGAAGCGAGTAGAGGCTACGGCCACAGGCTTCTGTGGAGTCCTGGCCGAACAGGTGGAAGAAGTCGGCGTCGGCGGCCACGATCGCCAGTGAGGCATCAAGGCTCGCCATACAGGCTTGTTGGTGCGGGAGCGGGCGCCGCCTTTCCCCGGGGGCGGGTTGCTCGGACGCACGTGGGAGGTGGGGGGGGGGGGGGTGAGGTGCCGCCGCCAGAGGAATCGGGTCGGCGTCGTGCTGGGATGTCAAGGGAGCTACCGTCTTTCTCGGTCGACGTACCGGGAAACCCGGCCGTCGAAGGAGGCATTGGTCGTCCCCGCTCCTTCGGTATGTGGAGCGAAGTGCCTTTCATTGCATTGGTATTCCGTTGCTCAGAGCGTAGGAATGCCGAATCCCGGGAGTCAACGCGAGATGTGGCAAATCGCAAAACACTGTGGTGTTTCGGTGCGGTGGTTCGGTGTCAATACGGTGCGGTAGTAATGACTCTTTGTCATGGTGAGATTGTTGAGCGCAGCCGGCGTCCCGCCAAGCGACGCCTGTTGCAAAGGAGAGGGCGTGCCGGTCAGTAGGACACGGCCATGACAAGGGGGGCGGACTACCGGTCGAGTTCTCGCAATGCCGTGGCGAGGTGCGCCCGTCCTGGAATTGACGCCTTTCGATAGCAACTTGTCAGATGCTTTTCCACGGCCCGGCACGTGATGTTCAACTTGTCGGCGATCAACTGGTTCGTCAGTCCCGAGGCGGCGAGTTCGGCCACCTTCCGTTCCGCGGGGGTCAGTTGACTGCGCGTGGCCTCGGGGTCCGGTGGAGCCCCGGCGAGCGACTCCTCCACGCGGCGGGCCAGCCAGGGGACGTCACACTCGGCGGCTTCCTCACGGGCATGGCGCAGCGCCGCCCGGCCACGGGCGTCGGCCGGGCCGACCTGCCGGCCGAGATCCAGCAGGGCCTGGCACCGCTCGAAGCGGTTGGCGGAGTGCCGCAGCACCTCCACGGCCTCCAGCAGGACTTCGGTGCTGTCCGGGCCTTCGACCATATGGCTGTGCACACGCAGCGCCCGGCCGAGCGGCCCCGGTGCACCCCAGGCACGGGCCCGTTCCACCTCCAGCGCACTCAGTTCGACGGCCGGCTTGCGCTCACCGAGGTAGAGGTGGAGAAACGCGGCGGCCGAGGCCCAGGGGAGCAGCGCCGGATTGAGCCATCCACACTGTTCAAGACGCCGCCCGGCACCGAGGAAGTAGTCCAGGGCCGATTCCAGGTCGCCCTTCCGGGCTGCGCTCTGCCCCTTCAGCATGGACAGCCCCGACGACACGTACGGCTCGTCCTCCGCCCGGTACTTGACGGCGAGCAGTCGATCGGCGAGCTGGTCGTCCCCGGTCAGGATCGCGCACGAGGCCAGGGTCATCGAGGACAGCGTGAAGACCTCCTCGTGCTTCGCCCCGGCCAGCTCGAAGGCCGCGAGCGCCTGCCCTTTGGCCTGCGTCAGACGGCCACGGGCCAGCGAGACGAGCGCCTGCTCGGTGCCGATCATTGCCTCTTCCACGCGGGACTGCCGGCCCACCGCGTTCTGCTGGGCCGCATCGAGCCAGGAACCCAGCCTCTCGACCGAGTCCGCGGCCACGAGACATGCCACCACCAGAGGCAATGTGGTGTGCACATGCGAGGGCAAGGCCGGCTCGCACGCCAGGACCCGGTTCGCCTGCTGCGCCACCTCATCGGCAGGCAGCGCATTGGAGAACGTCGCGGCGCCGAGCAGCGGGGCGAGCAATTCCCGCTCGGCCACGGTGCCGGTCCTCGGCTCGGGGCCCAGACCGACGAGGCGGGCCGTCGAATCGGCCAATTGCTCCGCATCGGGCAGGGCCGCTTGCCGGATGCGAGCCTCCAGGCGCAGCGCCAGCTCCCGGTCCGGCCCCTGCAGCAGGTGCTCGGGGCCCAGCGCGTCCGCCGTCTCCCGCAGCAGCTCGTGAACCGGCAACAGCGTCGAGGAGAAGGAGCTGGGCGCCAGCCGGACCACGGCCTGGGCGCGCTGTCGCGGTCCGTCGCACAGCAGAGCGGCCTGTGCGATGTGCCGGACGGACGCATACGGGGCGAAACTCCGTTCCGAGGTGGCCAGGTCGACCAGCAGGTCCGCCCGGTCGCTGTCCGGCAGGCTGTCCAGCAGAGCCCGTCGCAGATAGCGTGCGGCAATCTCGGGGGCACCCCTGCGCTGCGCGGTGAAAGCTGCCGAGCGCAGCACTTGGGTGGCCCACGGGAACGTCGGCGCCGTGAGCGCCATCAGGTGCCTTGCCACCTGCTCGGGCGGGCGGCCGGCCCGGTGCAGCAACTCCGCCGCCAGCTCGTGCATGGCGGTCCGTTCCTTCAGCGGGATGCCCTCCACCACCGACTCCCGCACGAGGGAGTGGACGAACCGGGGGCACTGCATGCCGGTCGTCAGGCCGAGGTCCGCCAGTTGCCGCAGGGCATGGTCCCGCCCCGCGGTGTCCAGGTCGGCCAGCCTGCTCAGCAACTCGGGGTTGGTGTCGTCACCCACCACGGCCACGGCTCGGGCGGTCCTCCTGACCTGCTCCGATTGAGCGTCCAGGCGCTGCAGCAGCCGATGCTGCAGCGAGGCCGGGCGGAGTGCGGCGACGGTTTCCGCGTGGCCCGCGGTGGGCTGGAGGCTCCGGGGGGCCGCATCTTCCAGAAGGCAGGTGAGGAGCAGGGGATTGCCGCCGGTGGCCTGGTGGCAGGCCAGCGCGAATGCCGCGTCCACCGCTTCCCCGTAGTACCGCCGGATCATCTCGTGGGAGTCGTGCAGAGTGAGGTTCCCCGGGCGCAGGACGTGCGTGGCGTGCCGGATGACGCTCTGGACGGCAGGATGCCCGGTCAGGGAGTCGCCCTCGCGGACGGCGCACACGAGCACGACCGGCAGGGCGGACAGCCGCTCGCCCAGGTGCCGCAGCCACCGGAGGGTCGCCGAGTCCGCCCACTGCAGTTCGTCGACGAGCATAAGAACGGGCTGGTCACGAGCCATGTTCTCCACGAGTGCGGTGAGACCGTCCAGGGCGTCCGGTGCTGCTCCGTCGGGCCGGCCGGCGTCGAACGCGCGCCGAGCGCGACTGACGACCCCTGGTTCCCACCGCGCCCTCTCCTCCGGCGAGGCGTGCCGCAGCACCGGTTCCAGGAGCTGGCGGGCCACCCCGAAGGAGAAGTCCCGCTCCATCGGAGCCGCGCTCACCCGCAGGTGCTGGGCTCCCTGCGCCGCCCCGAGTTCGCCGATGCCGTCGAGGAGGGCTGATTTGCCGACCCCCAAGGGACCGGTGGCCAGCACCAGGGCCCCTCGTCCGCTCCTCAGGGCGGTGGCCGTCAGCACGAGTTCAGCCTCGCGGTCCAGCAACATCAGGTTCAGGTCCCTTCAGACCGCGAGAGGGCGTCGTAGCGGCCGGTGCGGAGGGTGTGGCACGCGGTGCGGGCAGCAGGGCAGGCGGTACCGGCGGACTTCCCGGCCGCACCACCGTGGGCGCGCAGAGCACGGAGCGCGTACCGCTACGGAGCACAGGGGCCGTACCGATACGGGCATGCCGACGCGAGGGCGCCGGCGGAGGGGCAGGAAGCGCAAAAATCCGGCCGGCGGCACGGTCGAGGAAGCCTGCCGGGTTTCTGCCGCTCACGCCGAGCACACGGTGTATATGGCAGCCAGTTGGTTTCTGTTGTCATTTCTGTCGGCGCTCACCTTCCAACAGAAGCGCGGGTCCCGGGTATTTCGTCATTCGCCGTGTCAAGGTTGCCACATCGTTCCGGGAAACCCTCTCAGGGGTGCGCAATGAGGCACTGGTGAAGCAAAGCAAGAGCGGCCCGCGCGACGCGGGGGCGGGCCGTGCGGAAGTACTCGGCAGTAGGGGCCCCGGGGAAACAAATTTGCCTGCGAGCGGCGTCCGTCATGAAATCTTTCGCGGGAGGACTCGGGCTCGGAGTGGCTACGGCTCTGAGCGGCCTCGGCGCCAGGGAGCGCACGGTGAGGGCAGAGAAGAATTCGGCTTCGAGGCCGCCGGGCCGTCACGAGGTGACCGGTGTTTCGCACGCACAACGGGTGCGACGTGAGAATCTTGCGGAAAATCTGAGGCTTCGTCACCGGCCGGGCGCCCTCGGGTGCACAGAGCGTGGCCGTGGCGGCGCCGGTGCGGTCTCCTTGGACGAGGCCGGCGCTCCGGGGCTCACCCCGGAGCGCCGTTCCCCGCCCGGCTACGGCAGCGTCCTCATCCCCGCGACCAGGGTCCTGGCCTGCACATTCAGATGGTGGCTGTACTTCAGAAGTTCACTGATCTGACATAGCGTCGCCCAACGGAAGCCCGCGGGCGTCCCGGTCGGGAACTCGTCGCCCACCTCGATGATCAGGTAGCGGCTCCGGGCGTGACGGAACCGGCCGCCCTCCTCCGACAGCACGGCATCGAACAGCGTCCGCTCCGGACGGCGGTCCAGCACCACATCGAGATACCGGGGACGGTCCTCGGCGGGAAGCCGGGCGTAGCTCTCCGGAGTGCACTGCACGGTGGGCCCGAGTTCCACCACATCGAGAAAACCCGGCTCGACCCGCGCGCTCAGCAGGGCGTGCGGCACCCCGCGGATCCGCTTCACCAGCAGCGCGGCGACCCCCAGGCCATGCGGTTCGAGCAGTGGCTGTGACCAGGTAGGAACCTCACGCCGGTGCGAGCTGACATCAACGGCGACGATACTGAAGAAGAGCCCGCTCTCATGTGAGATCGCTTTCTCCGAGCGGCGCCAGCCCTCCGTCTCCCGCAGGGGCAGTGGCTCGGTGGTGATCTCGTGCCGGGCCCGTCGCGTCGTGACCCAGCTGCGGATCTCCGTATCGGAGTGCAGGCCGGAGTTGGCCGTCTCCGAGCCCGCCCGCCAGTCAGGGATGCAGGAAAGCACCGTACGGGCATCCATGTTGACCAGATCGGGGTGGCGCAGCAGCGCACCGAGCTGGCCCAGAGTGAGCCAGCAGAAGTCCTCGCCCGCCTCGACCTCGGGGCCCACCTCGATCACCATGTTGCGGTTGCGCTTCCGGAAGAACCACGAGCCCTGTTCGGACTGGAGCACATCGGCCAGCACCCGCCCCGGATCGGCGTCGATGAAGCAGTCCATGTACGGAACGGCGGAACCGCCGTGCACCCGGGTGTAGTTGCTCTTGGTGGCCTGCACCGTGGGGGAGAGCTGCACCCCGTTGATGTTCCCCGGCTCCGGCTTGGCCTGCATCAGACAGTGCAGTACTCCGTCGATCTCGCAGACCGCGATCCCGAGCACACCGATCTCCGGCTGGTGGATGATCGGCTGGCACCATGCGCCCACCGGCCCGTAGTCGGATCGGACCCGGATGCCCTCGATGGAGAAGAACCGCCCGCTGTCGTGCCGCAGGTTCCCGTCTCCCGGAGCAAAGTTCCACCCCTGCAGCTCCTCGAAGGGTATGCGGCTGACCTGGAGCGCGTGAGTGCGCTGCCGCTCCTCGAACCATGCGTGGAACGCGTCATTGCTCATCACCCCGCCTTCGGTGGCCAGGGCGGAGACAGCCAGCCGCGAGGGCAGTGCACCGGCCCGCCGGGAAGACACTGCGGAACCGGATGTGTGCAACGGCTCCGCTGCGCTGTCCATTTGCATTGCTGCGCACCTCCACGCTGATGTGTGTACGGCACCGGTCGGCCGCCATCTCCCCTCGCAGCCTGCACCGGGGAGTTCTGGCATTCACCTAGTCTCTGCGCCTTGTCCGCCGACGGCCGGGCGGCTACGAGCCGGTCGCCAGGGGAGCAGCGATGCCTCCGGGCCGGGCGCCGAGCGCTCCGGACGAGCGATGTCCCGAGAGGGAAGCCCTGCTCAGGACGGTGCGGAAGGCCCACCGCCTCGCCTAGGAGTTCCCCTAGTGGTGGCCTTCGACGGTCCTTTCCGTGCCCGGCGCTGTGGAACGGTGAGTTCAAGCCATGACTGTGCTGTTTCGGGTTGGGAGTGCGATTGATGAACGGGTGGGAAACCGCGGACTCCACGATGTCCTCGACGCACGGCGAGCCGATCGCCGTCATCGGCCTTTCCTGCCGCCTGCCCGGGGCGGCCGATCCGGACGCCCTCTGGGAACTGCTCCGCGAAGGCAGGAGCGCCGTCACCGAGGCGCCGGCCGACCGATGGAACGCGGAATTCCTCGCGCAGTCAGGGGTCTCCGAGCCCGCACGGGGCGGATTCCTTGACGATGTCGCCGCATTCGACGCCGGATTCTTCGGACTCTCGCCCCGTGAGGCACAGTCGATGGACCCCCAGCAGCGGCTGGCCCTCGAACTCGGCTGGGAAGCCCTGGAGAACGCCCGCCTCCGTCCGGAGCGGCTCCACGGCCACCGGGCCGGGGTGTACATCGGAGCCACCGTTGAGGACTACGCCGTCCTCGTGCACCAACAGGGCCCCGAGGCTCTTGACCACCACACTCCGACCGGTCTCAACCGCGGACTCATCGCCAACCGCCTCTCCTACCACCTCGGCCTGCGCGGCCCCAGCATGACCCTGGACAGCGCTCAGTCCTCGTCGCTCGTGGCGGTCCAGGCCGCGTGCGACAGCCTGCGTCGCGGAGACTGCGAGGTCGCCCTTGCGGGCGGGGTTCACCTCAACCTCGCCCCCGGGAGCACCCTCGCCATGGCCCGCCTCGGCGCGCTCAGCCCGAGCGGTCTCTGCTACACCTTCGATGCCCGCGCCAATGGGTTCGTACGTGGCGAGGGAGGCGGCCTCGTCGTCCTCAAACCACTCGCCAGGGCAGTGGCGGACGGCGACCACGTCCACTGCCTGATCCGCGGCGGGGCGGTCAACAACGACGGAGGCGGACCCGGCCTCACGATCCCGGACGCCTCCGCGCAGGAAGAGGTGCTGCGCCTGGCCTGCGAACGGGCCGGCGTCCACCCCGGTGACGTCGATTACGTGGAGCTGCACGGCACCGGCACCAAGGTCGGTGACCCCATCGAGGCGGCATCGCTCGGCGCCGTACTCGGTACCGCACCACGACGCAGCACTCCGCTGCGAGTGGGTTCGGTCAAGACGAACATAGGCCATCTGGAAGGCGCCGCCGGCATCGCAGGACTGCTGAAGGTGGCGCTGTGCGTGCGACACGGCCACCTCGTCCCGAGCCTGAACTTCACGACACCCCACCCCGACATCCCCCTCGACAGCCTGAACCTTTGGGTACAGACGGAGACGGACGCATGGACGGCGCAGGAGGGTCGGCAACTCGTTGCGGGGGTCTCCTCGTTCGGCATGGGCGGGACGAATGCACATCTGATGGTGGCGCGGGCTGCGGAGCCGGATCAGGCCGAGGAGGCCGAGCGCGCTGAGGAGGCCGAGCAGGCCGCCCCGGCATCGTTGCCTGGGCTGACGGACACCTCGGGTGCGGGTGTGGGTGTGGGTGCAGGTTCAGGCACGGGTGTGGTGGTGCCGTGGGTGGTGTCCGGGCGTTCTGCTCAGGCGTTGGCGGCTCAGGCGGAGCGGTTGGTGTCGCGGGTGGCAGGAGCCGGTCTTTCGCCGGTTGACGTGGGTTGGTCGTTGGTGGCGTCGCGGTCGTCGTTCGAACACCGGGCCGTCGTGGTGGGGTCGGCGACCGACGGACTGGCTGCCGGAGTCCGGTCGGTGGCGGAAGGACGCCCCGATGCCGCAGTGACGCTCGGCGGCGTGTCCGGCTGCTCGGGCGGGGCGGTGTTCGTCTTTCCTGGTCAGGGGTCGCAGTGGGTGGGGATGGCGGTGGAGTTGTTGGATTCTTCGCCGGTGTTTGCGGGTCGGTTGGCGGAGTGTGAGGCGGCGTTGGAGCCGTTTGTGGACTGGTCGCTGGGCGAGGTGCTGCGTGGGGGCGAGGGTGCGCCGGGGCTGGACCGGGTGGATGTGGTCCAGCCCGTGCTGTGGGCGGTGATGGTGTCGTTGGCTGAGGTGTGGCGTGGCCATGGTGTGGAGCCTGCGGCGGTGGTGGGCCACAGTCAGGGGGAGATTGCGGCGGCGTGTGTGGCCGGGGCGTTGAGTTTGGAGGATGGCGCGCGGGTGGTGGCGCTGCGGAGCAGGGCGATCCGTGCGTTGTCGGGGCGGGGCGGGATGGTGTCGGTTGCCCTTTCCGCGTCCGAGGTGGAGGAGTTGGTCGGGCCGTGGGGTGGGCGTGTTTCCGTTGCGGCGGTCAATGGCCCCACGTCCGTGGTGGTCTCCGGTGATGCCGGTGCGCTCGATGAGCTGATGGATGTGTGTCGGGAGCGTGAGGTGCGTGCGCGGCGGGTTGAGGTGGATTACGCCTCGCATTCGGCTCATGTGGAGGCGATCCGTGCGGAGTTGCTGGAGGCGCTCGCGCCGGTGGTGCCGCGGAGTTCGTCGGTGCCGTTGTTCTCCACGGTGACGGGGGAGTGGCTGGACACGGCGGAGATGGATGCCTGGTATTGGTATGCGAATCTGCGGGGGACTGTGGAGTTCGCTCCCGCCGTCCAAGCCCTCGCCGCTGCAGGTCACCAGGTGTTTGTCGAGGTCAGCCCCCACCCCGTTCTGACGATGCCGGTGCAGGAGACCGTTGAGGCCGTGGGCACCGAAGGGGTCGTGGTGGGCACACTGCGTCGTGGCGAGGGTGGCCTCGCCCGGGTCTACGCCTCGCTGGCTGAGCTGTATGTGCACGGTGTGGACATCGACTGGTCCCCGGCCTTCGCCGCACACCACCCCAAGGTCGTGGACCTGCCCACCTACGCCTTCCAACGTGAGCGGCACTGGATAACGAACTCAGCGGCGCCATCGGGCCCGAACACCGCTGAGCACCCCCGCCCACCCGCAGCAGACGAGCCGGACCGGACCGCTGACATCAGCACCGGCAGCCCGGGACCGCAGCGACCGACACTCGCACTCGTACGGGACCACGCTGCCGCGGTGCTGGGCCATCGGGAGCCCTCCGCGCTCCACGTCGGCTGGACGTTCAAGGATCTGGGCTTTGACTCGGTCACCTCCGTGGAGTTGCGCAACCGGCTGAACCGCGTACTCACGGTACGACTGCCGTCCACGGCCTTGTACAGCCATCCCTCGCCCGCTCGACTGGCCCGCTATATCGACGCCGAACTCCTGGGCGCTACCGACGCCACCGAGCCGGCTCACCGCCCGGTCATCGACCCCGATGAGCCGATTGCCATCGTGTCGATGGCCTGCCGCTACCCCGGTGGCGTCGGGTCCCCCGAAGATCTGTGGCAGGTCCTGCGGGACCGGGTGGACACGGTGACGCCGTTCCCCACCGACCGCGGCTGGGACACCGACGGGCTGTACGACCCCGACCCCGAACGTTCGGGCACCAGTTACGTACGCGAGGGCGGCTTCCTCGACGCCGCATCCTTCGACGCCGGGTTCTTCGGGATCTCGCCGCGCGAGGCCCTGGCCATGGACCCGCAGCAGCGTCTTCTCCTGGAGACCTCCTGGGAGGCGCTGGAACGGGCCGGCATCGACCCGGCAGGGGTGCGCAGCAGCCTCACCGGGGTCTTCATCGGTGCCATGGCACCGGAGTACGGCCCCCGTCTGCATCGGGCGGGCCACCACGTCGAGGGCCACGTTCTGACCGGAACGACCACGAGCGTGGCCTCCGGACGCATCGCCTACACACTCGGTCTCGAAGGGCCGGCCATCACTGTGGACACGGCGTGCTCCTCATCCCTGGTGGCTCTGCATCTCGCGGCACAGTCGCTGCGCGCGGGAGAGTGCACACTCGCGCTCGCCGGTGGGGCCACAGTGATGTCCACCCCCGGCATGTTTGTGGAGTTCAGCCGGCAGCGGGGGCTTGCGCCGGACGGACGGTGCAAGCCCTTCGCCGCTGCCGCTGACGGAACGGCCTGGGGCGAGGGCGCCGGGATCCTGCTTCTGGAACGTCTGTCGGAGGCCCGGCGCAACGGCCACCCGGTACTGGCACTCATCCGCGGCACCGCCACCAACCAGGACGGCGCCTCCAACGGCCTCAGCGCCCCCAACGGTCCGTCGCAGGAGCGGGTGATCCGCGCCGCGCTCACCACTGCCGGACTGCAGCCGTCCGACATCGACGCCGTCGAGGCACACGGCACCGGGACGGCGCTCGGCGACCCCATCGAGGCGCAGGCGCTGCTCGCTACCTATGGCAGGGACCGTGACGAGGACCGGCCGCTGTGGCTCGGTTCGCTGAAGTCCAACATCGGGCACACCCAGGCCGCGGCGGGTGTCGCCGGGATCATCAAGATGGTGCTCGCCCTACGGCATGGTGTCCTGCCGGAGACACTGCACCTTGACGCACCGTCCTCCCATGTGGACTGGTCGGGGGGCACCGTGCGGCTGCTCACCGAGGCCCAGCCGTGGGAGGAAAACGGGCAGGTGCGCCGGGCCGGTGTCTCGTCGTTCGGCATCAGCGGCACCAATGCGCATGTGATCGTGGAACAGCCACCGGGGGACGTCCCGTACGAGGCGGCCGACGAAGACGAGGAGCGGGTCGAAGCCGCCGACGAGGAGCGGGTCGGGGCCGGCGACGAAGCGGACGACGGCGCCTCTGTGCGGGCGGTCGTGCCATGGGTGGTGCACGGCCGGACCCCGGACGCACTGTGTGCCCAGGCAGCAGCGCTCGCTGCCCATCTCGGTTCGCTCCCCGATGCCACACCGTACGACGTGGCGCATTCCCTGCTCACGACTCGTGCGGCACTGGAACACCGGGCAGTGCTCATCGGCGACGACCCTGCCGCGCTGCTCGCGGACCTGCGCGCCGTGGCCGAGGGCGCCCCCAGTTCCTCTACCGCCACCGGCTCCGTCCCCCCTGCCCCCGGACCGGGAGCGGTGTTCGTCTTTCCTGGTCAGGGGTCGCAGTGGGTGGGGATGGCGGTGGAGTTGTTGGATTCTTCGCCGGTGTTCGCGGGTCGGTTGGCGGAGTGTGAGGCGGCGTTGGAGCCGTTTGTGGACTGGTCGCTGGGCGAGGTGCTGCGTGGGGGCGAGGGTGCTCCGGGGCTGGACCGGGTGGATGTGGTCCAGCCGGTGTTGTGGGCGGTGATGGTGTCGTTGGCTGAGGTGTGGCGTGGCCATGGTGTGGAGCCTGCGGCGGTGGTGGGTCATAGCCAGGGGGAGATTGCGGCGGCCTGTGTCGCCGGGGCGTTGAGTTTGGAGGATGGCGCGCGGGTGGTGGCGCTGCGGAGCAGGGCGATCCGTGCGTTGTCGGGGCGGGGCGGGATGGTATCGATCGCCCTTCCCTCGTCCGAGGTCCCGGGACTGATCGAGCCGTGGGGTGGGCGGGTCTCGGTTGCGGCGGTCAATGGTCCTACGTCCGTGGTGGTCTCCGGTGATGCCGGTGCGCTCGATGAGCTGATGGGTGTGTGCCGGGAGCGTGAGGTGCGTGCGCGGCGGGTTGAGGTGGATTACGCCTCGCATTCGGGTCATGTGGAGGCGATCCGTGAGGAGTTGTTGGAGGTTTTGGCGCCGGTGGTGCCGCGTTCGGCCGAGGTGCCGTTGTTCTCCACGGTGACGGGGGAGTGGTTGGACACGGCGGAGATGGATGCCTGGTATTGGTATGCGAATCTGCGGGGGACTGTGGAGTTCGCTCCTGCTGTTCAGTCTCTCGCCGCTGCAGGGCATCGGGTGTTTGTGGAGGTCAGTGCGCATCCCGTGCTGACGGTGCCGCTTCAGGAGACGGTCGAGGACGCGGGTGTCGAGGCGGTGGTGACGGGCACGCTGCGCCGTGACGACGGAGGCCTGTCCCGGCTCTACACCTCACTGGGCGAGCTGTACACGCACGGCGTGGACGTCGACTGGTCCACCGTATTCGCCGACCGCCGCGCGCGCCGGGTGGAGCTGCCGACATATGCGTTCCAGCGCCGGCGCTTCTGGCTGGAGCCGGACGCTCCGGCTGTGGCGGCAAGCCCCGAAGAAGAGGCGTTCTGGACAGCTGTCGGGGACCAGGACGCGAAAGCGCTGGCGGGCACGCTCGGGCTGCCCGGTGCCGAGGCCCTGCACGACGTGCTTCCTGCGCTGTCCTCATGGCACCGCAATCGGCGGCAGCGCGGTACCGCGGATGGTTGGCGCTATCGCATTGTGTGGCGGCCCCTCACGGAACCCGCCGCCCGCCAACTCGACGGCACCTGGCTCGTGGTGGTTCCGGCCGGGTACGAGGAGGACACGCTGGTGCACAGCGCCCGCGTAGCGTTGGAGGAAGCGGGCGCGCACACCTACTCGTTGGTGATCGAGGACGGCGCCGGTCTCACGGAACGGCTGAATACCGGGGCTGCTCCGTTCGCCGGTGTGCTGTCGCTGCTGGCCCTGGACGCACGGCCGGACCGTGCACACCCCTGCGTTCCCAGCGGTCTTTCGCTCTCCCTCGCACTGCTCCAGGCACTCGGAGATGCCGGGGTCGACGCCCCGCTGTGGTGCGTGACCCGAGGCGCGGTCGCCACCGGAACCAGCACCCGTGGCGCCACCGGCGCGGACGATGCCCCCGTGCATCCCGACCAGGCGGGGATATGGGGGCTCGGCAGGGTCGCGGCGTTGGAGCACCCGGAGCGCTGGGGTGGCCTGGTCGACATGCCCTGTCAGAGCGATGACCAGTCAGCGGCGCTGCTTGCGCGGATCCTGGCCGCCGGTGACGACGAGGATCAGCTGGCTGTCCGAGACACCGCCCTCTTCGGGCGGCGGCTGGTCCCCGCACCGGTCGCCGGTACCCCCGGCCGACGTGCTTGGCGGCCCCGCGGTACCGTCCTCGTCACCGGCGGCACAGGGGCACTGGGCGCGCACATCGCCCGCTGGCTCGCCGCCAACGGTGCGGCACATCTCGTCCTCACCGGCCGCCGTGGCGCCGATACCCCCGATGTGGCCGCACTGTGCTCCGAACTCAGCGAACTCAGCGACCAGGGCGTCCACATCACTGTGGCTGCCTGCGACGTCGGCGACCGGCAGGCGGTGGCGGACCTCGTGCGGCAGATCGAGGGCGACGGGGAGCCCATCCGGGCCGTGGTGCACGCCGCCGGGGTCAGCGCCCTCGGCCCGCTGGCGGAGGCCGGCCCGGCGGACCTCGCGGCGACGCTCGCGGGCAAGGTCGCCGGAGCCGACCACTTGTCGTGCGTACTCGATCCCGCCTCACTCGACGCCGTCGTCTACTTCTCCTCCATTTCCGGCACCTGGGGAGTGGCCGACCACGGTGCTTACGCCGCAGCGAACGCCCTCCTCGACGCCCGTGCCGAACGTGGCCGCGCCGATGGGCTGCCGGTGCTGTCCGTCGCCTGGGGCCCCTGGGCCGGCGGCGGCATGATCGCCGACTCGGTCCACGAGGTGCTGCGGCGCCGCGGCGTGCCCGTCATCGATCCGGACACCGCGATTACCGCACTCCAGCAGGCGCTCGACCTCGATGAGACATCGATCGCGGTCGCCGATGTGGACTGGCAGCGCTTCGGCAGCGTCTTCGCCTCGGTTCGGCCCAGTCGGCTGCTGACGGAGATCCCGCGCTACGCGGCGGACGGTGACCATGACCGTGACCATGATGGCGATGGCGACCGCGGTGGCGGTGGCCGTGGCGGTGACCGTGGCGGTGGCGGTAAGGAGCGAGCGCCCGCCCGATCGGAACTCGCCGAGCGGCTCGCGGGACTCGACGTCCGGCAACGCACAGCAGCAGTGTTGGCTCTCGTCCGCGAACAGGTCGCTTCCGTTCTCGGTCACGACAGGACGGCGCCGGTGGACACCGAACGCCCCTTCAAGGAGCTGGGTTTCGACTCGTTGACCGCTGTCGAGCTGCGCAACCGTCTGAGCCGGGCCACCGGCCTGCAGTTGCCCAGGACCGTGGTGTTCGACCATCCGAGTCCGGTCGCGCTCGCCGCGTACGTAGACGTCCAGCTGGCCGATGAGCAGGAACCCGCGACGAAGCCGGCCGTGCCGCCCGCTCCCGTCCTCACGGGCGATGAACCGATTGCGATCGTGTCCATGGCCTGCCGCTATCCGGGCGGCGTGCAGTCGCCCGAGGACCTGTGGCGGTTGATCCGGGACGGCGTCGATGCGGTGTCTCCCTTCCCCACCGACCGGGGCTGGGACCTGGACGGCATATATGACCCGGACGCCGACCAGCCGGGTAGCAGTTACGTCCGGGAATCCGGATTCCTGCACGACGCCGGCGACTTCGACGCCGATTTCTTCGGGATATCGCCGCGCGAGGCACTGGCCATGGACCCGCAGCAGCGGCTTCTGCTGGAGACCTCCTGGGAGGTCTTCGAGCGCGCGGGCGTTGACCCCAAGTCCCTGCGCGGCAGCGCAACCGGTGTCTACATGGGCGTCACCGACCAGGAATACGGCAGTCGTCTGCGTGCGGCGAACCCCCAGCAGATCGAGGCATACCTCGCGACCGGATCGGCCGCCAGCGTCGCTTCCGGACGGGTCGCCTACACGCTGGGGCTGGAAGGCCCGGCCGTGACGGTGGATACCGCATGCTCGTCGTCGCTGGTCGCCTTGCACATGGCGGTGCGAGCACTCCGCTCGGGGGAGTGCTCGCTCGCCGTCGCGGGCGCCGCAATGATCATGGCGGATCCGGGGCCGTTCGTCGGCTTCAGCCGTCAGCGGGGCCTGGCACGGGACGGGCGTTGCAAGCCGTTCTCCGCGGCGGCCGACGGCTTTGCACTCTCCGAGGGTGTCGGTGTGCTGCTGGTGGAACGCCTGTCGGACGCCCGCCGCAAGGGCCATCCGGTGCTGGCGGTCGTCCGTGGTACGGCGGTCAATCAAGATGGTGCGTCGAACGGGCTCACCGCGCCCAACGGTCCCTCGCAGCAGCGGGTGATCCGGGCGGCGCTGGCCGACGCCGGTCTGTCGGCCGGTGCGGTGGACGCCGTGGAGGCGCACGGTACGGGGACGTCGCTGGGCGATCCGATCGAGGCGCAGGCGCTGCTTGCCACGTACGGGCAGGAGCGGGACGGGGACCGGCCGCTGTGGCTCGGCTCGGTCAAGTCGAACATCGGGCACACCCAGACCGTTTCCGGTGTGGCCGGTGTGATGAAGATGGTGCTTGCCATGCGGAACGGCGAGTTGCCGGCGACATTGCACGTGGATGAGCCGTCACCGCATGTGGAGTGGTCCGCGGGCGCGGTGGAGCTGTTGACCGAGACTCGGCCGTGGGCGGTGGAGCAGGGCAGTCCACGCCGGGCCGGCATCTCTTCCTTCGGCATCAGCGGGACCAATGCGCATGTGATCGTCGAGCAGGGGGAGGAGCCGGCCCAGACGGAGCGGGCGGACCCGACGCCGTCGTATGAGACGGCGGACGGCCCGGTGCCGGCCTCGGTCCCGTCTGCGGCCTCGGTCCCGTCTGCGGCCCCGGTCCCGTCTGCGGGTGCGGGTGCGGGTGCGGCTGCAGGTTCAGGCGCGGGTGTGGTGGTGCCGTGGGTGGTGTCCGGGCGTTCTGCTCAGGCGTTGGTGGCGCAGGCGGAGCGGTTGGTGTCGCGGGTGGCAGAAGGCGGCCTTTCGCCGGTTGAGGTGGGTTGGTCGTTGGTGGCGTCGCGGTCGTCGTTCGAGCACCGGGCGGTCGTTGTGGGCTCGGAGACCGAGGAACTGGCGCAAAAGCTGGGGGAGTTGAGCCCTTCAGCCGCCGTGGCCGATCCGGGGAGGGCGGTGTTCGTCTTTCCTGGTCAGGGGTCGCAGTGGGTGGGGATGGCGGTGGAGTTGTTGGATTCTTCGCCGGTGTTTGCGGGTCGGTTGGCGGAGTGTGAGGCGGCGTTGGAGCCGTTTGTGGACTGGTCGTTGGGCGAGGTGCTGCGTGGGGGCGAGGGTGCGCCGGGGCTGGACCGGGTGGATGTGGTCCAGCCCGTGCTGTGGGCGGTGATGGTGTCGCTGGCGCAGGTGTGGCGTGGCCATGGTGTGGAGCCTGCGGCGGTGGTGGGCCACAGTCAGGGGGAGATTGCGGCGGCGTGTGTGGCCGGGGCGTTGAGTTTGGAGGATGGCGCGCGGGTGGTGGCGCTGCGGAGCAGGGCGATCCGTGCGTTGTCGGGGCGGGGCGGGATGGTGTCGGTCGCCCTTTCCTCGTCCGATGTGGAGGAGTTGGTCGGGCCGTGGGGTGGGCGTGTTTCCGTTGCGGCGGTCAATGGCCCCACATCCGTGGTGGTCTCCGGTGATGCCGGTGCGCTCGATGAGCTGGTGGATGTGTGCCGGGAGCGTGAGGTGCGTGCGCGGCGGGTTGAGGTGGATTACGCCTCGCATTCGGGTCATGTGGAGGCGATCCGTGCGGAGTTGTTGGAGGTTTTGGCGCCGGTGGTGCCGCGTTCGGCCGAGGTGCCGTTGTTCTCCACGGTGACGGGGGAGTGGTTGGACACGGCGGAGATGGATGCCTGGTATTGGTATGCGAATCTGCGGGGGACTGTGGAGTTCGCTCCTGCTGTTCAGGCTCTCGCCGCTGCAGGTCATCGGGTGTTTGTGGAGGTCAGTGCGCATCCCGTGCTGACGGTGCCGCTTCAGGAGACGGTTGAGGACGCGGGTGTCGAGGCGGTGGTGACCGGCACGCTGCGCCGTGACGACGGAGGCCTGTCCCGGCTCTACACGTCTCTCGGTGAGCTATATGTGCGCGGTGTGGAGGTGGACTGGTCGCCGGCTTTCGCGGCGCACCGGCCGCGGCTCGTGGAGCTGCCCACCTATGCCTTCCAGCACCGCCGCTACTGGCTGGAGTCCGGGCAGTCGTCGGTGGCCGGTGCGGTTGATCCGGTGGATGCGCGGTTCTGGGACGCGGTGGAGCGTGCGGATCTGGAGGGCCTGGCGGGGACGTTGGGGCTGGCCGGGGACCCGGGGGCGCTGCGTGAGGTGCTGCCGGCGTTGTCGTCGTGGCGGCAGGGTCGGCAGCAGCGGAGCACGGTCGACGGCTGGCGCTACCGGATCGTCTGGCGCCCCCAACCCGAGCCGGTACAGGCTCAGTTGGACGGCACCTGGCTCATCGTCGTTCCTGCCGACTACCTGGACGACGACCTCGTACAGGCGACTTCCCGTGGTCTCGGCGACCGGGCCCGGATCCTGCCCGTAGCGGCAACCGCCGACCGTGCGGAACTGGCGGAGCAGTTGGCGGCGCAGTGCCACGCAGCCGATGCGCCGCTGCATGTGGTGTCGCTGCTCGCGCTGGACGACCGGGATGTCGACGGCCACCGGGGGGTGCCCAGCAGCCTCTTCAGCGCCCTGTCCCTCACTCAGGCACTGGCTGACGCGGAGGTGCCTGCCCGTCTGTGGGCGATCACCCAGGGCGCCGTCTCCACCGACGCCTCCGCACGGGGGCCGGAATCTCAGCCGGTGTCCGACCCGATCCGCCATCCCGGTCAGGCGGCGATCTGGGGTCTGGCGCGCGTCTTCGGACTCGACCATCCTGATCGCTGGGGTGGCCTGATCGACCTGCCGGGGACCCTGGACGAGCAGGCGTTGCGCCGCTTTGTGTCGCTGCTCAGCGGTGGCGGCGGCGGCCCGGACGAATACGCCGTCCGCGCCTTTGGTGTCCATGTCCGGCGTATGGTCCGCGCGCCCCTGGTTCCGGAAGTCGGGGCCGAGCAGTGGCAGCCCCGCGGGACGGTCCTCATCACCGGCGGCACCGGCGCGCTCGGCGCCCATGTGGCGAGGGCGCTCGCTGCCGACGGCGCGGAGCACCTCGTACTCGTCGGCAGGCGTGGCCCCGATGCTCCCGGTGCGTCCGAGTTGTCCGCCGAGCTGACCGCACTCGGGACGCGCGTCACGGTGGCCTCGTGCGAGGTGACCGACCGGGCCGCAGTGGCCGAGCTGTTGGACTCGCTCGCCGGTGAGCCGCCGCTGACCGCCGTCGTGCACACCGCGGGCGTCGTGGGCGAAGCCCGCCCCCTCACCGAGGTCTCCTTCGACGATGCCATGGCCGCAGTACACGCCAAGGTCTCCGGTGCGTGTCACTTCGACGAGTTGCTGGCCGACCATCCGCTGGACGCCTTTGTTCTGTTCTCCTCCGGGGCCGGAGTGTGGGGCAACGGCGGCCAGGGGCCCTACGCGGCAGCCAATGCCGCCGTCGACGCCCTCGCCGAATGGCGCCGGACCCAGGGCCGCCCCGCCACCTCCATCGCCTGGGGTGCCTGGGCGGGAGGCGGAATGGTGGACGACGCCGTGGCCGAACAGCTGACTCGCCGAGGCGTCCCCGGCATGGATCCCGGCCCGGCCGTACACGCCCTGAGGGAAGCCGTCGAGCACGGGGAGACCACACTCGTGGTCGCCGACATCCGGTGGGACCGCTTCCTGCCCGCTTACACGGTGAGCGGGTCCCGGCCGCTCCTGGACGAGCTGCCGGAGGTAAGGCAACTGCTCGCCGGCCAGGAGGAGCAGGCGGACGAGGGAGGCGACCAGGGTCCGGACCTGCCGGACAAGCTGGCCGCGCTTTCGGAGCCCAAGCGCAAGCGCCTGCTGCTGGACCTTGTCCGCACCCAGGCCTCCGCCGTGCTGGGCCACTCCTCGGCCGACTCGGTCAGGCCCACACGGGCCTTCCGTGAGCTGGGCTTCGACTCGCTGACCGGGGTGGAGCTGCGCAACCGGCTCAAGGCGGCCACCGCGCTGACCCTCCCCGCCACGCTGGTCTTCGACCACCCCACACCCACCGCGCTCGCCGCACACCTGCGGGACGAACTCCTGCCACCGGAACCGGAAACGGAACCGGAAACGGAACCGGAGTCAGGAGACGGAACCTCCCTGATCCCCGAGCTGCAAGAGGTGGCGAGCGCACTGCAAAAGGCCACCGACGACGACACACGGCGAGCGCTCACCGAAGGGTTGCGCAGCCTGCTTGCCCACTGGGAAAGCCAGACACCGCCACCAGCGGAGGCCGTCGACGACGAACTCTCGGAAGTGAGCGACGAGGACATGTTCGACCTGATCGACAGGGAACTCGGGATCGGCTGACCCGTACGTACACCGACCGCCGGTTTCTTGAAGGGCTGACGCTACATGGACAACGAGGACAAGCTCCGCGACTACCTCAAGCGGGTCACCACGGACCTGCGGCAGACCCGCCGCAGGCTGCAGGAGGTGGAGTCGCGAGAGCAAGATCCCATCGCGATCACCGCCATGGCCTGCCGTCTTCCGGGCGGGGTGCGCTCTCCTGAAGAGCTGTGGCGGCTGGTGGCCGAAGGCACTGACGCCATCGGGCCCATGCCGACCGACCGCGGCTGGGACGTGGACAAACTGTACGACCCGGACCCCGACCGGGCGGGCAGCAGCTATGTGCGGCAAGGCGGCTTCCTCTACGACGCCCCGGAGTTCGACGCCGGCTTCTTCGAGATCTCCCCGCGCGAGGCCCTGGCGATGGACCCGCAGCAGCGTCTCCTCATGGAGACCTCCTGGGAGGTCTTCGAGCGCGCGGGCATCGACCCGACATCGGTACGGGGCAGCGGAGCAGGCGTCTTCGTCGGGTCGAGCAATCAGGGCTATGCCGCTGCCGCAGACGGGAGCACGGCCCCGGAGGGTGTCGAGGGTCATCTGCTGACCGGCGGATCGGCAGCCGTGCTTTCCGGGCGGCTCGCCTACAGCTTCGGTCTTGAGGGGCCGGCGGTCACCGTGGACACCATGTGCTCCTCCTCCCTGGTCGCCTTGCATCTGGCCGTTCAGGCACTGCGGCACGGAGAGTGCGACATGGCGCTCGCGTGCGGAGCCACCGTGATGTCCACGTTGCGGAACTTCGTGGAGTTCAGCCGGCAGCGGGGGCTGGCACGGGACGGGCGGTGCAAGCCGTTCGCCGCGGCCGCCGACGGCACCGGGTGGGGCGAAGGAGTCGGCGTCCTGCTGTTGGAGCGCTTGTCACAGGCACGTAGCAATGGCCACCCGGTGCTGGCGGTGATTCGGGGCAGCGCCACCAACCAGGATGGTGCGTCGAACGGGCTCACCGCGCCCAACGGTCCCTCGCAGCAGCGGGTGATCCGGGCGGCACTGGCCAATGCCGGTCTGTCGGCGGGTGCGGTGGACGCCGTGGAGGCGCACGGTACGGGGACGTCGCTGGGCGATCCCATCGAGGCGCAGGCGCTGCTTGCCACCTACGGGCAGGACCGGGACGGGGGCCGGCCGCTCTGGATCGGCTCCCTCAAGTCGAACATCGGACACGGGCAGGCCGCTTCCGGCATCGCCGGAGTGATGAAGATGGTGCAGGCGATGCGCCACGGCGTGCTGCCGGCGACGCTCCACATCGACGCGCCGTCACCTCACGTGGACTGGTCGACGGGGAACGTCCGCCTGCTCACGGAGGCGATGCCATGGCCCGAGACCGACGCGCCGAGGCGGACCGGGGTGTCGTCCTTCGGTGGCAGCGGCACCAACGCCCATGTCCTGCTCGAACAGGCACCGGTGGAGGAACCTGCCGACGAACAGCCCGCAGAGGACACTCCCGCAGCGGCCGCTCCCGCAGCGGACGCGGCGCCCGTCGCGCTGCCCTGGGTGATCTCCGGGCGTTCCGCGACGGCCTTGCGTGCGCAGGCAGACCGACTGGCTTCGTGGGCGGAGACCGCCGGACAGACGCCGGCGGAGACGGGGCATGCGCTGGTGGCCTCGCGTGCGGCCCTGGAGCACCGGGCCGTGGTGGTGGGGTCCGACCAGGACGCATTGGCCGCCGGACTGCGTGCCGTGGCGGAGGGCGAGACACCCGCCGGTGCGGTGGTCGGCGATGCCGGAGCCCTGGAGGGCGACGCCGATGTGGTGTTCGTCTTCCCGGGCCAGGGGTCGCAGTGGGTGGGGATGGCGGTGGAGTTGTTGGATTCTTCGCCGGTGTTTGCGGGTCGGTTGGCGGAGTGTGAGGCGGCGTTGGAGCCGTTCACTGACTGGTCGTTGCGTGAGGTGCTGCGTGCGGCCGAGGGGGCCCCGGGGCTGGACCGTGTCGATGTGGTCCAGCCGGTGTTGTGGGCCGTGATGGTGTCGTTGGCGGAGGTGTGGCGTGCCCATGGTGTGGAGCCTGCGGCGGTCGTCGGTCACAGTCAGGGGGAAATTGCCGCGGCGTGTGTCGCCGGGGCGTTGACTCTGGAGGACGGCGCGCGGGTCGTAGCGCTGCGGAGCAAGGCGATCCGCGCGCTGTCGGGTCGTGGCGGGATGGTGTCCGTGGCTCTTCCGTCGTCCGAGGTGGCGGACGTGATCGAGCCGTGGGGCGGTCGACTTTCGATTGCGGCGGTCAATGGCCCCACGTCCGTGGTGGTCTCCGGTGATGCCGGTGCGCTCGATGAGCTGATGGATGTGTGCCGGGAGCGTGAGGTGCGTGCGCGGCGGGTTGAGGTGGATTACGCCTCGCATTCGGCTCATGTGGAGGCGATCCGTGCGGAGTTGCTGGAGGCGCTCGCGCCGGTGGTGCCGCGTCCGGCCGAGGTGCCGTTCTTCTCGACGGTGACGGGGGAGTGGCTGGACACGGCGGAGATGGATGCCGGGTACTGGTTCACGAATCTGCGGCAGACGGTGCGGCTGGAGCCTGCGGTGCGTGCGCTGCTGGCTGCGGATCACCGGGTGTTCGTGGAGGTCAGTCCGCATCCGGTGCTGACGATGCCGGTGCAGGAGACCGCCGAGGCGGCGGGTGCGGATGCCGTGGTGACGGGGACCCTGCGTCGTGATGACGGCGGTCTGTCGCGGCTCTACACCTCCCTCGGTGAGCTGTATGTGAACGGCGTGGACGTCGACTGGTCCCCCGCCTTCGCCGCGCCCCGGCCCGGAGTCGTCGAGCTGCCCACGTACGCCTTCCAGCGTCGCCGTTACTGGCTGGAGTCGGGTCAGTCGTCAGCGGCCGGTGTGGTGGATCCGGTGGATGTGCGGTTCTGGGAATCGGTGGAGCGTGCGGATCTGGAGGGTCTGGCGGCGACGTTGGGTCTGGCGGATTCGGGGGCTTTGGGCGAGGTGTTGCCGGCGCTGTCCTCGTGGCGGCAGGGCCGGCAGCAGCGGAGCACGGTCGACGGCTGGCGCTACCGGATCGCCTGGCGGCCCCAACCCGAGCCGGAACAGGGCAAGGTGTCGGGCACCTGGCTCGTCGTCGTGCCCGCCGACTACCTGGACGACGACCTCGTACGCGCCACTCTCCAGGGCATGGGGGACAACGGCGCCGAGACCGTGCTCCTCGTCCTGGAGGAGTCGACCACCGACCGTCAGGGCGTGGCCGATCAGCTGCGCAACTCCCTCACGGTCGGCGTCCTGAGCGGCGTCGTCTCTTTCCTCGCCCTGGACGAGCGGCCCCTGACCGGGCACCCCGAGGTCACCGTGGGACTGGTCCAGTCCGTGGCCCTGATGCAGGCGCTCCTCGATGCCGCCGTCGAGGCTCCGCTGTGGCTGCTCACGACCGAGTCCGCCGCCACCGGTGCCGCCGACGACGACGTCCGGCACCCGCTCCAGGCAGCCGTCTGGGGCCTGGCCCGGGTGTTCGCCCTGGAGCACCCCAAGCAGTGGGGCGGCCTCGTCGACCTGCCCGCCGAACTCGACGACCGTGGGGCGGCCCTGCTGTCCGGGGTCCTCGCCGCGGGCGGGGACGAGGACCAGCTTGCCCTCCGCGGCTCCGCACTCCTCACCCGCCGGCTGACCCGCGCCCCACTGGACAGCGAGCCGGCCACCCCCTGGCGCACCAGCGGAACCGCGCTGGTCACCGGCGGTACCGGTGGCCTCGGTGCGCACACCGCCCGGCTGCTCGCCCGTAACGGAGCCGAGCATCTGGTGCTGACCAGCCGACGAGGCCCGGACGCACCGGGCGCGGACGAACTGAGCGATGAACTCGCCGAGTTGGGCGCTCGGGTCACCATCGCCGCCTGCGATGTGACGGACGCCGATGCGCTGGCCGAGCTGGTCGCCCAGGTCGAGTCCGACGGCCCGGCCATCCGCTCCGTCGTGCACACCGCCGGAGTCGGTCTGCTCGTGCCGCTCGCCGACACCACACTGGAGGAGTTCGCCGAGGGCGCCCGGGCCAAGCTGCTCGGTGCCCGCAACCTCGACGCGCTCTTCGACCGTGATGGACTGGACGCATTCGTCCTGTACTCGTCCGTCGCCGGCACCTGGGGCAGTGGCGATCACGGAGCCTACGCCGCGTCGAACTCCTACGTCGACGCGCTCGCGGCACACCGGCGCGCCCGCGGTCTGACGGGCACCTCGATCGCCTGGGGCATCTGGAGCCCGGAAGGCGGCGGGATGGCCGTCGAAGTGGTCCAGGAACAGCTGCGCTGGCGCGGCATCCCGTTCATGCCGGCGCACCTGGCCGTACTGGGGCTCCAGCAGGCGCTCGACCACGATGAGACGTTCCTCGCCGTGGCCGACATCGACTGGGAACGCTTCGTCCCCGTCTTCACCGCCGCGCACCGCCGCCCGCTGCTGCACGAGGTCCCCGAGGTACTGCGGGCACTGGAGGCCGACGAGGCCGACACGGACGCCGCCGAGAACACCTCCGAGTCGCTCCGCTCCCAGCTCGCCGGGCTGGTTCCCGCCGAACGGGAGCGGCAGCTCTCCGACCTCGTACGCAAGCAGGTCGCGGCCGTACTCGGGCACTCGGACACCTCGGAGGTCGAGGTCGGCCGGGCCTTCCGCGAGCTGGGCTTCGACTCCCTCACCGCGGTGGAGCTGCGCAACCGGCTCAACACGGCCACCGGCCTGAAGCTCCCCGCCACCGTGGTCTTCGACCATCCGACCGTGAAGGCGCTCGCCGGGCATCTGGAAACCATTCTGGTCGGTCACGGTGCCGAGGGCGTCGGCACCGCCCTGCCCGCACCGGCCGCCACTCCGGAATCCGCGGCCCTCGCCGCGTCGGCCGAGGACGACGCGATCGCCATCGTGTCCATGGCCTGCCGCTACCCGGGAGGCGTGCAGTCGCCCGAAGACCTGTGGCAGTTGGTGCGGGACCGGACGGACGCGATCTCGGAGTTCCCCGCCGACCGTGGCTGGGACCTCGACGGGCTCTACGACCCGGACCCGGACCGTACCGGCACCTGTTACGTCCGCGAAGGCGGATTCCTCGACGCAGCCGGTGACTTCGACCCCGAGTTCTTCGGGATCTCGCCGCGCGAGGCCCTGGCCATGGACCCGCAGCAACGGCTCCTCCTGGAGACCTCCTGGGAGGCGATCGAGCGCGGTGGCATCGCCCCCGGAACGCTGCGGGGCACTCCGACCGGCGTCTTCTTCGGGGCCGCCTACCAGGGATACGGCAACGGCGAGGCCCCCGAAGGACTGGAGGGGCACCTCATCACCGGAACGGTGACCAGCATCGCCTCCGGCCGCATCTCCTACACGCTCGGGCTGGAAGGCCCTGCGGTAACGCTGGACACGGGCTGTTCGTCCTCGCTGGTTTCGCTGCACCTGGCCGTGCAGGCGCTTCGCTCCGGGGAGTGTTCCCTGGCGATCGCCGGAGCCGCGGCCGTGATGAGTGAACCGATCGGCCTCGTGGGCTTCAGCCGGCAGCGCGGGCTGGCGCGGGACGGCCGGTGCAAGCCGTTCTCGGCGTCCGCCGACGGCATGGGCATGGCAGAGGGCGTCGGTGTCCTGCTGGTGGAACGCCTCTCGGACGCCCGCCGCAACGGCCACCGAGTGCTGGCGGTCGTCCGCGGGACGGCGGTCAACCAGGACGGTGCCTCCAACGGTCTCACCGCGCCCAACGGCCTGTCCCAGCAGCGGGTGATCCGTGCCGCGCTCGCCAATGCCGGTATGTCGGCCGGTGAGGTGGATGTGGTGGAGGCGCACGGTACGGGGACGTCGCTGGGTGACCCGATCGAGGCGCAGGCGCTGCTTGCCACGTACGGGCAGGAGCGGGAGGCGGCGGACCGGCCGCTGTGGCTCGGCTCGGTCAAGTCGAACATCGGACACAGCCAGGCCGCATCCGGCATGGCCGGTGTCATCAAGATGGTGCAGGCGCTGCGCCACGGCGAGTTGCCGGCGACGCTCCATGCCGACGAGCCGTCGCCGCACGTGGAGTGGGCGTCGGGCGCGGTGGAACTGCTGACCGAGGCTCGGCCGTGGACCGTGGAACACGGCCGTCCGCGCCGCGCCGGCGTCTCCTCCTTCGGTGTGAGCGGGACCAATGCGCATGTGATCGTGGAGCAGGCGGAGGAGGCCGAGCGGGCGGAGGAGTCCGAGCGGGCGGAGCCGGCTGGGGAAGGGGAGTCTGCTGCGTCGTGCTCGTCCTCGTCCTCGTTGTCCTCGCCTTCGCCTTCGCCTTCGCCTTCGCCTTCGCCTTCGTCTTCGGCGTCGTCTTCGGCTCCGGGCGGAGTGCTCGTGCCGTGGGTGGTGTCGGGACGTTCCAGTGAGGCGTTGGTGGCGCAGGCGGAGCGGTTGGCGTCGCGGGTGGCAGAAGGCGGCCTTTCGCCGGTTGAGGTGGGTTGGTCGTTGGTGGCGTCGCGGTCGTCGTTCGAGCACCGGGCGGTGGTCGTGGGCTCCGATACCGCTGAACTAGCTGCAAAGCTGCGAGAGGTGAGCCCCACTACGGCGGTGGCCGACCCGGGCAGGACGGTGTTCGTCTTTCCTGGTCAGGGGTCGCAGTGGGTGGGGATGGCGGTGGAGTTGTTGGATTCTTCGCCGGTGTTTGCGGGTCGGTTGGCGGAGTGTGAGGCGGCGTTGGAGCCGTTCACTGACTGGTCGTTGCGTGAGGTGCTGCGTGCGGCCGAGGGGGCCCCGGGGCTGGACCGTGTCGATGTGGTCCAGCCGGTGTTGTGGGCCGTGATGGTGTCGTTGGCGGAGGTGTGGCGTGCCCATGGTGTGGAGCCTGCGGCGCTCGTCGGGCACAGTCAGGGGGAAATTGCCGCGGCGTGTGTCGCCGGGGCGTTGAGTTTGGAGGACGGCGCGCGGGTCGTAGCGCTGCGGAGCAAGGCGATCCGCGCGCTGTCGGGTCGTGGCGGGATGGTGTCCGTGGCTCTTCCGTCGTCCGAGGTGGCGGACGTGATCGAGCCGTGGGGCGGTCGACTTTCGATTGCGGCGGTTAATGGCCCCACGTCCGTGGTGGTCTCCGGTGATGCCGGTGCGCTCGATGAGCTGATGGATGTGTGTCGGGAGCGTGAGGTGCGTGCGCGGCGGGTTGAGGTGGATTACGCCTCGCATTCGGCTCATGTGGAGGCGATCCGTGCGGAGTTGCTGGAGGCGCTCGCGCCGGTGGTGCCGCGTGCGGCCGAGGTGCCGTTCTTTTCGACGGTGACGGGGGAGTGGCTGGACACGGCGGAGATGGATGCCGGGTACTGGTTCACGAATCTGCGGCAGACGGTGCGGCTGGAGCCTGCGGTGCGTGCGCTGCTGGCTGCGGATCACCGGGTGTTCGTGGAGGTCAGTCCGCATCCGGTGCTGACGATGCCGGTGCAGGAGACCGCCGAGGCGGCGGGTGCGGATGCCGTGGTGACGGGGACCCTGCGTCGTGATGACGGCGGTCTGTCGCGGCTCTACACCTCACTGGGCGAGCTGTATGTGCGCGGCGTGGAAGTGGACTGGTCCCCGGCTTTCGCGGCGCACCGGCCGCGACTCGTGGAGCTGCCCACCTATGCCTTCCAGCACCGCCGCTACTGGCTCGAATCGCACAAGTCCGCAGCAGGTACGGCCACGTCGGGACCCGTCGATGCCGCAGACGCCCGCTTCTGGGAGACCATCGAGCGCGAGGATGCGGAGGCTCTCGCCGAGAAGCTCGGGTTGTCCGACGACGGTGCGCTGCGCGAGGTGCTGCCCGCGCTGTCCCTGTGGCACAAGCAGCGGCAGCAGCGGAGCACGGTCGACGGCTGGCGCTACCGGATCGCCTGGCGGCCCCGGCCGGAGCCCGAGCGGACCCGCTTGGACGGTACCTGGCTGGTCGTCGTGCCTGACGGACACCAGGACTCCCCTGTGGCCGAGGGCGTCGTCCGCGCGCTCGGGGCGGGCGCCGTGGACATCAGGACCCTGATCGTCGGAGCCGAGGACGCCGACCGGGAACGGCTCGCGGGCCGGCTGCGGGACGAGGCCGCGACGGGGGACGGGACCATCGGCGGGGTGCTGTCCCTCGCCGCCCTGGACGAGCAGCCGTGGACCGTCACGGAGTCCCTGCCGGCCGGGCTGGTCCTGATGACGTCGCTGCTGCAGGCGCTCGGTGACGCCGGGATCGACGCTCCGCTGTGGTGTGCGACCCGTGGTGCGGTATCGGTCAACCGTGCCGATGCCCTCGCGCACCCGACGCAGGCGATGGCGTGGGGACTGGGCCGGATCGCCGCGTTCGAATATCCGCAGCGGTGGGGCGGACTCGTCGATCTGCCGGGCGAGTTGGACGAGCGGGCCGGCCGACGGCTGATCGCCCTGCTGGCGCAGGATTCCGGTGAGGACCAGGTGGCCTTGCGTGCTTCCGGTGTCTTCACCCGCCGGATGCTGCGTTCGCTGCCGGGTGACCGGCCGGCCGGGGAGGGCTGGCGGCCGCGCGGCACCGTCCTGGTGACCGGTGGTACGGGCGCGTTGGGCGGGCATCTTGCCCGCTGGCTCGCCCGCAACGGTGCGGAGCACCTCGTACTCGTCAGCCGCCGGGGCCCCGAGGCGCCGGGCGCCGCGGAGCTCGTCGAGGAGCTTGCCGGGCTCGGCGTGCGGGCGACCGTGCGGGCGTGTGACGTCAGCGACCGGACGGCGGTGACGGCACTCCTCGGGAGCCTGCCGCCGGAGCAGCCGCTGACGGCTGTGGTGCACACCGCGGGAGTCCTCGACGACGGGGTGATCGACCAGCTCACCCCGGAGCGCGCCGCGACCGTGTGGGAGCCCAAGGCGGGGGCGGCGTTCGCCCTCCACGAGGCGACCCGGCAGCTGGACCTGTCGGCGTTCGTCCTCTTCTCCTCCATGGCGGGCACGCTCGGCGGCCCTGGCCAGGGCAGCTATGCGGCGGCGAACGCCTGCCTGGACGCGCTCGCCCTGCAGCGCCGCGCGGAAGGGCTGCCCGCCACCTCGATCGCCTGGGGAGCCTGGGGCGGCGGCGGTCTGGTGGGCGAGGAGCTGGCGCAGCGGCTCCGTCGTGACGGAGTGCCGCCGATGGATCCCGACCTGGCCGTCTCCGCCCTGCAGAGCGCCCTGGACGAGGACGAGACGTTCCTGGTCGTCGCCGATGTCGACTGGCGCAAGGCCACGGCCCGGCGGGTGACCGCGGTGTGTGAGCTGCCCGAGGTGCGGGCGTCGGCCGGCGAGGGGACCGAGGAGGCCGCAGGGCGCGGCGATGCCGCGCCGTTCGTCCTGCGGCTGCGGGAACGTGCCCCGGGGGAGCGGCGTGCGGCGCTGCTGGACGACGTACGGGCCGAGGCCGCCGCCGTCCTCGGCTACGACCGGCCCGACGCGATCCCGGCCGACCGGGCGTTCCGCGAGCTGGGCTATGACTCGCTGACCGCCGTCGAGCTGCGCAACCGGCTTGCCGAGGCGACCGGCCTCCGGCTGCCGGTCACGCTGGTGTTCGATCATCCGACGGCGGCCGCGCTCACGGCGTTCCTTCACGACGGACTCTTCGGCACGGTGCCGGAGAGCACGAACCCGGCTGCACCTGTCGCCCCGGTCGACGACGATCCGGTCGTCATCGTGGGGATGAGCTGCCGCTATCCGGGCCGGGCCGACTCGCCCGAGGAGCTGTGGCGGCTCCTCGACGAGGGGACCGACGCCGTCTCGGGCTTCCCCACCAACCGCGGCTGGGACATCGAGCGGCTCTACGACCCGGACCCCGACAAGCCGGGCACCTGCTACGCCCGCGACGGGGGGTTCCTCTACGACGCGGACCACTTCGACCCGGCGTTCTTCGGGATCGCGCCGCGTGAGGCGGTCGCGATCGATCCCCAGCAGCGGCTCCTCCTGGAGACCTCCTGGGAGGCGATCGAACGCGCGGGCATCGACCCGGACACGCTCCGTGGCACGGCGGCCGGGGTCTTCGTCGGCTCGAACTACAACGACTACGGCTCCCGTGCACACACCGCCCCGGAGGGCATGGAGGGATATCTGGCGACGGGCAGTGCCAGCAGCGTCGCCTCCGGCCGTATCGCGTACACCTTCGGCCTGGAGGGCCCTGCCGTCACGGTGGACACGGCGTGCTCGTCGTCGCTGGTCGCACTGCACCTGGCGACCCAGGCCCTGCGGTCCGGCGAATGCACCCTCGCGCTGGCCGCCGGTGTGACGGTGATCTCGACCCCGCAGACCTTCATCGAATTCAGCAGGCAGCGGGCGCTCTCTCCCGACGGCCGCTGCAAGGCGTTCTCGGCGGATGCCGACGGCGCCGGATGGGCCGAGGGCGTCGGTGTCGTCCTGTTGGAGCGGCTGTCCGAGGCCCGCCGGCGCGGACACCCGGTGCTGGCCGTCGTCAAGGGCACGGCCGTCAACCAGGACGGCGCCTCCAACGGTCTGACCGCCCCCAACGGGCCGTCCCAACAACGCGTCATCCGGCAGGCGTTGGCCACCGCAGGACTGGCCGCACCGGACATCGACGCCGTCGAGGCCCATGGGACCGGCACCCCACTCGGTGACCCGATCGAGGCCCAGGCCCTCCTTGCCACCTACGGCCAGGAACGGTCCGCGCAACGCCCGCTGTGGCTCGGCTCGGTCAAGTCGAACATCGGCCACACCCAGGCCGCGGCCGGGGTCGCCGGAGTCATCAAGATGGTGCAGGCGATGCGGCACGGTGTGCTGCCGCGCACCCTCCACGCCGCGCGGCCGTCGCCGCACATCGACTGGTCGGCGGGGAACGTACGCCTGCTGAGCGAGCCGCAGGAGTGGCTGCCGGGCGACGGCCCGCGCCGGGCAGGCGTCTCCGCCTTCGGCATCAGCGGCACCAACGCACATGTGATCCTGGAGGAACCCGAGCCGGTGGCCGTCGAGCCCGGCGCCGCACCACAGGACCGCCCGGCGGCCGCCGACGCCCCGGCGGCAGTCGTCCCCTGGCTGCTGTCCGCACGGGGCGTCACGGCCCTGCGGGCCCAGGCCCGGCGGCTGGTCGAACACCTCGCCCGCCACCCCGACCTCGCGCCCGCCGATATCGCGCTGTCCCTGGCGACCTCGCGTGCCGCGTTCGAGGACCGGGCGGCCGTACTCGGCCGGGACGCCGGTGAACTGACCGAGGCGCTCCGGGCGTTCGCGGAAGGCCGGGAGCACCCGAGGGCCGCCGTGGACCGCGCCCGCCCCGGAAAGCTGGCCTTCCTCTTCCCGGGCCAGGGCTCGCAGCGCGCCGGGACCGGACGGGCCCTCTACGCGACCCACGACGCCTTCGCCGACGCCCTGGACGCGGTCTGCGCACACCTGGACGGCCATCTCGACCGGCCCCTGCGCGAGGTGCTGTTCGCCGAGCCCGGCACGCCCGACGCGGAACTGCTCGACCGCACCGTCTACACCCAGGCGGCCCTGTTCGCCCTCGAAGTCGCCCTGTTCCGGCTGCTCGAAAGCTACGGTGTGCACCCGGACCTGCTGCTCGGCCACTCGATCGGTGAACTGGCCGCCGCGCATGTCGCCGGGGTCTTCTCCCTGGCCGACGCCTGCCGCCTGGTCGCCGCCCGCGGCCGGCTGATGCAGGCCCTGCCCGCCGGCGGCGCCATGGTGTCCGTCCAGGCGGCCGAGGAGGACGTACTGCCGCTGCTCGCGCCCTACGAGGAGCGGGTCGTGATCGCGGCGGTCAACGGGCCGTCCGCCGTCGTCCTCAGCGGCGACGACGACGCCGTCACCGAGGTCACCGGACAGCTGGCCACCGCGGGCCACCGGACCAAACGGCTGCGGGTCGGCCATGCCTTCCACTCCGCCCACATGGACGCGATGCTCGACGAATTCGCGTCCGTCGCAACCGAGTTGACCTACCAGCCGCCGGCCGTCCCCGTCGTGTCGAACGTCACCGGCCGCCCGGCCACGGCCGAGGAGCTGTGCAGCCCCGACTACTGGGTACGCCATGTACGGCAGGCGGTCAGGTTCCACGACGGGATGCGGACCCTGGAAGAGCTGGGCGCGCGGACCCTCCTCGACCTCGGGTCGGGGGTGCTGACCGCCATGGCGGACGAGTGCCTGAGCACGGACGGGATCTCCGCCGGTGCACTCCTGCGCCGGGACACCGACGAACCGGAGTCGCTCACCACCGCGCTCGCCCGGCTGCATCTACAGGGCCACGGCCCGGACTGGGACCGCTGCCTCGCGCCCTCGGGCGCCCGGCGGGTGCCGCTGCCGACCTACCCGTTCCAGCGGCAGCGGTACTGGCTGGAGGCCGGCACGGACCTGACGGACGTGTCCGCCGCCGGGCTGGAGGCGGCAGGCCATCCGCTGCTGGGCGCGGCCGTTCCGCTCGCCGATTCCGACGGCGCCCTGTTCACCGGGCTGCTCTCGGCGGGGCGTCAGCCGTGGCTGGCCGACCACGCCCTGGACGGCACGCTGCTCTTCCCCGGCACGGCATTCCTGGAACTGGCACTCCAGGCCCGCGAACGGACCGGCGCCGGCCACCTGGAGGAACTCACCCTGCAGGCCCCGTTGGTGGTCCCGGAGGACGGTACGGTGCAGCTCCAGCTCACCGTCGGCGAGGCGGACGAGGCGGGCCGGCGACCGGTCTCCGTGCACTCGCGCCCCGCGCCCCGCACGGATGACGAGGAGCAGCCCTGGACCCGGCACGCCGAGGGCACCCTCGCCGACGGCCCGCCCGAGCGGCGGACACCCGCCGACCTCACTGCCTGGCCCCCGCCCGGCGCCGACCCGGTCGACCTGTCCGGCCTGTACGAGCACACCGCCGCGAGCGGCTTCGCCTACGGACCGGCCTTCCGCGGTCTGCACGCCGCCTGGCGCCGGGGCGACGAGGTGTTCGCCGAGGTCACCCTGCCCGAGCAGTACCGCGACGCCGGCTTCGTCCTGCATCCGGCGTTGCTCGACGCCGCCCTGCACACGGTCGCACTGGCCGCACCCGACACCGAACGGGCCGTGCTGCCTTTCAGTTTCCGGGAGGTCACCGCGGCAACGGCCGCACACCCGGACGCCCTGCGGGTCCGTCTCGTCCGGCAGACCGACGACACCTACGAAGTACACCTGGCGGATGCCGCCGGTACCCCGCTCGCCGCGATACCGGCGCTCGTCCTGCGACCGGTCGACTCCGCACAGCTGGCCGCCGCCGGACCGAAGCCGGCCGACCTGTACCGGATGGACTGGGCGGACCTGGCGATGAGCGGACAGCCGGCCGAACCGTATGCGGTCATCGGGACGGACGGGATACCGCACGTACCCGGAGGCCACGGCGCCCGGTACGAGGAACTGGCCGCGCTGGCCGCGGCCGTCGACGCCGGGGCCGAGGTGCCCGGCACGGTCCTCGTCGGCTGCCCGCAGACCGAGGGCGACCCGGCCGGGGCCACCCGACGGGCCGTGCACCACGCACTGGAGGTGGCGCAGGCCTGGCTGAACGATGAGCGGTTCAGCGCCTCGCGACTGGTCCTGTGCACCCGCGACGCCGTGGCCGACCGGGCCGGCGCGCCGGTGTCGGGACTGCCGCAGTCGGCCGTCTGGGGCCTCATCCGCACCGCCAAGGCCGAGAACCCGGGACGCTTCGCCCTGCTCGACCACGACGGCACGGCACCGTCCGCGGCCGCGCTGCCCGCCGCCCTGGCGACCGGTGAACCCGAGATCGCCCTGCGCGACGGCGCTGCCCGGGTGCCGCGCCTGGTACGGGCCCGGGCGGCCGAGCCGTTCCGGGGCCTCGGCACCGGCGGAACGGTGCTGATCACCGGGGCCGGCGGCATGCTCGGCCGGCTCGTAGCCCGTCATCTGGTGGCCGCTCATGGCGTGCGCAGCCTGCTGCTCGCCAGCCGCCGCGGGCGGACCGCGGAAGGGATGCCCGAACTGGAGAAGGAGCTGCGCGAACTGGGCGCGGAGGTCGACATCGCCGCCTGCGATCTCGCCGACCGGGACGACACCGCCCGGCTGCTGGCGTCGGTATCCGCCGAACGTCCGCTCACCGCGGTGGTCCACACCGCGGGCGTCCTCGACGACGGGGTGATCGGTTCGCTCACCGCGGACCGCATGGACACCGTGCTGCGGGCCAAAACGGACGCCGTACTCCACCTCGACGAGCTGACGCGCGACCTCGACCTCACGGCGTTCGTCCTGTTCTCCTCGCTCGCCGGGACCTTCGGCGGCGTCGGGCAGGGCAACTACGCGGCGGCGAACGCGTTCCTCGATGCCTTCGCCCATGCCCGCCGGGCAGCCGGCCGGCCCGCCATCTCCCTCGCCTGGGGCCTGTGGGCCGAACGCAGCGGGATGACCACCAAGCTGGACGAGACCGACCTCCACCGGATGGCACGGGGCGGGGTGCGGCCCATGCCGTCGGAACAGGCGCTGGCGCTGCTCGATGCCGCACTCGCCACCGAAGAGCCGTTCCTCGTCCCGGCCAGGCTCGATATGGCCGCACTGCAGAACGCGGCCGGCGAGACGCCCCCACTGCTGCGGTCGCTGACCCGGCCGCGGCCCCGGACCCCCGTCGGCCGGCCGGGCCCCGCGCCCGCCGCGGAAGCCGAACAGCTCTGCACCCGCCTCGCCGCGCTGCCGGAGACGGAGCGGCGCCAGGCGGTGCTCGACGCCGTCCTGGGCCAGGCCGCGCTGGTCCTGGGGCACACCTCGGCCGAGGCGATCGACCCCGAACGCGGCTTCCTGGACCTGGGCTTCGACTCGCTGACCGCCGTCGAGCTGCGCAACCGTCTCACCACCGTGACCGGGACCAGGCTGCCCGCGACCCTGCTGTTCGACTACCCCGAACCGGACGGACTGGCCGATCACCTGCTCGGCAGGCTGGCCGCCGCAGTGGAGCAACAGCCGCCCCACGGCGGCTCGGTGTCCGACCCGCTCGACGCCTGGGAGGCACAGACCGCGCGGCTCATGGACGACACGGCCGCCAGGGCAGCGCTGCGCAGCCGGCTCCAGGGACTCATGGACCGGCTCGACAGCCTCCCCGAGGACGCGGACGCCGCGTTGGAGAGCCGACTGGGCCAGGCGTCGGACGACGAGCTGTTCGACTTCATCGAGAAGGAACTCGGCGGGTCGTGAGCCGCTGAGCGCCCGTACACCGGCTCCGGCTGCCCGCTGAAGGGCCGCCGGAGCCGGTGCGCTGCGAAGAACACGCATCATCCGGGGCCGCCGTCTGCGGACCGCGGTCCCTTCGTGCGCAGCGCCGACCGGTACCGGTGCGGCGCACTCCCGGGAGGGGCCGTCGAGGCAGGCCGGGCACGTCCTAGGGGTTCTCTTAGAGTCCCCGGCCAGCGCTCAATTCGACCGGCCGGCGCCCACAGAATGTGATCAGCGAGTAGAGAAAACCAGCGTCATGGCCGACCGATATGAGGCAGGCGCCGCCGGTCCGCCGGGCGGCCCGGGGAAGGGAGCTGAACTGTGAGCGAGGGAAAGCTCCGCGATTACTTGAAACGAGTGACGGCGGATCTCCACCGGACCGGGAAACGGCTGCGTGAGTGGGAGGACCGTGACCGCGAGCCCGTCGCCATCGTGGCCATGAGCTGCCGCTATCCGGGCGGGGTGCGCTCGCCGGAGGACCTCTGGCAGCTGGTCGCCGACGGCACCGACGGCATCACGCCCTTCCCGGAGGACCGCGGCTGGAACGTGGACTCCCTCTACCACCCGGACCCCGCCAACCCCGGCACCTGCTACACCCGGGAGGGCGGCTTCCTCCACGACGCCGCCGACTTCGACCCGGACTTCTTCGCCATGTCGCCCCGCGAGGCGCTGGCCACCGACCCGCAGCAGCGCCTCCTCCTCGAAACGTCCTGGGAGGCCTTCGAACGGGCCGGTCTGCGACGGCAGACCCTCAAGGGCAGCCCCACCGGCGTCTTCGTCGGCGTCATGTACAACGACTACGGCTCGCGGTTCACCGAGCCGCCCGCCGGCCTCGAAGGACATCTGGGCAACGGCAGCGCCGCCAGCATCGCGTCCGGCCGGGTCGCCTACACCTTCGGCCTCGAAGGCCCGGCGGTCACCGTCGACACGGCCTGCTCCTCCTCCCTGGTCGCCCTGCATCTGGCCTGCACCGCACTGCGCCAGGGGGAGTGCTCCCTCGCGCTCGCCGGCGGTGTGACGGTGATGTCCACCCCCGTCACCTTCCTGGAGTTCAGCCGCCAGCGCGGGCTGTCCGCCGACGGGCGCTGCAAGGCGTTCTCCGACGACTCCGACGGCACGGGCTGGGGCGAGGGCGTCGGCATGCTGCTGCTCGAACGGCTCTCCGACGCCCGCCGCAACGGCCATCGGGTACTCGGTCTCGTGCGGGGCACCGCCGTGAACCAGGACGGGGCGAGCAGCGGGCTGACCGCCCCCAACGGACCGTCCCAGCAGCGGGTCATCCGCGCGGCGCTCACCGCCGCGGGCCTCACCGCCGCCGACGTGGACGCCGTGGAGGCACACGGCACCGGGACCCCCCTCGGAGACCCCATCGAGGCGCAGGCGCTGCTGGCCACCTATGGCCAGGAACGGGAAGCCGGCCGCCCGCTGTGGCTCGGCACGGTGAAGTCCAACATCGGCCACACCCAGGCCGCGGCCGGGGTCGCCGGAGTCATCAAGATGGTGCAGTCGATGCAGCACGGTGTGCTGCCCCGCACTCTGCACGCCGAGCGGCCCGCCACCCGCGTCGAATGGAGCGAAGGCGACGTCCGGCTGCTCAACGACGCCGTGGACTGGCCCGACGGCGACCGCCCGCGGCGCGCCGGGGTCTCGGCCTTCGGGGTCAGCGGGACGAACGCGCACGCCGTGCTCGAACAGGCGCCGCCCGACGGGGACGCACCCCGCGCCACCGGCCCCCATGCGGCGGAGCCGGAGGAGGCCGAGGAGGCCGAGGACCCCCGGGAGCCCGGGAAGCAGACCGCCGAGGCGCCGCTTCCCGTGGTGCCCTGGGTGCTCTCCGCCCGCAGCGAACCGGCCCTCAGGGCCCAAGCGGACCACCTGCTCGCCCATGTACACGAGTTGCCCTCGACCGTCGGCGCCGGGGACATCGGTGCTTCGCTGGCCGCCACCCGTACCGCCTTCGAGGAGCGCGCGGTGCTGCTGGGCGGGGACCGTACGGAACTGCTGCAGCGCCTCGGCCGGTTCGCGCAGGGCGACGACACCGCGGCCGTCCGCGGAAGCGCCGGCCGGGGCAAGACGGCGTTCCTCTTCGCGGGCCAGGGAGCCCAGCGGCTCGGGATGGGCCGTGAACTCCATGAGGCGTTCCCCGTCTTCGCGGAGGCCTTCGACGAGATCTGCGCCCACCTCGACCCGGCGATGGCGCAGCCGCTCGCGGACATCGTCTTCGGCCAGGACGCGGCAGCGCTGGACCGGACCGGCTTCACCCAGCCCGCCTTGTTCGCCTTCGAGGTGGCGCTCTTCCGGCTCGTCGAATCCTGGGGCCTCGCCCCCGACTTCCTGCTGGGCCACTCGATCGGGGAACTGGCCGCCGCGCATGCCGCCGGCGTTCTCTCCCTGCCGGACGCCTGCCGGCTGGTGGCCGCCCGCGGGCGCCTGATGCAGGCGCTGCCGGCCGGTGGCGCGATGTTCTCCCTCCGGGCCGCCGAGGCCGAGGTGCTGCCGCTGCTGGCCGACGCCGGCGAACGGCTGAGCATCGCCGCCGTCAACGGGCCCCGAACGACCGTCGTGGCCGGCGACGAGGACACGCTCGCAGCACTCGTCAGGCGCTTCGAGCAGCAGGGCGGCAAGGCGAAACGACTCCGGGTGAGCCACGCCTTCCACTCGCCGCTGATGGCACCCATGCTCGCCGAATTCCGCGCCATAGCCGAAACCCTGACGTTCCATCAGCCACGCCTCCCGGTCATCTCCAACGTGACCGGAGAGCCCGCCACCGACCTGGCGACCGCCGATTACTGGGTACGGCACGTACGGGAAGCCGTACGGTTCGCGGACGGCATCCGGGCACTGGAACGGCGCGGGGTCACCCGTTTCCTCGAAATCGGCCCCGACGCCACCCTCACCGCCCTGGCCCAGGGCTGCCTCGACGCGGACACCGGCCACCTTCTCGTACCCGCCCTGCGCAAGGACCGTGCCGAGCCCCACAGCGTCCTCACCGCCCTGGGCGCACTGCACACCCGCGGCACCAGCCCCGACTGGAACCGCCTCTTCCCCGGCGCCGACCACGTCGACCTGCCCACCTACGCCTTCCAGCGCGAGCGTTACTGGCTGGCGCCCGAGGCGGCCCCGGCGCACCGCACGGGCGAACACCCGCTGCTTCCGACCGCCATCACGCTGGCCGACCGCGGCGCCGTCGTCTGCACCGGACGCCTCGCCCCCTCCGCGCACCCGTGGCTTGCCGACCGGGCGGTCGACGGCCGCGCCGTGCTCCCCACGAGCGCCCATGTCGACCTGGCGATGCACCTCGGCGCGGTCGCCGGCTGCGAGCACCTCGCCGAACTCACCGTGGACACCCCCCTCGTGCTGCCCGAGCAGGCCGCCGTCGAGATCCAGGTGGTGCTGGGCGCCGCCGCGGAACCGAACGGGCAGCGGACCCTCACGGTGCACGCCCGCCCCGCCGACCGGCGGGACGAGGAGACGCCGTGGACCCGGCACGCCCACGGCGTGCTCGCCCCCCAGCCGCCGCAGCGCCCCGACCACGACCTCCGCAGCTGGCCTCCCGCCGACGCCCGGCCCCTGGACCCGGACACCTTCCACGGGGCGCAGGAAAGCGGCACGTCCCCGCACGGCCTGCCGTCCGACGGGCTGCGCCGCGTATGGCGGCACGGTGACACGGTGTTCGCCGAGGCCGCACTGCCCGAGGCGTACCGCGGCGACGCCGCCCGGTTCGCCCTGCACCCGGCACTGCTCGACGCGGTGCTCCAGGCGCTCCCGGCCGCGGGGCACCCCGACGCCGTCGCCGTCTCCTGGCGTGACGGCGTGGTGCACGCGGTGGCCGCGGAATCGGTGCGCGCCCGCATCGCGCCGGGCGCCGACGGCGGCCTGGACATCCACCTCACCGACGAACTCGGCCAGCCCGTCGCCTCGTTCGGCTCCGTCACACCGGTCCCCGCCGCCGAGGTCGCACTGCCGCAGACACCCTCCGGCCGCGACGCTCTCTTCACCGTCGAGTGGACCGAGCTGCGGCCGCCCTCCCCGCAGCAGCCGCCCCACCGGATCGCCGTCCTCGGCGAGGAGAGCCCCGGAGTCGGCACGGCAGCGCCCGCGCCCCACACCGAACTGGACGCGCTCGCCACGGCCGTGGAGCAGGGTGCCGACGCCCCCGACCTCGTCGTCGTCCCCTGGCGGACCGCGGAATCCGGCGAACCGGCCGCCACCTCCCATGCCTCGGCCGGGGACGCCCTGGGGCTGCTCCAGAGCTGGCTCGCCCGGCCCGGCCTGGCCGGCGCACGGTTGGTCTTCCTCACCCGGGGCGCTGTCGCCACCACTGTGGACGAGACCGTCACGGACCTGCCCGCCGCCGCGGTAGGGGGTCTGGTGCGCTCCGCACAGTCGGAGAACCCCGACCGGTTCCTGCTGGTGGACACCGATGGCGACGACCTGCCCGCCGCAGCGCTCGACGCAGCACTACGCTCCGGCGAGACGCAGCTCGCGGTCCGCGCCGACCGCGTCCTGGCCCCTCGTCTCACCCGGCTCCCCCGGCCCTCCGGGGACGACACCACGCGCAGGGAACCCGCGGCCGGAGCCCGCTTCGACTCGTTCCGCACCGTTCTGGTGACCGGAGCCACCGGAACCGTGGGCGCCGCCCTGACCCGACACCTGGTGACCGGGCACGGCGTACGGCAGCTGCTGCTCGTCGGCCGACGCGGTGCGGCCGCGCCCGGCGCCGAACAGCTGGCCGCAGAGCTTCGCGGGCTCGGCGCCCGGGTGACCCTCGCCGCCTGCGATGTCGCCGACCGCGCGGCCCTGGCCGACCTGCTGGCCACCCTCCCCGAAGCACACCCCCTGGGCGCGGTCGTGCATGCCGCCGGAGTGCTCGACGACGGGGTGATCTCCTCCCTCACCCCCGAGCGGATCGCCACCGTCCTGCGCCCCAAGGCCGATGCCGCGGTCAACCTCGACCGGCTCACCCGGGACCTCGATCTGTCGGCCTTCGTGCTGTTCTCCTCGGCCGCCGCCACCTTCGGCGGCCCCGGACAGGGCAACTACGCCGCCGGCAACGCCTTCCTGGAAGCGCTTGCCCACCGGCGCCGCGCCGAGGGCCGCCCGGCCACGGCGCTCGGCTGGGGACTGTGGGCGGAGAGCAGCGAGATGAGCGCCCGCCTGGACGAGGCGGACCGGCGGCGGATGGACCGCGGCGGCGTCGGCACGCTGTCCACCGAGGCGGCGCTCGCCCTGTTCGACCGCTGCCTGGCCCAGGACCGGGCCGTCACCCTCCCGGTACCGCTCGACATCGCGGCGATCCGCAGGAGCGGCCCATCGGTCGCCCCCCTGCTCCGGGAACTCGCCGGCCGGCCCACCAAGCGGACCGCGGCCCCGGCGCCCGGACCGGGCACCGGCCCCGGGTTCCCGGCGGCCCACGCACTGGCCGCCCTGGCACCGCAAGAGCGTCACGCACAGATCCTCGACCTGGTGCGCACCGAGATAGCCGCCGTCCTCGGCCACAGCTCAGCGGGCCGGGTCGACACGGACCGTGCCTTCGGGGACCTCGGCCTCGACTCCCTGACCTCCCTCGAACTGCGCAATGCGCTCGGCCGCCGCACCGGACTCCGGCTGTCGGCCACCCTGGTCTTCGACCACCCCACACCCGCGGCCGTCGCCACCCACCTGCTCGCGGAACTACTCGGCACCGGAGCGGAGTTCCAGGCTTCCGGGGCCGACGCCGCGACGGCCGGCGAGCCCGTGGCGATCGTGGCGATGAGCTGCCGCTTCCCGGGCGGTATCCGGACACCGGAAGCGTTCTGGGACCTCCTGGCCGCCGGCGGCGACGCCATCGGAGAGTTCCCCGACGACCGCGGCTGGGACACGGCGGCGCTGTACGACCCCGACCCGGAGCACGAGGGCACCACATACACCCGCCGGGGCGGCTTCCTCACCGACGCCGACCGCTTCGACGCCGGATTCTTCGGCATCTCGCCCCGCGAGGCCCTGGCAATGGACCCGCAGCAGCGGATCCTGCTGGAGGTCTGCTGGGAGGCGTTCGAGCGGGCCGGTATCGACCCGCTGTCCCTGCGTGGCAGCCGTACGGGCATCTTCGCCGGCACCAACGGTCAGGACTACACCACCGTCCTGGGCAATGCCACCGAGTCCGTGGGCGGATACCTGGGAACGGGCAACGCGGCGAGCGTGGTATCCGGCCGGATCGCCTACTCCTTCGGCCTCGAAGGTCCGGCCGTCACCGTGGACACGGCATGCTCCTCCTCCCTCGTCGCCCTGCACTGGGCCGTCCGTGCCCTCCAGTCGGGGGAGTGCTCGCTCGCCCTGGCGGGCGGCGTCACCGTGATGTCGACCCCCGCCGCGTTCCTGGAGTTCAGCCGCCAGCGCGGGCTGTCCGCCGACGGCCGCTGCAAGGCGTTCGCCGACGGAGCCGATGGCACCGGCTGGGGCGAGGGCGCGGGCATGCTGCTGGTCGAGCGGCTGTCCGACGCCCGGCGCAACGGACACCCGGTGCTGGCCGTCGTCCGCGGCAGCGCCATCAACTCCGACGGCGCGAGCAACGGCCTCACCGCGCCCAACGGCCCCTCCCAGCAACGGGTGATCAGGGCCGCGCTCGCCGACGCCCGGCTCACGACCGGTGAGGTCGACGCCGTCGAAGCACATGGCACCGGCACCACCCTCGGCGACCCGATCGAGGCACAGGCCCTCCTCGCCACCTACGGCCGGGAGCGCGCCGAGGACCGGCCGCTCCGGCTGGGGTCGGTGAAGTCGAACATCGGGCACACCCAGGCCGCGGCCGGGGCGGCCGGAGTGATCAAAATGGTGCAGGCCATGCGCCACGGCCTGCTGCCGCAAACGCTGCACATCGACGCGCCCTCGTCCCATGTGGACTGGACGGAAGGCGCCGTGGAGCTGCTGGCCGCCCCCGCCACCTGGCCCGAGCACGGACGCCCCCGCAGAGCCGCGGTCTCCTCCTTCGGCTTCAGCGGCACCAACGCCCACCTCATCCTCGAACAGGCCACCCCGGAACCGGACGGACCCGCCGCACCCGCGGACGGCACGCAGTCGACGCCGGACACCCAGCAGGCCCCCGACACCCAGCAGGCCCCCGACACCCAGCAGGCCCCCGACACCACCCCGCTGCCCGTCGTCTGGCCGCTGTCCGCCCGCAGCCCCGAAGCGCTCCGCGACCTGGCCAGGGCCCTGCACACACACGCCGAACACCACGCCGACCTGCCCGCCGCAGCCGTCGGCCACGCCCTGGCCACCACCCGCGCATCCTTCGAGCACCGCGCGGTCGCCCACGGCACCGACCGCGACACCCTGCTGCCCGCCCTGGAGGGGCTGGCCTGCGGCCACAAGCCGGCAACCGGGGCCCTCGACGGCGTGGCCCGTCCCGGCGCACGCACCGCCTTCCTGTTCACCGGACAAGGCGCCCAGCGCCCCGGCATGGGCCGTGAACTGCACCGCACCTTTCCGGTGTTCGCCCACGCCCTCGACGAGATCTGCGAACACTTCGCCGAGCATCTCGACCGGCCGCTGCGCGACGTCATGTTCCACGACACCGACGGACTGCTCCACCGCACCGAATACACCCAGCCCGCACTGTTCGCCATGGAGACCGCTCTCCACCGCCTCGCCGAGAGCACCGGCCTGCGCGCCGACTACCTGCTGGGCCACTCCATCGGCGAGGTGACCGCCGCGCAGATCGCCGGGGTGTTCTCCCCGGCCGACGCCTGTGCCCTCGTCGCCGCCCGCGGCCGGCTCATGCAGGCGCTCCCGGAGAACGGGGCCATGGTCGCGCTCCAGGCGACGGAGGCCGAGGTGCTGCCGCTGCTCGACGGGCTCGACCAGCACGTCTGTCTCGCCGCCGTCAACGGCCCCGACTCCGTCGTGCTCTCCGGTGACCGCCCCGCCGTGACCCGGCTCGCCGAACGGTTCGCCGCCGACGGCCGCAGGACCAAGCAGCTCCAGGTCAGCCATGCCTTCCACTCGCCCCACATGGACCCGATGCTGGCCGAGTTCCGCACCGTCGCCGAGACGCTCACCTACCACCCGCCGCGCCTTCCCGTCGTGTCCAACCTGACCGGCGAGGTCGCCACCGAACCGGACCGCCCCGACTACTGGGTGCGTCAGGTCCGGCAGGCCGTCCGGTTCCACGACGGCGTCCGCGGGCTCGCAGAGCAGGGCGTACAGCGCTTTGTCGAACTCGGCCCCGACGGCACCCTCTCCGCCATGGCAGCCGGCTGCCTGCCCCCCGACTCCACCGGCACGGCAGTCATCCCGCTCCTCCGCGACCGGACGGCCGAGTCCCGCTCGCTGCTCGACGGCCTCGCCCGTGCCTATGTCCACGGCGCGGACCTCGACTGGTCCGCCGTCGCCAACGCCCACCCGGGCCGTCCGGCCGTCGGCGACCTGCCCACATACCCCTTCCAACGGCAGCGCTACTGGCCGACTCCCCGTACCCCCGCCACCGCGGGAATCGGCCCGGCCGACCACCCGCTGCTGAGCGGAGCCGTCGAACTCGCCGACGGCAGCCACCTGTTCACCGGCCGGCTCTCGGTACCGGACCAGCCGTGGCTCGCCGACCACGCCCTGGGGGGCACCACGGTCGTCCCCGGCACGGCCTTCCTCGAACTCGCGGTTCTGGCGGGCGACCGGGCCGGCTGCCGCCGCGTCGGGGACCTGACCCTGGTCAGCCCGCTGATCCTCCCCGAGCAGGAGGCGATGGACCTGCAGGCGGTCCTCGGCGCCGACGACGGGCAGGGCCACCGGCCGTTCACCGTCCATGCGCGCCGTGCCGACCCGGCTCCCGGAGAGCCGTGGACCCTGCACGCCACCGGCACCCTCACCGCCGCCCACCCGGAGCCCACGGCACCCGCCCCGTCGGCATGGCCGCCGCCCGGCGCCGAGCCGCTGCCCACCGAGGACATCTATGAGCAGCTGAGCGCGGGCGGGTTCGGTTACGGACCGCTCTTCCAAGGACTGCACGCCGCCTGGCGGGACGGCGACCAGGTACACGCCGAAGTGACCCTGCCCCCGATGGCACACCAGGACGCGGACCGCTTTGCACTGCACCCCGCGCTGCTCGATGCCGCCCTGCACGCGACCGCATACCTGCCGACGGGGGACACCGACAGCGGACGGCTGCCCTTCTCCTGGCGTGGAGTGCAGCTCCACGCCACCGGGGCGACGCAGCTGCGGGTCCGCCTCGACCTGTCCGCACCCGACACCGTGTCCCTCACCCTTGCCGACGCCGACGGCCGGCCCGTCGCCGACATCGAGGCGCTGACGCTGCGCGAGATCTCCACCGACCGGATAGCGCTCTCCGCACGGTCCTCCGGCCCCCTCTACCACCTCGACTGGCCCGTGGCCCCCGTGCCCACGACGCCCCCCGAGGAGCCGGCCCGCCTCCTCGTGCTGGACAGTGCGCACCTCGCCGCCGGCCTGGCCGACGCAGGCCTGCCCCTCGCCCGGCTGACCGGCCCCGCCGACCTCCAAGAGGCATGCGACACCACCCTCGTGGAACTCCCCGCCGTCGAACCGCACGAGGCGGCGACCGGCGCACTGGCACTGGTCCAGGCCTGGCTGGCGGAAGCACCTGCCGCGGCCCGGCTCGTTTTCGTCACCCGGGGAGCCGTCGATGCCCCCGGCACCACCCGCCACGATGCGGCGGCCGCCTCGATCTGGGGCCTGGTGCGCTCGGCACAGTCCGAGCACCCCGGCCGGTTCGTCCTCGCCGACCTCGACGGCCAGGACGCCTCGTACGCCGCGCTGCCCGTGGCGCTGGCCGCGAACGAGCCCCAATTCGCCCTCCGCGGGGGCATCGTGCACCTGCCGAAGGTCGCCCCGGTCCACGCCGGCACCGCACTGCGCGACCCCGCCGACGGCACCTGCTGGCGGCTCGGCATGACCGGCAAGGGCACCCTCGACCACCTCGCCCTGCTGCCCCACGACGCTGCCGCGCGCCCGCTGGAACAAGGTGAAGTGCGTATCGCGGTGCGGGCCGCCGGGGTGAACTTCCGCGATGTGCTCAACGTGCTCGGCATGTACCCCGGCGACGCGGGAGCCTTTGGCCTTGAGGGTGCGGGGGTGGTCGTGGAGACGGGTCCTGGTGTGACCGGTTTTGCTCCGGGTGATCGGGTGATGGGGTTGTTCCCGTATGCGTTCGGTCCGGTGGCGGTGGCTGATGAGCGCATGGTGATCCGGGTTCCGGAGGGCTGGTCGTTTGCGCAGGCGGCGTCGGTTCCGGTGGTGTTCTTGACGGCGTACTACGCGTTGGTGGAGCTGGGCGAGGTGCAGGCGGGCGAGTCGGTGCTCGTGCACTCTGCCGCGGGTGGTGTCGGTATGGCTGCGGTGCAGTTGGCGCGGCATCTGGGCGCGGAGGTGTTCGGCACCGCGAGTCCGGGGAAGTGGGAGTCCCTGCGCAGCTCGGGTCTGGACGGGGCGCATATCGCGTCCTCGCGTGATCTGGACTTTGAGGGGTCCTTCCTCGCCGAGACCGGTGGCCGGGGTGTGGATGTGGTGCTGGACTCCCTGGCGCGGGAGTTCGTGGACGCCTCACTGCGACTGCTGCCGCGGGGCGGTCGTTTCCTGGAGATGGGCAAGACCGACATCCGGGAGCCCGCACAGGTGGCTGCCGCGCACGAGGGGGTGCAGTACCAGGCGTTCGATCTGATCGAGGCGGGCCCGGACCGGATCAGGGAGATGTTTGCGCAGGTCCGTGCACTGTTCGAGCGGGGTGTGCTGGAGCCGTTGCCGGTGACGGCGTGGGATGTGCGCAAGGCTCCGGAGGCTTTCCGGTATCTGAGCCAGGCCCGGCATGTGGGCAAGGTCGTGCTGACCGTGCCGGCTCCCCTCGATCCGCAGGGCACGGTGTTGGTGACGGGTGGTACGGGTGGTCTGGGGGCGCTGGTGGCCCGGCATCTGGCCGCCGAGCACGGCATCCGCCACCTCCTGCTGGCCAGCCGGCGCGGAGAGCAGGCTCCTGGTGTGGACGCGCTGCGCGAGGAACTGGCGGCTCTCGGCGCCGAGGTCACCGTCGCGGCCTGCGACAGCGCCGACCGCGAGGCACTGCGCGCGCTGCTGGACTCCGTACCGAAGCACCACCCCCTCACCGCCGTCGTGCACACCGCAGGCGTACTCGACGACACCGTCGTCACCTCGCTCACCCCGCAGCGGCTCCGCGCGGTCCTGCGCCCCAAGGCCGATGCGACGCTCCATCTGCACGAACTCACCCGCGACGAGGACCTGGCGGCGTTCCTCATCTTCTCCTCGACCGCCGGCGTGTTCGGCGCTCCCGGCCAGGCCAACTACGCGGCCGCCAACGCCTTCTGCGACACCTTCGCCGCCGAGCGCAGGGCCGCCGGGCTGCCCGCCACCTCGCTCGCCTGGGGACCGTGGTCCCGGACGACAGGCATGACCAGCGGACTCACCGAAGCCGATCGGCAACGCATGGCACGCGCGGGACTGCCCGCCCTGCCCCCCGACCTCGGACTCGCCCTCTACGACGCGGCACTCGGCCGGCCCGAGGCAGCCCTGCTGCCGATGCTGGTCGATCCCCGTGCCCTGGCCTCGGGCGGGCCCGTCCCGCCGCTGCTGACCGGACTCCTGCCGACCGCGCCCCGCCGGACGGCGGCCGCGGACCCGGCGGGACCGGCGGGACCGGCCGGAGCGGCCTCCGCCGGGACACTGACCCGTACGCTCGCCACGCTGAACCGCGACGAGGCACACCATGCCGTGCTCGACGTGGTGTGCACCCAGGTCGCCGCCGTACTCGGCCATGCCTCCGCGGCCGAGGTCGGTGACCAGCAGTCGTTCAAGGACCTCGGTTTCGACTCGCTGACCGCAGTGGAGCTGCGCAACCGGCTCGGCACCGCGACCGGAGCCCTGCTGCCCGCCACCCTCGTCTTCGACCACCCCACGCCGCTGGCCCTCGCCGAACACCTCTGCACGACACTCGTCCCCGGTCCGCCCCCGGGGGAGGCCCCCGACCCGGAGGACGAAGCAGGGGTACGGCAGGCCCTGGCCGCCATCCCCCTCGAACGCCTGCGGGCGGCCGGGCTCCTCGATGCCCTGCTGGCACTGGCGGAGCCGGCGACCGCGCAGGCGGACCGCGAACCCGGGGCCGACGCCGCTCCCGCCGCCATCGAAAGCATGGAAGTCGACGACCTGGTGCGCCTCGCCTTCGGCGAAGCCGACGGCTGAGCACCGTCGTCCCGACGAAGCCACACCCGACGAAGCCGGAATGATGGAGAGCTGACACATGGCCACGTCCGCGGATCAGATCGTCGAAGCCCTCCGGGCCTCGCTGCGGGAGAACGACCGGCTGCGCAAGCAGAACCAGCAACTGGTCGATGCAGCGGGGGAACCCCTCGCCATCGTCGCCATGAGCTGTCGCTTCCCCGGAGGCGTGCAGACACCCGAGGAGTACTGGCAGTTGCTTGCCGGGGGCGTCGATGCGCTGTCGGAGTTCCCCGCCGACCGGGGCTGGGACCCGAGCGCACTCGATGGGGCGACCACCCGCGGCGGCTTCGTCCACACCGCCGATGCCTTCGATCCGCAGTTCTTCGGGATGAGCCCGCGCGAGGCACTGGCCACCGACCCGCAGCAGCGGCTGCTCCTGGAGGTGTCCTGGGAGGCCCTGGAAAGGGCGGGGATCGACCCGAAGACGCTGCGCGGCAGCAGGACGGCAGTCTTCGCCGGATGCAGCAATCAGGAGTACGGCTCCGGCCTGCGCGGCAACGTCCCCGAGGGCGTCGAGGGGCACCTCCTCACCGGCACCACGGGCAGCGTCGTCTCGGGCCGGGTCGCCTACGCTCTGGGCCTCGAAGGCCCCGCCGTCACCGTGGACACCGCCTGCTCCTCCTCGCTGGTCACCCTGCACCTCGCCGCGCAGTCCCTCCGGGCCGGTGAATGCGATCTCGCCCTTGCGGGCGGCGTCGCGATCATGTCCACCCCCGCCGCCTTCGTCGAGTTCGACCGGCAGGGTGCACTCGCCGGCGACGGCCGGTGCAAGCCGTTCTCCGACGACGCCGACGGAACGGGCTGGGGCGAAGGCGTCGGGATGCTGCTCGTCGAACGGCTCTCCGACGCCCGGCGCAACGGCCATCCCGTGCTGGCTCTGGTACGCGGCAGCGCCCTCAACCAGGACGGCGCGTCCAACGGCCTCACCGCCCCCAACGGGCCCGCTCAGCAACGTGTGATCCGCTCTGCGCTCGCCGGCGCCGGGCTGTCCGCCGCCGACGTGGACGCCGTCGAGGCACATGGCACCGGTACGACGCTGGGCGACCCGATCGAGGCACAGGCGCTGCTCGCCGCCTACGGCCAGGACCGCCCGGCGGACCGGCCGTTGTGGCTGGGTTCGGTGAAGTCCAACATCGGTCACACCCAGGCGGCCGCGGGCGTGGCCGGCGTGATCAAGATGGTGCTCGCCCTGCGGCACGGCATCCTGCCGCAGAGCCTGCACACCACCCGGCCTTCCACCCACGTGGACTGGTCGGCGGGCAGCGTCCGGCTGCTGACCGAGCCCGTGGCCTGGCCGGACGGCGCACGGCCGCGCCGCGCCGCCGTCTCCTCGTTCAGCATCAGCGGCACCAACGCCCACACCATCCTGGAACAGGCCCCGCAGGCCCGCGAACAGGCCGCGGAAGACGGGGAACAGACCCTGGAAGACCGCGAACAGGCCACCGAAGCCGCCACCTCCCACCGCCCCCCGGCACGCCTCCCGCACATCCCGTGGGTGCTCTCCGCCCGCAGCGCGGACGCGCTACGGGCCCAAGCCGGCCGGCTGCTGTCGCACCTGGACACCCACACCGACGCGGACCCGCACGATCTGGCCTACTCGCTCGCCACCAGCCGGTCGGCCTTCGAACACCGCGCGGTGCTCCTCGGCACGGACCTGGCCGAGCTGCGGAGCCGGCTGACCGCACTGGCCGAGGAAGGCCCTGCCGCCGCAGCGGTGGTCACCGGCTCACCCGTACGCGGCAAGACCGCGTTCCTGTTCACCGGCCAGGGCGCACAGCGCCTCGGCATGGGCCGTGAGCTGTACGAGGCGTTCCCCGCTTTCAAGGACGCCTTCGACACCGTCTGCGAGCACCTCGACACAGAGCTCGACCGGCCGCTGCGCGCCACCGTCTTCGGCGACGACGCGGCTGCGCTGGACCGAACAGGCCACACCCAGCCCGCGCTCTTCGCCTTCGAAGTGGCCCTCTTCCGGCTCCTCACCTCGTGGGGTGTCAGGCCCGACTTCATGATGGGCCACTCGATCGGCGAACTCGCGGCCGCGCACACCGCCGGAGTGCTGTCCCTTCAGGACGCCTGCCGACTGGTGGCGGCCCGCGGACGGCTGATGCAGTCCCTCCCGCCCGGCGGCGCCATGGCCTCCCTCCAGGCAGCCGAAGCCGAGGTGCTGCCGCTGCTGGCCGCCGCCGGTGACCGAGTGAGCATCGCGGCGGTCAACGGCCCCGAAGCCACCGTTATCGCAGGCGACGAAGCAACCGTGGACACCATCGCCGGCCACTTCCGAGACCTGCGGCGCAAGGTCTCCCGACTGCGGGTCAGCCACGCCTTCCACTCGCCGCTCATGGACCCCATGCTGGAAGAGCTGCGGGCCACGGCCCGCGAACTGACCTACCGGCAGCCGCAGATCCCCCTCGTCTCCAATGTCACCGGCCGCCTCGCCACGCCCGACGAACTGTGCAGCCCCGACTACTGGGTGCGCCACGCCCGCCAGAGCGTACGCTTCGCCGACGGTGTGGGCGCCCTCGCCGAGCGCCACGTCACCCGGCTCGTCGAACTCGGCCCCGATGGCACCCTGACCGCGATGGCCGCGGCCTGTCTGCCCGACGGCGACCGGCTGCTGACACCCCTCCTCCGCAAGGACACCCCCGAGGCCGCAAGCCTGCTCACTGCCCTCGGCAGGCTCCACGCCTCCGGTGCCCCCCTCGACTGGGCCGCCCTGCTGCCCGGCGCGCGCCGGGTAGACCTGCCCACCTACGCCTTTCAACGCACCCGCTACTGGCTCAACGCCACGGCCCCCGAGGACGCCCCCGGCAGCCGGCCGGCCGACTCCGCTTTCTGGACCGCCGTCGAGCAGCAGAACCTGCCGGAACTCGCCGACAGCCTCCGCGTCGAGCGCTCCCTCCTCGAACCGGTCGTCCCCGCACTCGCGGCATTCCACCGCGACCGGCAACAGCACTCCACCGCCCGGACCTGGCGGTACGCAGAGCAGTGGGAGCCGGTCACCCCCCGCCCCGCCGCGACCGCACCGGCCCACTGGCTGCTCGTCGTACCCGCCACGGACCCGGAGCACCAGCAGCCCGTCGCCGACGCCCTCACCACCGCGCTGGCCGGGCACGGCGCGACCGTCACCACGGTGAGCCTGCCGCCGGACGCCGGGTCCGACCACATCGCGCAACGGATCGAGGAGACCCGCCTCCGGGACCGCGACCCGGACGCGATCAACGTCCTCTCCCTCCTCGGCCTGTGCACCGCCCGCGACCCCCACCACCCCGAGGCCCCTGCCGCCCTCGTCCTGACCGGTGCGCTCGTCCAGGCGCTCCTCCGCACCGACGCCCCCGTCCGGCTGTGGACCGCAACCCGGGGCGCCGTCAGCACCGGCCGCTCCGACCGGCTCGGTGCCCCTTCGCAGGCCGCCCTCTGGGGCCTCGGCCGCACCGCGGCCATCGAACACCCCGACCACTGGACCGGCCTCGTCGACCTGCCGGAACATCTCGACGACCGCGCCCTGGACCGACTCTGTGCGGTGCTCGACACCCCTGGCCACGACAGCGAGAACGGCAATGAGTTCGCCATCCGTGCCTCCGGCCTGTTCGCCCGCAGGCTGATCCGGACCACCCGCCCCGAACAGCCCCACGGGTCCGCCTGGGCCCCGTCCGGCACCACGCTGATCACCGGAGGCACCGGCACCATCGGCTCCGCCCTCGCCCGCCAACTGGCCCGGGAAGGCGCCGAACACCTGCTGCTCATCAGCAGGCGAGGACCCGACGCCCCAGGAGCCCAGGACCTCGTCGCCGACCTCGCCGCCCACGGCACCCGGGCCACGCTCGCCGCCTGCGACCCCGCCGACCGCGACGCACTGGCGCAGCTGCTCGCCGCCGTCCCCGAAGACCAGTCGCTGACCAGCGTCTTCCACACGGCAGGCGTCCTCGACGACGGCACCCTCGTCAGCATGGACGCCGAACGGTTCGCCACCGTGCTCCGCCCCAAGACCGAGGCCGCGGCCAACCTCCACGAGCTGACCCGCGCACACGACCTGACCGCGTTTGTGCTGTTCTCCTCCATCGCCGGCGCTCTGGGAGCAGCCGGCCAGGCGAACTACGCGGCGGCCAACGCGTGCCTGGACGCACTTGCCCAGCAGCGGCGCAGTGAGGGCCTGCCTGCGACCAGCATCGCTTGGGGCCCCTGGGCACACGAGGGGATGGCCGCCGACCCCACCCTGCGTGCCAAATTCAGCAGGGCGGGCCTGCCGCCCATGGAGCCGGAAACCGCGCTCGTCGCGTTGCACCAGGCACTCCACCACGACGAGACACACCTCGTCATCGCCGATATCGACTGGACCCGGTTTCCCGCGGGCCGCAGCGCGCTCTTCAGCAAGCTGCCCGAAGCAGCCGCCCAAAATTCCGGCCAGGACGCCGAGCCCGAGGGTGTCCGCAGCCTCCTCGCACCGCTGCGTACCCCGGCTGAACAGGAACATCACCTGCTCCGCCTGGTGCGGCAGACCACCGCCACCGTACTGGGCTACCCGGGCCCCGAATCCGTCGAGGCCGCACGGACCTTCCAGGAACTCGGCATCGATTCCCTGACCGCGGTCGACCTGCGCAACACCTTGTCCGCGACGGTTGCGCTGCCGCTGTCCCCGACGCTCGTCTTCGACCATCCGACGCCGCTGGCACTCGCGCGTCATCTGCGGGCCGAACTGCTGGGGGACCCCGCGGCACAGCACACGGCCGCACTCGCGCCCCCCGTACAGGACGACGGGGAGCCGATCGCCATTGTGGGAATGGGCTGCCGCTACCCCGGAGACATACGGTCACCCGACGACCTCTGGAAGCTGATCGTCGACGGCGGCGACGCCATCACGCCCTTCCCCGAGGACCGTGGCTGGAAGATCGACGCCCTCTACGACCCCAACTCCGGTTGTCCCGGGACGAGTTATGTACACGAGGGTGGATTCGTCCGCAGCGCCGGCGATTTCGACCCCGGATTCTTCGGCATCTCGCCCCGCGAGGCACTGGCCATGGACCCCCAGCAGCGGATGTTGCTGGAGGTCTCCTGGGAGGCCGTCGAACAGGCCGGAATCGCTCCGCTGTCACTACGAGGCAGCCGCAGCGGTCTCTTCGTGGGCTGCGGCTACCAGGGCTACGGGTCAGGTACCGGCGATATGCCCGACGACCTCCGGGGCCACCTGCTCACGGGAAGCTCCGGTGCCGTGGTCTCGGGCCGTGTGGCGTATGCGCTGGGTCTTGAGGGCCCCGCGGTGACGGTGGACACGGCGTGCTCGTCCTCGCTGGTCTCCTTGCACCTGGCGGTCCAGTCCCTGCGTTCGGGCGACTGCGACCTCGCCCTCGCCGGCGGTGTCACCGTGATGTCGACTCCGGGGGCGTTCATCGAGTTCAGCAGGCAGCGCGGCCTCGCCGCGGACGCCCGCTGCAAGGCGTTCGCGGAGGCTGCGGACGGCACCAGCTGGGGTGAAGGCGCCGGCGTCCTGGTGGTGGAGCGACTCTCGGATGCCCGCAGGAACGGCCACCGGGTACTGGCCGTGGTGCGTGGCAGTGCGGTGAACCAGGACGGTGCGTCAAACGGCCTGACCGCGCCGAACGGCCCCTCCCAGCAGCGGGTGATCCGGCAGGCGTTGGCCGGCGCGGGCCTCTCGGCCTCGGAGGTGGATGCGGTCGAGGCGCATGGCACCGGTACGTCGCTCGGCGACCCGATCGAGGCGCAGGCCCTGATAGCGACGTATGGTCAGGGCCGCGACGAGGGCCGGCCGTTGTGGCTGGGGTCGGTGAAGTCGAACATCGGGCACACTCAAGCTGCCGCGGGTGTGGCGGGTGTCATCAAGATGGTGCTGTCCCTCCAGCACGGCGTTCTGCCACGGACGTTGTACGCGGATGAGCCGTCATCGCATGTGGACTGGTCGGCGGGCAGGGTACGGCTGCTGACCGAGGACGTGGCCTGGCCGGAGGACGACCGCCCTCGTCGGGCAGGTGTGTCGTCCTTCGGGGTGAGTGGCACCAACGCACATGTGGTGATCGAACAGCCTCCGGTGGACGAACCCCAGGATGCCCCCTCTCCGGCGACCGGCCCGGCCCTCGTGCCCTGGGTACTGTCCGGACGCAGCAAGGCGGCATTGAGGGCGCAGGCCGAGCGGTTGTCGGCGCATCTGAACGCCCGGCCCGAACTGGGCCCGCGGGACGTGGGACGGTCGCTCGCCACCACCCGATCGGCGTTCGAGCACCGAGCCGTCGTGCTCGGCGAGGACCGGGAAACGCTGGTCGACGGCTTGAACGCGCTCGGCCGGGGCGAACCGCAGGGGAACATTCCCGAGGGCATGGCCGCATCCGAAGGCGCCCTTGCCTTCTTGTTCACGGGGCAGGGTGCGCAGCGGTTGGGGATGGGCCGGGAGTTGTACGAGGCCTTCCCGGTTTTTGCGGATGCTTTTGATGCGGTGTGTGCGTACTTCGATGGTGAGTGGGCAACGCCGCTGCGGGATGTGGTGTTCGGCGCGGATGCGGATGCGGATGCGGATGCGGATGCGGATGCGGATGCGGGTGTGGCGGGTGCGGGTGCGGGTGCGGAGAGGCTGAATCTGACAGGTTTCACCCAGCCGGCGTTGTTTGCGGTGGAGGTGGCGTTGTTCCGGCTGGTGGAGTCGTTCGGTGTGCGGCCGGATTACCTGGTGGGTCATTCCGTTGGTGAGTTGGTGGCGGCTCATGTGGCGGGGGTGTGTTCGCTGGAGGATGCGTGTCGTCTGGTGGCGGCTCGCGGCCGTTTGATGCAGGCATTGCCAGCCGGTGGGGCGATGGTTTCCCTCCAGGCCACCGAAGCCGAGGTACTGCCGCTGCTGGAAGGGCATGCGCAGCGGGTGAGCATTGCCGCGGTGAACGGCCCGCACTCGTGCGTGATAGCCGGTGAGGAATCCGCGGTCGCGCAGATCGCCGGGCGCTTCGAGTCCGAGGGCCGGAAGGTGAAGCGGCTGCGGGTGAGTCATGCCTTCCATTCGCCGTTGATGGAGCCGATGCTCGACGAGTTCCGCGCCGTCGCGGAGAGCGTGGCGTACACGGAGCCCCGTATCCCCGTGGTCTCCAACGTGACCGGCGAACTCGCCACGGCGGAGGACCTGACCTCCCCCGGCTACTGGGTTCGGCATGTGCGGGAGGCGGTCCGTTTCGCCGACGGCATCCGGTGGCTGGCGGAGCACGAGGTCACCCGGTTCCTGGAGATCGGACCGGACGGCACCCTGACCGCCATGGCACAGGACTGCCTGACCGGAGCCGACCACCTCCTCGTGCCCGCCCTGCGCAAGGACCGGCCCGAGGCGACCGGTCTCCTCACCGCCCTCGGCCACGCCTACGTCCATGGTGTCGCGGTCCAGTGGGCCGCACGCTTCACCGACACCAACGCCCACCACGTCGATCTGCCGACCTACGCCTTCCAGCACCAGCGTTACTGGCTCGGGCTCGCCCACACCGATGCCGCAAATCTCGGATCGGCCGGACTGCAAGCTGCCGAGCACCCACTGCTCGCGGCCACCATGACGCTCGCCGATTCCCACACCGTCGTCTTCACCGGCCGGCTCTCCGTGCAGAACCACCCGTGGCTGGGGGACCACACCATCGAGGGGACAACCCTCGTGCCCGGCACGGCCTTCCTGGAACTCGCGCTCCGCGCTGCGGGCCAGGCCGGTTGCGACCACATCGAGTCGCTGGCCATCGAAGCCCCCCTGGTTCTCCGGGCGCAGGAAACCGTCCAGCTGCAAATGCGCATTCAGGAGCCGGACCTCCACGGCGCCCGCGCACTCACCATCCACTCCTGCCGCATCGGGAGCACCGGTGTCGCGGAGGAACCCTGGATCCGGCACGCCACGGGTCTGCTCGGAGCGGCCGGTCACCAGGAGACCTTCGACTTTGCCCGCTGGCCTCCGGAAGGAGCGCAGCCTGTCCCCATGGACGGCCTGTACGAGGCGTTCGCCGACGCCGGGATCGATTACGGTCCTGCCTTCCGCGGCCTGCGAGCCGTATGGCGGCGTGACGCCGACCTCTTTGCCACGGTGGAGATGCCCGAAGCTGCCGAGGCATCGTCATTCGGCCTGCACCCCGCGTTGCTGGACGCCGTCCTTCACGCGCTGGCGCTCGAAACGGACGGGGATTCCGTACTCGGACAGCTGCCGCTTTCCTGGCAGGGCGTGAAGCTCTACGCCGCAGGAGCCACCGTGCTCCGGGCACGCATTTCAGCGTGCGCGGACGGCGGTGTTTCGCTGCAGCTGGCGGACGCTGTAGGACAGCCGGTGGCGGAGGTCGATTCCCTCACCCGCCGGCCGATGTCCGCCGAGATGTCCAGCCGTGCCTGGCAAGGCACCGGCCACTCCGACGCGCTGTACCGGGTCGACTGGGTTCCGGTGCCCGAGACGACCGCGGAAGCCGTTGAGTTCGTTGATCTCCATGACCTCGGCTCTGCACCGGTCGAAGACGTTCCCCCGTACATCGTGCTGCGGCTCGACGGAGCTACCGAAGCCTCCGCCGGATCTCCGGCGGCCGCACGGGCCGCAACGTATCGGGCGCTGTCCTGCATACAGCAATGGACGGACTCCGAGCGCTACTCCGCCGCACGACTCGTGGTGGTGACGCGGAACGCCGTCCCGGCGGAGCTGCCACAGCCAGAACCCGCGCAAGCCATGATCTGGGGCCTCGTCAGAGCCGCACGCGTAGAACACCCGGATCGCTTCGTCCTTGTGGACGTGGACGGGACGGAAGCCTCACTGGGGGCACTGCCGACCGCCCTTGCCACCGGAGAGCTCGAACTCGCCCTGCGGACGGGTACGGCCTATCGGCCGAGGCTGAGTTCGAACATCCGGCGGGACGAACTGCCGCTGCCGGACCGGTCGCAGGACGCGTGGTGTCTCGATAACCCCGACGAGCGCGGGTCGGAGAGCTTGCGCCTGGTGGAGCGCCCCGAGGCGAAGGGCGAATTGGAAGCCGGCCAGGTGCGTATCGCGGTGCGGGCCGCCGGGGTGAACTTCCGCGATGTGCTGAACGTTCTCGGGACGTATCCGGGTGACGCGGGACCACTGGGCCTTGAGGGTGCGGGGGTGGTCGTGGAGACGGGTCCTGGTGTGACCGGTTTTGCTCCGGGTGATCGGGTGATGGGGTTGTTCCCGTATGCGTTCGGTCCGGTGGCGGTGGCTGATGAGCGCATGGTGATCCGGGTTCCGCAGGGCTGGTCGTTTGCGCAGGCGGCGTCGGTTCCGGTGGTGTTCTTGACGGCGTACTACGCGTTGGTGGAGCTGGGGGAGGTGCAGGCGGGCGAGTCGGTGCTCGTGCACTCTGCCGCCGGTGGTGTCGGTATGGCTGCGGTGCAGTTGGCGCAGCACTTGGGCGCGGAGGTGTTCGGCACCGCGAGTCCGGGGAAGTGGGAGTCCCTGCGGTCGTCGGGTCTGGACGGGGCGCATATCGCGTCCTCGCGTGAGCTGGACTTCGAGCGGTCGTTCCTGGAGGCGACCGGTGGCCGGGGTGTGGATGTGGTGCTGGACTCCCTGGCGCGGGAGTTCGTGGACGCCTCACTGCGACTGCTGCCGCGGGGCGGTCGTTTCCTGGAGATGGGCAAGACCGACATCCGGGATGCGCGGGAGGTCGCGGCTGCCCACGCGGATGTCAGGTATCGGGCGTTCGACCTGTGGGAGGCCGGTCCTGAGCGGATCGGGGAGATGCTGGCTGCGCTCCTCGATCTCTTCGAGCGGGGTGTGCTGGAGCCGTTGCCGGTGACGGCGTGGGATGTGCGCAAGGCTCCGGAGGCATTCCGGTATCTGAGCCAGGCCCGGCACGTGGGCAAGGTTGTGCTGACCGTGCCGACTCCCCTCGATCCGCAGGGCACGGTGTTGGTGACGGGTGGTACGGGTGGTCTGGGGGCGCTGGTGGCCCGGCATCTGGCCGCCGAGCACGGCATCCGCCACCTCCTGCTGGCCAGCCGGCGCGGAGAGCAGGCTCCTGGTGTGGACGCGCTGCGCGAGGAACTGGCGGCTCTCGGCGCCGAGGTCACCGTCGCGGCCTGCGACAGCGCCGACCGCGAGGCACTGCGCGCGCTGCTGGACTCCGTACCGAAGCACCACCCCCTCACCGCCGTCGTGCACACGGCCGGTGTGCTGGACGACGGCGTCCTGTCCTCGCTGACGCCGGAGAGGCTGGACAAGGTAGTCGCGCCGAAGGCAGACGCGCTGATGCTCCTGGACGAGTTGACCCAGGACGAGGATCTGGCGGAGTTTGTGGTGTTCTCGTCCGTGGCGGGAACGCTTGGCAGCGCCGGGCAGGCCAACTATGCGGCGGCGAATGCGTTTGTGGATGCTTTCGCCTGCCGGCGTAGCGGGTTCGGGTTGCCGACGAAGTCATTGGCGTGGGGGGCGTGGACTCCGGACGCGGGTATGACAGGCGAATTGAGCGAAGCCGACCTGCAGCGTATGGCACGCGGCGGGATCACACCGTTCACCGAGGAGCGGGGTGTGGAAGCGTTCGACGCCGCTCGGCACACCGCAGTACCCGTGGTCGTCCCGGTTCAGCTGAATCACACCATGTTGCAAGGGCAGCATGCTGCGGACGCCCTTCCTCCTCTGCTGCGAGGTCTTCTGGGGACCAGTGCTCGACGTACGGCTGCGTCCTACTCGGCTGAAAAGAACCCGTCGGACGCCCTGCGGTCCCGGCTTTCCCCCTTGTCGCCGGACGAGCGGCAAGCATCGCTCCTGGAACTCGTCCGCACGCAAGCGGCTCTGGTCCTTGGCCACCAGGGTCCCGAGCTGATCGAGCCCACACGCGATTTCCGGGGGCTCGGCATCGACTCACTCACTGCCGTGGAATTGCGGAACCAGCTGAACGCGGCCACCGGACTGCAGCTGCCCGCCACTCTCGTCTTCGACCATCCGTCCCCGCTGGTGGTGGCTCGCCACTTGGCAGCTGAATTGTCCGGTTGGGGTGAGACGGCTGAGGCGGGGACCGTGGCTCCGGCAGCCGCGGCTTTGTCGGATGAGCCGGTGGCGATTGTGGCGATGAGTTGTCGGTTCCCGGGTGGGGTGGGGTCGCCGGAGGAGTTGTGGGGTTTGTTGGTTGAGGGTGGGGATGGTGTGGTGCCGTTCCCGGTGGATCGTGGTTGGGATGTTGAGGGGTTGTATGACCCTGAGCCGGGTCGGCCGGGAAAGGTGTCGACGCGTGAGGGTGGGTTTTTGCCGGGGGTTGATGGTTTCGATCCTGGGTTTTTCGGGATTTCGCCGCGTGAGGCGGTGGCGATGGATCCGCAGCAGCGTTTGTTGTTGGAGGCGTCGTGGGAGGCGTTTGAGCGGGCGGGGATTGTTCCTGGGTCGTTGCGTGGTTCGCGTACGGGGGTGTTTGCGGGGACGAATGGTCAGGATTACACGGGGTTGTTGGTGGCGTCGGGTGAGGAGGATTTGGGGGGTTATATCGGTACGGGTAATGCGGCGAGTGTGGTGTCGGGGCGGTTGTCGTACACGTTTGGTCTTGAGGGTCCTGCGGTGACGGTGGATACGGCGTGTTCGGCGTCGTTGGTGGCGTTGCATTTGGCGGTGCAGTCGTTGCGTGCGGGTGAGTGTGATGTGGCGTTGGCGGGTGGTGTGACGGTGATGTCGACGCCGGGGTTGTTTGTGGATTTCAGTCGGCAGCGGGGGTTGGCTGCTGATGGGCGGTGCAAGGCGTTTTCGGATGCTGCGGATGGTGCGGGGTTTTCCGAGGGTGTGGGTGTGTTGGTGGTGGAGCGGTTGTCGGATGCGCGGCGTCATGGTCATCGGGTGTTGGCTGTGGTGGCGGGTAGTGCGGTGAATCAGGATGGTGCGTCGAATGGTTTGACGGCGCCGAATGGTCCCTCGCAGCAGCGGGTGATCCGGCAGGCGCTGGCGGGTGCGGGGCTGTCGCCCGCGGATGTGGATGTGGTCGAGGCGCATGGCACGGGGACGTCGTTGGGCGATCCGATCGAGGCGCAGGCGCTGCTTGCGACGTACGGGCAGGATCGGGATGAGGACCGGCCGTTGTGGCTGGGTTCGGTGAAGTCGAATATCGGGCACACGCAGGCGGCTGCGGGTGTGGCGGGTGTCATCAAGATGGTGCTGGCGCTGCAGCACGGTGTCCTGCCGCGGACGCTGCATGTCGATGAGCCGTCGTCGCATGTGGACTGGTCGGCGGGGGAGGTGCGGTTGCTGACGGAGTCGGTGCAGTGGCCGGAGACGGGAAGGCCGCGCCGCGCCGGTGTGTCGTCCTTCGGCATCAGCGGCACCAACGCCCACACCATCATCGAACAGGCACCGATAACCGATGATCCGACCGAGAACGAGGAGCCGCTCAAGCTGCCGGCAATTCCCTGGGTCATTTCGGGGCGTGACGAGGCCGGCTTGCAGACGCAGGCCCAGCGACTCCTTGCGCACGTGAAGGAGTCCCGGCTCGACCTCGCCGATGTGGGCTTCTCGCTGGCAACCTCAAGGGAGATATTCGACCACCGTGCTGCGTTGCTCGTGGACGATCACGAGACGGCCGTCCAGGGGCTGACCGCACTTGCCGAGGGACACCAGGCCGCCGGCGTCGTTCGAGGGGCTAAGAGGCAGGGGCGGTCAGCATTCCTGTTCACGGGCCAGGGTGCGCAGCGTCTTGGAATGGGCTGGGAGCTGTACGACACCTTCCCCGTCTTCGCGGACGCTTTTGATGCGGTGTGTACGTCCTTCGATGGCGAGTTGGGTGCGTCAGTAAGAGGCGTGGTGTTCGGTGAGAATGCGGATGCGGATGCGAATGCGGATGCGAATGCAGAAGTGGATGCGGAGGCGCTGAACCGGACGGCTTTGGCTCAGCCGGCGTTGTTTGCGGTGGAGGTGGCGTTGTTCCGGTTGGTGGAGTCGTTCGGTGTGCGGCCGGATTACTTGGTGGGTCATTCCGTTGGTGAGTTGGTGGCGGCTCATGTGGCGGGGGTGTGGTCGCTGGAGGATGCGTGTCGTTTGGTGGCGGCTCGTGGTCGGTTGATGCAGGCGTTGCCGGCGGGTGGGGCAATGGTGTCGATCGAGGCGGCGGAGTCCGAGGTCTTTCCGTTGGTGGAGGGCCAGGAGCAGCGGGTGAATGTCGCCGCCGTGAATGGTCCGCGGGCGGTGGTGGTTTCCGGTGCGGAATCCGCGGTGTTGGAGATTGCGGGGCGTTTCGAGTCCGAGGGTCGGAAGGTGAAGCGGCTGCGGGTGAGTCATGCCTTCCACTCGCCGTTGATGGAGCCGATGCTCGACGAGTTCCGCGCCGTCGCGGAGAGCGTGGCGTACACGGAGCCCCGTATCCCCGTCGTCTCCAACGTGACCGGCGAACTCGCCACGGCGGAGGATCTGACATCCGCCGACTATTGGGTGCGGCATGTCCGTGACGCCGTGCGGTTCGCCGACGGTATCCGGTGGTTGGAGGAGCATGAGGTGACGCGGTTCCTGGAGATCGGACCGGACGGCACCCTGACCGCCATGGCACAGGGCTGTCTCTCGGCACCTGACCTCCAGCTCGTAGCCACCATGCGGAAGGACCGGCGGGAGTCGGAAGCCTTTCTGGCCGCAGTCAGCGGCATGTTCGTCAACGGCGCGACGGTGCACTGGCAAACGCTTTTCCCCGGGGCGCGGCGGGTGGATCTGCCCACCTACGCGTTCCAGCGTGAGCGCTTCTGGCCGAACTCCTCGGAGGCCGTGGCCAAGGGCGTCGATGCTCGACCGTCGGACGACGGAGCCGCGTGGTTCTGGGAGGCCGTTGAGCGCGGAGATCAGGACACCTTGGCCGACGAGCTGGCCGTTGCCGGCGATGCCTCGTGGGATGAGGCCCTCAGTGCTTTGTCGTCGTGGCGGCGGCAGCAGCGTGAGCGGTCGGTGGTGGACGGCTGGCGGTACCGGGTGGAGTGGAAGCCGTTGGTGGGGCTGTCGGGTGGGGTGCTGCTGGGTGGTCGTTGGCTTGCGGTGGTGGGTGTGGGTGATGTGTGGTCCGAGGCTGTGGTGGAGGGGTTGGCGGCGTGTGGTGTGGCGGTTGAG
>NZ_JBIBVF010000017.1:0-110360 GCF_043080045.1 Streptomyces sp. NPDC015125
GCCCGTCACGGCCCAGAGCGACGACGGCACCGCGGCCGCCACCGACCTGTCCGCCGCCGCGGAGGCCGCGCTCCAGAAGCAGATCGACGCCCTGGTGAAGGCCACCACCTCCGGCACCGCCGAACAGGTGAGCCCGGCCGTCAAGGACCTGATGACCGGCATCGTCAACGTCGTCGCCGCCACGATGCTCGGCAACGGGCTGCCCGCCGCGGACCTGGCCGGCCTGCCCGGCGTACCGACCGCGCCGGAGGCCACCATGTCTGAGGCCGCCACGCCGGAGGTCGCCGCGCCCGCGGACCCCTCCTGACACCGGGCCACCCCCACCCCGCGTGTTCCGGGCCGTGGGCCCCCCCCGCCGGGGGGGGGGCGCCACCACAGGACCGCCGGTCAGGAAACCGGCCGCGAATCCGCCCACATGCTCTCGAATTCCTCCCGGTAGGTCTCGAAGAGGCCGTGGTCACCGTCCCGGGCGTCCTGGCGGACGACCTCCCGGCCGCCGCCGCGGAGGACGAGGACGGGGGACTCCATGCCACGGCTCTTGCGGAGGTAGGGCTGGACGACGGCCACGCCGTCGGGGCCGTCCCCGTCGACGAGGTAGGCGGTGAAGCGCGGGGTCTCGTCGAAGACCTGGATCTCGAAGGCACCGGGGTCGCGCAGCCGGGCGCGTACCCGTCGCATATGGAGGATGTTCATCTCGATGGAGCGGCTCATCTCGCCCTTCTTCAGGCCGATTTCGCGCTCACGGCGGCGGACCGCGCTGCTGGCCGGGTTGAGGAAGAGCAGGCGGACCCGGCAGCCGGATTCGGCGAGCCGGACCAGTCGGCGGCCCGAATAGTTCTGGACCAGGAGGTTCAGTCCTATGCCGACGGCGTCGAGCCGGCGGGCATTGCCGAAGAGGTCCTCGACGGGGAGCTGGCGCTGCAGCCGCACCCGGTCGGAGTGCACCCCGATGACATCGGCGTAGCGGTCGCCGACCAGGTCCTCCACCGCGTCGATGGGCAGCCGTCCGGAGATCCGGGTGCCGACGCCGGAGCCGAGGATGTCCAGGAGGCGGGCGGAGGCGCGCTCGGCCTGGGCGAGGACCGTCTCGGACAGGGCGCGGTTGCGGGAGACGATGTTGCGGGCGACTTCCAGTTCGTCGAGGGCCAGCTCGACCTCGCGGCGGTCGTCGAAGTACGGCTCGAAGCAGGGCCAGTGCTGGACCATCAGTTCGCGCAGTTGCGGCAGCGTCAGAAAGCTGACGATGTTGTCGTCGGCGGGGTCGAGGAGGTAGCCCTTGCGGCGGCTGACCTCACGGACGGCGACCGCGCGCTGGACCCACTCCTGTCCGGCGGGTCCGGCCGCCGCGATGACCCATTCGTCGCCGTGCACCGGCTCGTAGATGGGCCGCAGCACGGCCGCGACGACGGCCCGCAGCCGTTGTTCGACGAGATTCAGCCAGATGTAGGCGCGGCCGGCCCGCCGGGCTCGCGTGCGCACCTCGCTCCAGGCGTCGGCGCCCCAGTCCAGCTCCGCCCCGATTTCCAGCGGGCGTGCCAGGGACACCGCGCCGGGCGGTGCGTCGACGGAGCCGCCCTCATGGCCCTCATGACTCTCGTCACCGGGGGGCAACTCCAGCCCGCCGCTCACCTGCCACCGCCTTCCGAACCCCCCGTGCCAACGATCAAGGCAGACTACTGCGGTGCGGGAGGCGGTGCAGCAGGATGGATGGAGTCGGTTACCAACTCCCCTTATCCATAGTGCCCGTTGTGCCCGGACAGTGCGGGTGGAGTGAGCGGATTCATAGCGGTGACGTCACGGGGAACCAGCTGGAAGCCCTGCCAGTGAACAGGCATGGGCTCCTGGTCCTCATCCCTGGCGATGTGGTGGAACCCGATGTTGACCCACGCGATGGGGTGTTTCAGCGGCTGACCGTTGACCCAGGTGTCGACGCTCTTGCCGGCCCGGGTGCCGCAGTTGGCCAGGTTGTTGCTGGCGAACTGCTCGCATTTGTTGTACTCGGTGAAGTAGATGTCGTGTGTGGTGTAACTGCGCCCGGTGTACTTGCTTGAGGGGCCCGGCACGATTTGGTACGAGCGCGGGTGGCCGTCCTGGTTCTTTCCGGTGGCGCTCACCACTCGCCACCAGCGCAGTGGGCCGGAGTCCCCGGCCAGCTCCTTGGTGATGGGGGTACGCGTGGTGCGGATGGTGGGGGTGCTGCCGCCGGGCCGGATCGTGGTGGCGGAGTCGAACTGCTCGACCTTGTTGGCGGCGCTGCCGTCCAGGCCGAAGTTCAGCCGCCAGAAGACATTGTGGCTATGGCTGGTGGCGTAGTCCTTGGCGCCCTTGCCGATCGGCGTGCCACGGCCGTCGCCGGCGTCGAAGTCGCTGGGTGAGAGGGTGCCGGTCGCACCGACCTGCAGGGTCATGGTGCCGTCGCCGGAGAACCGCCACTCGCTGATGTACTCGTACCAGCCGGTCTTGTTGACGGTGTAGAGCAGCAGGTCCTTGCCCTGGAGCTGGTAGGTCTTGGCGTGCTCGCCGGGGTAGGGGCCCACCCGGTAGGCGTGGCCGCGGGCACGGGTGGTGGCACACAGGCCGCTGACGTCGGGGTGCGCGGCGTCATAGGCGCCGGGCACCCTGACGGTCTTGATGGTGCCGCCGGGGCATTCGGCCGGGTCGAGCTTCATCAGGCCCTGGGCGAAGCCCTGACCGGTGAGGTCGTCGTATTCGTTGCCTCCGTCGTCGTAGGGGACGTGGATCTGGGCGAGTTTGGCGGTGGTGAGCACCTTGATCGGGGCGCGTTCGCCCTTGGGCTGGTAGGAGACGTCGTCCAGGACGAGGCCGGCATTGCCTTCGTAGTGCCAGCACATCCGCCAGACGGTGCCGCCCTCGAGCGTCTGGGTGATGCGGTAGGCGGCGCCGCAGCGGGGGGCGGGCGCGGCGGAGGCGGGGGCGGAAGCGGGGGCTTCGGGGGCGGCCTGGGCGGCAGGGCCGGTCAGCAGGGCGGTCGCCGTGAGCAGCACGGGGACTGCGGTGAGGGCCGCGGCACGGCGGCGCGGGCGGCGGGTACCGGCGGGGCGTCTTTGGGGCATACAAGGGCTCCCGGGAAAGGAGTGGTGGGGTCGGCGGTGCGCAGGGCGGTCAGCCGAGGCGGGCGACGGTGCGGGCACTGAGGTCGATCACCAAGCGGCGGGTGTCGATCCACGGGCCGTTCTGCACCTTGGTGAAGAGGCGGATGCAGCGGTGTTCCCCGCAGTCGCCCAGGGCGCCCGGCGCCTCGCCTTCCGCGCGGCCGCGGTAGACGAAGCCGGTCACGGCGAGCGGTTCAGGACCGGTGAGGTCGCGTCCGGTGGCCTCGCGATAGTCCTGGCGCAGCCCGGATCCCAGCGGGGCGGCGATCAGCAGCCGGGACGCCTCGACGGCCTCGGCGTGGCTGGGCGGCGGCTGGACGCCGTGCCGGGTGTCCGCCGACTCCACCTTCGAGGTCGTGAGGTTGACGGTCGTGGTGAGGTAGCTGTCGCTCTTGTAGTCGTAGAAGGAGACCAGTGCCCGGCGCGGCGGGTCGGCGAGCCCGGCCTCCGAGGGGGCGAGTTCGGCCAGGTCCGTGGTGAGGGGTTCGGGCCCGGGCCGTCCGGTGACATCGGCGGCGACGCCGCGCCGGGTGCGCGGCAGGGCCAGATCCCGGGCGCGCCTCAGTTCGTCGTCGGTGAGCGGATCCCGTCCCCGGCCGCGTTCCCCCTGCGGGCGGGTTCCCTCGACGACGCCGGGCGGCGGTGGCCCCGGATCCTGTCCCGGCGCGAACGGGCCGGCCGCACCGGACCGGCTCCGGCCGCCGGCTCCGTCGGCGGCGCCCGCGCCGGCGGGCAAGGTGATCGCGGCCATGACGGCGGTGCCCGTCAGCGCGAGGGCGGCCCCCGCGAGGACCTTGCCGAGATGGCGGTGCATCAGGTGGCGCACGGTTCCCCCCTGCTGTCACATTCCATGACATGCATGTCGGATCCCCCGTCCGTCCTCCAACAGGACGACCAGTAGGACGATCCGACATCGCGACAGGTTGCTCCACCATTGAGCGGAGATCCCGCGAAAAGCCCTCTGTGTGCGAGAAGTTGCGAAAAGTTGGGGAAGGATTTCGATCCGTTTCGCGGATGTGCGTCGTGGAGTCGCCGCTGCGCCCGAGAAGAAAGTGGAAGAGTCTACCCATGCAGGTCTGGCCGGGACAGATGTATCCGCTGGGTGCCACCTATGACGGGGCGGGCACCAACTTCGCGGTGTTCTCCGAAGCCGCGAAGCGCATCGAACTGTGTCTGCTGCACGACGACGGTTCGGAGACCGCCGTCGAGCTGCGCGAGAGCGACGCCAATGTGCGGCACGCGTATCTTCCGGGGGTGATGCCGGGGCAGCGTTACGGCTTCCGGGCCCACGGTCCGTACGAACCGGAACGGGGGCAGCGCTGCAACTCGGCAAAGCTGCTGCTCGATCCGTACGCACGGGCCATGAGCGGCCGGATCGACTGGGACGAGGCCGTCTACGGCTACCACTTCGGACGTCCCGAGGTGCGCAACGACCTGGACTCGGCGCCGCACACCATGGCGTCGGTGGTGGTCAACCCGTACTTCGACTGGGGCGACGACCGTCCGCCGCGCACCGCATATCACGAGACGGTGCTCTACGAGGCCCATGTGAAGGGTCTGACGATGCGCCATCCGGAGCTCCCCGAGGAGCTGCGCGGCACCTATGCGGCACTGGCGCATCCGGCGGTCATCGACCATCTGACCAAGCTCGGGGTGACCGCGCTGGAGCTGATGCCGGTGCACCAGTTCGTCCAGGACCACCGGCTGGTGGACGCGGGGCTGACGAACTACTGGGGCTACAACACCATCGGGTTCTTCGCCCCGCACAACGCCTATGCGTCCTGGGGCGACCGCGGGCAGCAGGTGCTGGAGTTCAAGACCGCGGTGCGGGCACTGCATCAGGCCGGTATCGAGGTGATCCTCGATGTCGTCTACAACCACACCGCCGAGGGCAGTCATCTGGGCCCGACGCTGTCGTTCCGGGGGCTGGACAACGCCTCGTACTACCGGCTGTCGGACGACAAGCAGTACTACATGGACACCACCGGCACCGGGAACTCGCTGCTGATGCGCAGCCCGCATGTGCTCCAGCTGGTGATGGACTCGCTGCGCTACTGGGTGCAGGAGATGCGGGTGGACGGCTTCCGCTTCGATCTGGCGGCGACGCTGGCCCGGCAGTTCCACGAGGTGGACCGGCTGTCGTCGTTCTTCGATCTGGTGCACCAGGACCCGGTCGTCAGCCAGGTGAAGCTGATCGCCGAGCCGTGGGACGTCGGCGAGGGCGGCTACCAGGTGGGGAACTTCCCGCCACTGTGGACCGAGTGGAACGGGAAGTACCGAGACACCGTGCGGGATCTGTGGCGGGGCGAACCGCGCACCCTGGCCGAGTTCGGGTCCCGGCTGACGGGTTCGTCGGACCTCTACCAGGAGGACGGGCGGCGTCCGCTGGCCTCGGTGAACTTCGTGACCTGCCACGACGGCTTCACGCTGCACGATCTGGTCGCGTACAACGAGAAGCACAACGAGGCCAACGGCGAGGACAACCGGGACGGTGAGCGCTTCAACCGGTCCTGGAACTGCGGCGCCGAGGGGCCGACCGACGATCCCGGGGTGCGCCGGCTGCGGGCGCGGCAGATGCGCAACTTCGTCGCCACGCTGATGCTGTCGCAGGGCGTGCCGATGCTCAGCCACGGGGACGAGTTCGGGCGCAGCCAGGACGGCAACAACAACGCGTACTGCCAGGACAACGAGCTGTCGTGGGTGCGCTGGCCGGAGCGGGGACCGGGCGGGGGCGCCGGCGCGCCGGAGAAGCCCGGGGCCACGGACGAGGTGTACCGGGCGGACGAGGCGTCGGGGGGAGACGGGGCGTCGGAGGGAGTCGAGGCGTCGGAGGAGGAGGCGGCGTCGGAGGGGGAGGCGGAGCAGTGGGCGATGCTGGAGTTCGTCCGGCAGCTGGTGGGGCTGCGGCGCGACCATCCGGTGTTCCGGCGCCGGCGGTTCTTCCAGGGACACCCGATGGAGGGCACCCACGACGAGCTGTCCGACATCGCGTGGTTCACGGCGGGCGGTGAGGAGATGGGGCCGCGCGACTGGCAGTCGGTGCATGCCAAGTCCCTGGCGGTGTTCCTCAACGGCAGCTCGATCTCCGAGCCGGGTCCGCGCGGCGAACCGGTCACCGACGACTCGTTCCTGCTGATGTTCAACGCCCATGACAGGGAGCAGGAGTTCATCGTCCCCGAGCACCTCGGCCGGCAGTGGCAGATCGTGGTGGACACCGACCGGCCGCAGGCGGTGGCGGACGGCGGCGGCGCCAAGGTCAAGGCCGGCGACCGGCTGACGCTCGTCGGCCGGAGCCTGCTGGTGCTGCAGCGGCCGGCGTAGTAGGAGCGGGGGGCGCCGGACCGGGGAGCCGGAGGCGAGGCCGCAGGCGAGGCCGCAGGCGAGGCCGAGGATCACTGCGGCGGCTCCGACGGCGACGGTGAAGGCTGCAAAAGCGGCAAAAAGGCGGCAAAGGGGCCGTGGGCCCGGCGAGACGGCCGACGCGTGGGGCATCCGGACGCGGGGCGTCCAGGCGCGGGCCGGGCGGACACCGCGTGCCCGGTCAGGCACCCCTCCGCCGCGCGGGGCGCGGCAGGCCCGCCCGAAGGGCCCGCGGCGCCCGCCTCGGCGCCTGCTCGGCGTCTGCCGCACCCCGGTCGGGACCCGCCTCGCCCTGCTCCGAAGATCTGAAGATCCATGGCCTTTCCACCCGCCCCGTTGGAGGAAGGGACGACACCAATGCCGGGCGGCGATGACACAACGGGCCGTCAGCGGGGTACGGGTGTTCCCATGACGCAGCCACCGAGTCCGTCGCCGACCGCCACCTACCGGCTGCAGCTCCAGCCGGACTTCCCGTTCGCCGCCGCCGAGCGGGCGGTCCCCCATCTGGCCGCGCTGGGCGTCTCCCATCTGCATCTCTCGCCGGTCCTGGAGGCGGTGCCGGGGTCCACGCACGGCTATGACGTGGTCGATCATGCGGCGGTACGGGCCGAGCTGGGCGGTGAGAGGGGGCTGCGGGCGCTGGCGGCGACGGCCCGGTCGCACGGCCTCGGACTGGTCGTGGATCTCGTGCCGAACCATATGGCCGTGCCCGGGCCGATGTCGCTGAACGGGCCGCTGTGGCAGGTGCTGCGCGACGGCCCGGCATCCCCGTACGCGCGGTGGTTCGACATCGACTGGGACGCCGGACACGGCGGCCGGCTGCTGCTGCCGGTGCTCGGCGGCCGGCTCGGCGAGGAGGCGCGGCACTTCCGCGTCGAGGGTGAGGTGCTGCGCTATCGGGAGCACGCCTTTCCGCTGCGCCCCGGTACGGAGGGCCTGGAACTGCCCCGCCTCCTTCAGGCCCAGTGGTACCGCCTCGCCTGGTGGCGGCTGGCCCGCAGCGAGCTCAACTACCGTCGCTTCTTCACCATTTCGGAGCTGATCGCGGTCCGCGCCGAGGACCCCGAGGTCTTCGAGGCGACCCATGGCACGGTACTGCGGCTGATCCGCGAGGGCGTCGTCGACGGGCTGCGCATCGACCATCCGGACGGCCTGGTGGACCCCGGCGGCTATCTGGCCCGCCTGCACGAGGGGACCGGCGGCCGCTGGACGGTGGTCGAGAAGATCCTCACCGGCGACGAACCGCTGCCGAAGAGCTGGGCCTGCGCGGGCACCACGGGCTATGACGCCCTGCGCCACATCGACGGTCTCTTCGTCTGCCCGCAGGGCGCCGGACGGCTCTTCTCCCACTACCGGGACTTCGTCACCCCGCTGGCCGACGAGGGCGGCGACTGGGAGGAGACGGTCCGCCGGGCCGCGTACGAGGTCATCACGCACGATCTGGCCGCGGAGGTCGAGCGGCTGGTGCGGACCGCGGGCCGGATCAGCGCACGCGTCCCCGGGCCGGGCGACCATGCGCCGTGGGCGCTGCGCCACGCCATCCGTGAGCTGATGGTGCGGCTGCCGGTCTACCGCCCGTACCCCGCGGATCAGGGGCAGGCCGAGCAGGATGCGGCGATGCTGGGCGCGGCCGCTGCGGGGGCGCGCACCGCCTTCCGGGTGCCCGAGGAGGCGCGGGCGGTGGATCTGATCCACGATCTGGCGCTCGGCCGGCTGATGGACCCCCCGGATCTCGGCCGGCTGACGGACCCCCCGGGCCACGACAGCAGGGACTGCGCCGACTTCGCCGCGCGGTTCGCCCAGACCGCGTCCGCGCTGCACGCCAAATCCGTGGAGGACACCGCCTTCTACCGCTATCCGGTGCTGCTGTCGGCCTGTGAGGTCGGCGGCACCCCCGGGGAACCGGCGCTCCCCCCGGAGGCGTTCCATGCGTACTGCGCACGGGTGCAGCGGGACCGGCCGGTGGCCGGCACGGTGCTCTCCACGCACGACACCAAGCGCAGCGCCGATGTCCGGGCCCGGATCGCGGTGCTGTCGGAGTGCCCGGACCGGTGGCGGGACGTCCTGGGCGCAATGGCCGAGGGGGCGGTGTGCGACGTCGGCGCCGGTGGACTGGACGGAGCCGGTCCGGCGGATCCGATGGTGTCGTGGCTGGCCTGGCAGACCGCGTTCGGCCTGGGTGCGCCCGGCGACGGAGCCGCGGCGGAGCGGGTGGCGCCCGCGGTCCTCAAGGCCGTACGGGAGGCCGGGCTGCGCACCTCGTGGACGGAGCCGGACACGGGCTACGAGGAGGCGGTCGAGGAGTTCGTACGCAACGGGCCCTGCGGTCCCACGGCCGCACCGCTCGCCGCGCTGGACGAGGAAGTCGCCCCCTTCATCCGCGCCAATGTGCTGGGCGCGACGCTGCTGCATCTCACCATGCCGGGCGTCCCCGACCTCTATCAGGGCACCGAACGCGCCTATGCCGCACTGGTCGACCCGGACAACCGGCGGCCGGCCCGCTTCTGTCCGGAGCTGCTCGCCGAGCTGGACGCCGGTGGCGCACCACGCGATCTGTCCGCCGAAAAGCTCCGGCTGACCACCACAGCGCTACGGCTGCGGCGTGCGTGTCCCCAGTGGTTCGGCGCCACGGCGTCGTATGAGCCGGTGTATGCGGAGGGCCCGGCGGCCGAGCACTGTGTGGCGTTCTGCCGCAGCGGCCGGGTGCTGACGGTGGTGACCCGTCTGTCGCTGCGCCTGGTGGAGACCGGGGGCTGGTGGGACACCCTGCTGCGGCTGCCACCGGGCGGCCCCTGGCGCGAGCTGCCGACCGGACGCGAGCTGCCGGGGGGCGCGGCGGTGGGGCTGAGCGAGCTGCTGGCGGTGTCACCGGTGGCGTTGTTCGTCGCCGAGTGAGGGGGCGTCGGGGCGTCGGTTCCCGGCGTCGCTCGTCGCCGAGCGAGGGGGTGTCGGCGATCAGTTCCCGGCGTCGCCGGTGTCTCCCGCCATGCGGAGGTACGCGGTGAACTCCGCTGCCGCGCCGGTCAGTTCGACCCGCGAGAAGACGGTGATGTCGCGGCGCCAGGGCGGGTCGGTGGGCACGAAGGCACAGTCCAGGCCGCGGAGTTCATGGGCCGCGGTCAGCAGCACGCCGACGCCCGCCGAGGCCATCCGGACGGCGGTCGAACTGTGCTGGGTGCGGACGGCGGTACGCGGCGTGAAGCCGGCCCGTTCGCACTCCAGGTCCAGCCAGCGCCGTCCGCCGACCACCGGCTCCAGGCTGCAGCGCACCCACGGGCGGTCCGCCAGCTCCGCGAGGCGTACCGACTCCCGGGCGGCGAGCGGGTCGCCGTGCGGGACGACCAGCACCATCCGTTCCTGTCCCACGGCCGTGACCGGGCCCGGCCAGTCCCGGGGAGGCGGGCCGAGCGCCATATCGGCGACGCCGCGGGCCATCTGCTCGGACAACTCCTCGGTGGTGGCGTACTCATGGAGCACCAGACGCACGCCCGGATGCTCGCGGGCCCAGCGGGCGCAGACCTCCGGAAGGACCCCGATCGCCTGTGCGTGCACCGTCGCGATATGCAGTTCGCCGCTCTGGGCGCCGCCCGCCGCGAGCGCGGCGCGGCGGGCCTGCCGGGCACTGCGGACGGCGAGTTCGGCGTGCGGGAAGTAGGCCCGCCCCATCGCGGTCAGCCGCACCCCGCGCGTCATCCGCTCCAGCAGCGCGCCGCCGACCTCCCGTTCCAGCGCCTTGATCTGATGCGAGAGCGCGGACTGGGTGACGTGCAGCGCCTCGGCGGCGCGGGTGAAGGACTCCCGCTCGACGACCTCGACGAGGTACTCCATCTGCCGCAGGCTCATGCCCGCCCCTCCCCGGTGCGCTCGGCCCGCCTCATGAAGCCGCACTCCCCCATGAAGCCTCTGCATCAACTCCATAGAAACATTGCCTTGGACTCATCGCCGCAGGTGGGCGGAGTCTGCTCACATGAGTCAGACAGACACGAACACGACGGACGTCCTTGTCATCGGCGGCGGCACCGGTGGCTACAGCACCGCGCTGCGCGCCGCGTCCCTGGGCCTGCGGGTGGTGCTGGCCGAGCGCGACCTGGTCGGCGGCACCTGTCTGCACCGTGGCTGCATCCCCAGCAAGGCCATGCTGCACGCCGCCGAGCTGGTGGACGGTATCGCGGAGGCCCGCGAGCGGTGGGGCGTCAAGGCCACCGTCGAGTCCCTGGACTGGCCGGCCCTGGTGGCCACCCGCGACACCCTCGTCAGCCGCAACCACCACGGTGTGGTGGGGAACCTGCGGACGGCGGGGGTGCGGGTCGTCCAGGGAACGGCGCGGCTGACCGGCCCCCGTACCGTCCACATCGAGGGCGCCGGGGAGTTCACCGCGCGGCGCGGCATCGTCCTTGCCACCGGCTCCCGGCCACGTCTGCTACCGGGCCTGGTGGCCGATGGCCGCCGCATCGTGACCAGCGACGACGCGCTCTTCGCCCCGGGACTCCCGGCGTCCGTAGTGGTCCTGGGCGGCGGCGCGATCGGGGTCGAGTACGCGTCCTTCCACCGCTCCATGGGGGCCGAGGTCACGCTCGTCGAGGCGGCGGAGCGGTTGCTTCCGCTGGAGGACGAGGACGTCGGCCGTCATCTCGTACGCGGGCTGAAGAAGCGCGGCATCGCGGTGCGTACCGGCTCGACGCTGACCGGCACCCAGCTGCTGCCGGACGGTGTACGGGCCACGGTGCGCACCCCTCGGGACGGGGAGTTGGTGATCGAGGCCGAGCGGCTGCTGGTGGCGGTGGGGCGGGTCCCGGTGACGGACGGGCTGGACCTGGCGGCCGCCGGGCTGTCGGCGGACGAGCGGGGGTTCGTGGCACCGGTGGACCGGTCGCGGCTGGAGACCGCCGTGCCGGGCATCCATGTGGTCGGTGATCTGCTGCCGCCGCCGTCCCTGGGCCTGGCCCATGCCTCGTTCGCGGAAGGCCTGTTGGTGGCCGAGACGCTGGCGGGCCTTCCTGGGCGTGCGGTGGACTACGCGACCGTGCCGCGGGTGACGTACTCCTCGCCGCAGACCGCCTCGGTCGGCCTGACCGAGGCCGAGGCGCGCGACCGCGGCCTGAAGGTCAGGGTCAACACCATGCCGCTGGCCGCCACCGCCAAGGGCATGGTGCACGGTCAGGGCGGCATGGTGAAGGTGATCGCCGCGGCGGGCGGGGCGGGCGGTGATCGGGGGCTCCCCTGCGCATGGGGGTCCCCCCGCTCGAACGAAGTGGAGAGTGGGGGAGAAGTGGAGAGCTCGGGGAGCACCGGCGCGGTGCTCGGCGTCCATCTCGTCGGGCCGCATGTCTCGGAGATGATCGCGGAGAGCCAGCTGATCGTGGCCTGGGACGCCGAGCCGGCCGATGTCGCCGCGCACCTCCATGCGCACCCGACGCTGTCGGAGGCGGTCGGCGAGGCGTTCTTGACGCTGGCGGGCCGGGGGCTGCACCAGCACGCCACGGCGGCCCGGGCCACCGCCCGTTAATTCGGTTGCGGCCCCGCGCACGGCTGGCACCATGATCCCGTACGCCCGTTTTTCCCCACACCAGGAGCACGGAATGCGCGGATTCCTCGGAACTACTCATCGCCCCGGCCGGACGACAGTTCTTGAGGAAACCCCTTTCCATGCTTGTTTCGCACACCCTGAACATCGGGATTCTCGCCCACGTCGACGCGGGTAAGACCAGCCTCACCGAGCGGCTGCTGTTCGACACCGGTGTCATCGACCGGCTCGGCAGCGTCGACGCGGGTGACACCGCTACGGACACCGGCGAGCTGGAGCGGCAGCGCGGCATCACCATCCGCTCGGCCGTCGCCTCCTTCACCGTCGGCGAGGTGCAGATCAATCTCATCGACACTCCCGGCCATGCCGACTTCATCGCCGAGGTCGAGCGCGCCGTGGGGGTGCTCGACGGTGCCGTGCTGCTGCTGTCGGCGGTGGAGGGCGTCCAGGCCAGGACGCGGGTGCTGATGAAGACGCTGCGGCGGCTGCGGCTGCCCACCCTGCTGTTCATCAACAAGATCGACCGGCCCGGCGCCCGGGACGAGGAGCTGCTCGCGGACATCCGCCGGCTGCTGACACCGGCCGCCGTCCCGATGACGTCCGTGACCGGCCTCGGCACCGCGCGGGCCGAGGCGGTGCCGTACTCCCTGGAGAACCCCCGAGTCCGCGAGCGGATCGCCGAACTGGTGGCCGAGGTGGACGAGCGTGTCCTGGCCCAGCTGGTGGGCCCTGGCCCCGAAGGGCCGGAAGGCGGCCAGGACGGCGCGCAGCCGAACGGGCCGGGGCCGACCGCGGACCGGCTCCGCGCGGCGCTCGCCGCCCGGACCGCCGACGGCTCACTGCACCCGGTGTACTTCGGCTCCGCGCTCGGCGGTCAGGGCGTCGGCGCGCTCATCGAGGGCATGGCCCGGCTGATTCCGCCGGCGCCCGCTGTCCCGGGCACCACTCCGCGGGGCACCGTCTTCGCCGTCCAGCAGCCGCCGAACGGCGAACGGACGGCCCATATCCGGCTCTACGGGGGCGAGTTGCGGCCTCGACAGCAGGTCGAGCTGCACCGGCCCGGGGCCGACGGCCCCGGCGGGCCCCTGACCGGACGGATCACCTCTCTCCAGGTCGTCGGCCGGCCGCCCGGTGACGGCGGGCCGCTCACCCCGGGCAATATCGGGGTGGTCCGGGGGCTGCCCGGCGTCCGGACCGGTGACCGTCTCGGGCCGGCCGCCGAGAGCCCCGCCGGCGGCGCCCTGTTCGCCTCCCCCACCCTCGAAACCCTGGTCCGCGCCCGGCGTCCGGCGCAGGCCGCGGCGCTGCGTGCCGCGCTGCTGGCGCTCGCCGACCAGGACCCGCTGCTGCGGGCCCGCCCCGCGCCGGACGGCGCGACCTCGGTGCTGCTGCACGGCGAGGTGCAGAAGGAGATCGTCGCCGCCACCTTGCGTCAGGAGCACGGCATCGAGGCGGAGTTCGCGCCCAGCCGGGTGGTGTGCGTCGAGCGGCCGTCCGGGGTCGGCGAGGCCTGCCATGAGATCGCCAAGCGCGGCCACACCGGTCCCTGGGCCACGGTCGGCCTCCGGGTCGAGCCGGGCGCCCGTGGATCCGGCCCGGTCTTCACCTACGAGACCGAACTGGGCGCCCTGCCGCACGGCTTCCACCAGGCCATCGAGGAGACCGCGCTGGCGTCCCTGCGATGCGGACCGCACGGCCTGGCGGTGACGGACTGCCGGGTGGTGCTGACGCGTTCCGGTTTCGTCGGCCCGCTCAGCACCGCGGGGGACTTTCGTGCGGTCACCGCCCCGGTGCTGGGGAAGGCGCTGCGGGCCGCCGGCACCCGGGTTCACGAGCCGTACCACGCCTTCGAGGCCGAGGTCCCGCTCACCGCGCTCGCCGCGGTGACCGCCCGTCTCGCGGCCCTGGGCGCCGAAATCACCGAGACCTCCGGCGGGCGGCATTCCTGGCTGGTCAGCGGTTCGCTCCCGGCCCGCCGGGTCCAGGAGTTCCAGGGGCTGTTGCCCGGCCTGACGCACGGTGAAGGGGTGTGGACGTCGTACCCGTCGGGCGACCGGCCGGTGCGGGGGGATGCGGCGCCGCGCGGTGCGTCCGGATGAGGCGGTGGCTGCTGCGCCCCCGGGGGGTGCGGCAGCGCGGCCCTCGGGGGGGGGCGGCGCGGCGCGGTCCGGCGCGGTCCGGCCGCGCCGCCCGTTCACCGCTGCGTCAGGACGTAATCCACCTGGCCGAAGGTGATGTGGTCACCGGGGCCGACCGGCACCTCGCCCACCACCCGGCGGCCGTTGACACAGGTCCCGTTGGTGGAGCCGAGGTCGCGCAGCAGCCACCCCTTGCCCACGCTGCGGAGTTCGGCGTGCGCACGGGAGACCGTGTCGTGGTTGAGGCGCAGGCCCACGCCCGGCGCCCGCCCTATGAGCAGCGGCAGCGGGCCCGGCTCGGGCAGCAGCAGCTTCGGCAGCCGCTCTCTGCGCCAGGCGCGGCGCACCCGGATGTGGAACGCCGAGGCCCGGCCCACCATCCGCAGGAGGGTGCCCTGGACCTTGCCCCGGTCGGCCAGGTCGGCAGTGACCAGTTCGATTTCGGACTGCTGCTGGGCGGTGAGGACGAGTTCCAGTCGTCGCAGGAAGGTGTCCTGGGACAACCGTCCCTGTGCCGCGCCGTCGCGCAGCAGGTCGAGAGCGCGTTCCCGGTCCGCATCCGACGGGCGCGCGGGGAACTCGAGCGAAGTCATAGCGTGATTCTCCGGCCACCGCGACCCGCTGTCCAGGCGGTGTTGGGCGCGGGGACGATGCAGGTGGGCGCGTCGGACGGTGCAGGTCGGCGCGGGCGACGGTGCAGGTCGGCCCGGGCGACGGTGCAGGTCGGCGCGGGGGACGGTGCCGCTGAGTGCGGGGGACGGTGCAGGTGGGCGCGGGCTCGCCGGCGGGGCGACCGGGCCGGATGACGCGAGGGCCCGTGTCGCCGCGAGGGGCTGCCGGGCGGCATGCGGGCATGCTTTCTCCGTCGGGACCGGAGCGAACGAAGGAGGACGGCCGTGCTGTTCGAGGTGTGGGCGCCGAAGGCCGGGCAGGTCGCTCTCCAGTGGGCGGGTGACCGGGCCGGTGAGCCGGACGTCCCGCTGGAGCGCGCTGCCGGACGTGCGGGCTGGTGGCGTACCGAGGCACCGGCCCGCGACGGGGACCGGTACGGCTTCCGGCTCGACGGCGGGCCGCCGCTGCCCGATCCGCGGGCCGCGCGGCTGCCGGACGGCCCCGGCGGGCCGGCCGCGGTCGTCGAGCACGACCGGTTCGGGTGGCGGCATCCGTGGCCCGGCCGCCCGCTGCCGGGCGCGGTCCTCTACGAGTTGCACATCGGGACGTACACCCCCGAGGGCACCTTCGACGCCGCAGCCGCGCGGCTGCGGCACCTCGCGGACCTGGGCATCACCCATGTCTCCCTGATGCCGGTCTGCCCGTTCCCCGGCAGCCGTGGATGGGGCTACGACGGGGTCGCGCCCTGGGCGGTGCACGAACCGTACGGCGGGCCCGACGGGCTCAAGCGGTTCGTGGACGCCGCGCACGGCCACGGGCTGGGGGTGGTGCTCGACGTGGTGCACAACCACCTCGGCCCGTCCGGCAACCATCTCCCGGAATTCGGGCCGTACTTCACCGACACCCATCACACGCCATGGGGCGCGGCGGTCAATCTCGACGCCCCCGGCAGCGACGAGGTGCGCGACTATCTCCTCGGCTGCGCGCTCTCCTGGCTGCGTGATTACCGGCTCGACGGGCTGCGGCTGGACGCCGTCCATGCGCTGCACGACGACGGCACCCCGCACTTCCTGGCCGCACTGTCCGCCGCCGTCGACGCGCTGGCCGGGCAGCTGCGGCGCCCGCTGTTCCTCGTCGCCGAATCCGATCTCAACGATCCGCGCACCACCGCACCACGGACGGACGGCGGGCACGGTCTGCACGCCCAGTGGAACGACGACTTCCATCACGCCCTGCACACCGCGCTCACCGGCGAATCCCAGGGCTATTACGCCGACTTCGCACATGCCCCGCTCGCCGCTCTCGCCAAGACGCTGACCGGCGGCTTCTTCCACGACGGGACATTCTCCAGCTTCCGCGGCAGGGCGCACGGCGCGCCCCTCGACCTACGGGTGACGCCCGCATACCGGCTGCTCGCCTACGCCCAGACGCACGATCAGATCGGCAACCGTGCGCTCGGCGACCGGCTCGCGGCCGGGCTCTCCCCGGGGCTGCTGGCCTGCGCCGCCACCCTGGTGCTGTGCGCGCCGTTCACGCCGATGCTGTTCATGGGCGAGGAGTGGGGCGCGAGTACCCCGTGGCAGTACTTCACCGCTCATACGGATCCGGAGCTGGCGGAGGCGGTACGCGCCGGGCGTCGTCGCGAGTTCGCCGCGTACGACTGGGCCGGTCACGCCGAGGACTGGCCGGATCCGCAGGACCCCGCGACCCGCGACCGCTGCGTCCTGGACTGGAGCGAACCCTCCGTGGAGCCGCACACCGCGCTGCTGGCCTGGCACCGTACGCTGCTGGCGCTGCGCCATGAGCTGCCGCCGTTGACCGACCCCGATCCACGCCACACCACCGTCCGCTATGACGAGCAGGCCCGCTGGCTCCTGCTGCGGCGCGGACCGCTCCGGGTGGCGGTCAATCTCGCGCGGGAGACCACGGCCGCCATTCCGCTCGGCGGCGAGGGCACGGACGGGGACGGTGCGGACGGGGACGGTGCGGACGGGGACGGTGCGGACGGGGGCCGTGCCGACGGGGGCGGGGACACGGACGGCCACGGCCCGGTCGGCACCACCGCGCTGCAGGCGCTGGCGGGCTGGCCCGGGGCACGGCTTCCCGGGGCGGACGGCGTACTCCGGCTGCCGCCGGAGTCGGCGGTGGTGCTCGGGCCGTAGGGAGCGGCCGCGGTGGGCCTCAGTGCGAGAACTCCGAGATGAACGCCGCGCAGAAGGCCTCCAGATCGGCCGGTTTCCGGCTGGTGATCAGGGTGTTCGGTCCACTGGTGCAGATCTGGAGCTGTTCGTCGACCCAGGTGGCACCCGCGTTGCGGAGGTCGGTGCGCAGGCTCGGCCAGGAGGTCAGCGTGCGGCCGCGCACCACATCGGCTTCGATGAGCGTCCACGGTGCATGGCAGATGGCGGCCACCGGCTTCCCGGCGTCGAAGAACGACTTGACGAGCGCCACGGCCCGCGCGTCGAGGCGCAGTGCGTCCGGGTTGGCCACCCCGCCGGGCAGCACCAGTCCGTCGAAGTCCGCCGCGGTCGCCTCGTCCACCGTCAGGTCGACGGGGAAGGTGTCCGCCTTGTCCAGGTGGTGGAACGCCTGCACCTTTCCCGCGCGGGTGGAGACCAGCGTCGGGCCGCCGCTCGCGTCGGTCACCGCCTGCCACGGCCGGGTCAGCTCGACCTGTTCGATGCCCTCGGTAGCCACCAGAAAAGCCGCCTGCATACTGCGCTCACGTCCCTCCGTCGATGGGGCCGGGAGGCGAGAGGAGCCCCGCTCGGAGCCCCGCTCCCCCCACCTCTCGACCATAACGGGCGAGAGCGCATGCACTCATCCGCAGAACCCGTCGGCCATCCGCAAGAACCCCTCGGCCATCCGCAGGGCCCTCCACCCACCCCGCTCGCCCGATCGTCCACTCTCCCGGCAGGTGATGGACACTGTGTCCATGCCCCTGCATCTCTCCGATCTGCTGGCCCGGCCCGATCTCCGCCTGTCGGTCACCTACGACGTGCCACCACGGCAGTTGGCCCGCACCATCGAAGCGGCGACGGTCTCGGATCTGCCGACGCCGGGGAAGTGGCTGCAGGGCGGCGAACTCCTCATGACCATCGGCCTGTTGCTGCCGATGGAGCCCGCTGCCTGCCGGGCGTACGTCCGGGACGCGGCCGAGGGCGGGGCGGCGTGTCTGGCGCTCGGGCTGGGGCAGGGACTGCCGTACCAGGAGGCGCCGGAGCCCTTGGTGCGGGCGGCCGAGGAGGCCGGTCTGCCGCTGCTGACGGTGCCCGACGAGGTGCCGTTCATCGCCGTCACCAAGGCGGTCTTCGACGCACGGGCCGACGAACAGCGCGAGCTGCTGCAACGGGCGTTCGCGACCCAGCGCCGGCTGACCGCCGCGGCGACCGGCGACGGGCTGCGGCCGATGCTGGCGGAGTGGACGGCCGCCACCGGCGTGGGCGCGGCGGTGCTCGACCCGCTCGGGCGGCTGCTCGCCACCAGCGAGCGCGAGCCGCGGACGCTGCCGGCGCAGGCGCCCGAGCTGCTGGACCGGGTCGCCGCGCGCGGACTGCGCGGCAGCGCGTCCAGCACGGCCGCGGGGCAGCAGCTGGAGGTGCAGCCGCTGGGCGCCCGGCGGCTGCGCGGACTGCTGCTGCTCACCGGCCGGCCGGACGACGCCGCCCGTTCGGTCGTACCGGGCCTGGTCTCGCTGCTCTCCCTGGAGCTGGAGCGCCGCCATCTCCGCGATGAGCCGGAGCGCCGCCGCCGGTCGGCGCTGCTGTCGGAGCTGCTGGCCGACGAGGATCCGTCCGCCGACCGGGCCCGGGACATGCTGCATTCCGTGGGGCTCACGGCCGAGCGGGTGCGGGGGGTCGTGGTGGCGGCGGAGGGCGCCCCGGACCATACGGCAGCGCGCGCCGCGGCGGCCGGAAACGGGTCGGCGACCGGAACCGGGTCGGCAGCCGGCACACCGTCCGTGGGCGGAACCGGGCCCGCGGACGGCGCCACGGACAGCGCCACGGACGGCGCCGCGCAGGAGATGGCCGCCGATCTGGCGCTGGCGGTGCCCGGCGGCCTGGTCAGGGTCGTGGACGGGGCAACGGGCGTGGTCATCGAGGCGGTGGTGGGTGAGGAGCTGGACATCCGCGAGGTGCTTGCCCGCTTCGCCCCGCGCTGCCCGGCCGGAATCGGGCCGGCCACCGCTCCCGAAGCGGTCCGGGTGTCGCTGCGCCAGGCTGCCGGACTGCTCGCCGTCAGCAGGGCGGGCAAGGAGCCCGCGGAGGCCCGGCAGAGCCAGACCAGCCGGCTGCTGCTCGACCTGGGCGACCGCAGTACGCTGCACGGCTACGCCGACACCGTGCTCGGCCCGCTCGACCTCGCGGACCACGGCGAGGAGCTGATCACCACCCTGGCGGCCTGGCTGGAAACCGGCGGCGCGTGGGACGCCACCAGCCGGCGGCTCGGCGTCCACCGGCACACCGTGCGCAACCGCCTCGACAAGGCCATGGACCTCACCGGCCGACGCCTCGACGACCCCGACGACCGCTTCGACCTCTGGCTGGCCACCCGCATCCGCCGCGGCGGCGCTCCGGCCGGCGGGTCCGGCGGGTCCGGCGGCTCCGGCGGCTCCGGCGGACGGCCCGCTCCCCCACCGCCAGGCCGGTGACGCGGAGCCCCGCCGCCCGGGCCGCCCTTCACTCTCTCCCCCGCACCGTCTTTACTTCAGGGGTGACCTACGAGACCCGTGCTCTCCCGCCCGGCGCCACCGGCCCCGCCCCCACGCCCGGCTCCCCACAAGTCGGCGGCCACCGCGGCACCCTGGTGGCCGTCAGCGATCTGCACGTCCGCTACCAGGAGAACCGCGACATCGTCGAGGGATTGAGACCGGAGTCCGACGACGACTGGCTGCTGGTCGCCGGCGACGTCGGCGAATACGTCTCCGACATCCGCTGGGCGCTCACCCTGCTCAGCAGCCGGTTCGCCAAGGTGATCTGGGTGCCCGGCAATCACGAGCTGTGGACGCCGGAGAACGACCCGGTGCAGCTGCGCGGTGTGGCCCGCTATGAGCATCTGGTGGAGATCTGCCGCGAGTTGGGCGTCCTCACCCCCGAGGACCCGTATCCGGTCTGGGAGGGCGCCGGCGGCCCGGCCGTCATCGCGCCGCTCTTCCTCCTCTACGACTACACCTTCCGGCAGCCCGGCACGGCGTCCAAGGAAGAGGCGCTCGCACAGGCGGAGAAGGCCGGAGTGATCTGCACCGACGAGCACTTTCTGCACCCCGACCCGTATCCGACGCGGGAGGCGTGGTGCCGGGCACGGGTGGCTGCCACCGAGGCCAGACTCGCCGCCCTCCCACCGGATGTGGCCACGGTGCTCGTCAACCACTGGCCGGTGGTGCGCGAGCCCACCGACCCGCTGTGGTACCCGGATTTCGCGCTGTGGTGCGGCACCGAGGCGACCGCCGACTGGCCGCGCCGGTTCCGTGCCGCCACGGTGGTCTACGGCCACCTCCACATCCCGCGGTTGCTGGTCTGCGACGGCGTACCCCATCAGGAGGTGTCGCTCGGCTATCCGCGGGAGTGGCAGCGCCGCTCCCGCGCACCGGGCCGGCCGGTCCGGATCCTGCCTGCGCCCGTCCCCGTAGCCGCCGGAACCACCGGGACCCCCGGCACCACCGGGACCCCCGGGACCACCACGTGATCGACAAACTGCTGCCGGCCCCGGTCGTGACCTCCGAGGCCTTTGACGACGCCCCGGTCTCCGCGATGTTTCCCGAGGAGTGGGCGCTGGTCTCCGGCGCCGTGCCCAAGCGGCAGAAGGAGTTCGGCACCGTACGCCGTTGCGCCCGCAGCGCGCTGTCCGAACTGGGCATCGCCCCCGCGCCGCTGCTCCCCGGCCCCGGCCGGGAGCCGCTGTGGCCGGCGGGCATCGTGGGCGCCATGACACATTGCGCCGGCTACCGCGCCGCCGCCGTGGCCCGCTCCGCGGACGTACGGACCCTCGGCCTGGACGCCGAGCCCCATCTGCCCGTGGACGATCCCGGCGTGATCGACCTCATCACCCTGCCCGAGGAACGCACCCAGCTGCGCCGGCTGGCCGGCGCACAGCCCGAAGTCTGCTGGGACCGCCTGGTGTTCAGCGCGAAGGAGTCCGTCTACAAGGCGTGGTATCCCCTCACCCACCGCTGGCTCGGCTTCGAGGACGCCCTCCTCACCCTCGACCCGTCGAACGCCACCTTCACCGCCCGCCTCCTCGTCCCGGGTCCCGTGGTCGACGGCAGGGAACTCACCGAATTCACCGGCCGGTGGCTCGTGGGGGCGGGGTTGGTGGTGACGGCGATCGTGGACACGGTGTGACGGGGCGGCCGCGGGGTGCGAGTCGCCCGCCGCCTCCGGTGCCGAACGACGCACCGGCCGCCGGATACCCGCCCTGCTTGCGGTATTTTTCATGGCCCGTCAGGACGTTGAAGGGTCATTAGCCCACTCATGCAAGAGCACTGCGACACCACCGGTGGGACAGCACCCTCCGATACCGAGCTGGTCCGGCGCATCCGTGCGGCAGCCCGGTCCGGCGGCCGGGCGGCGGACACTCCGTTCGGCACACCGGCTCCGGACGGCGCGGCCCGGACGGGCCAGGTAGCCCTCAACGAGTTCCACCAACGGCACTACGCGGCCGTGCTGGCCTACGCCCGTGACTGCTGCCGCTCGTCCCAGGCCGCGGCGGATCTGGCGAAGGAAGCCATCAACCACGTCCTGCACTCCCCCGGCCCGGAAGAGGGTGCCGATCCGCCCTGGCGGCCCGCCCTGCTCGCGGCGGTACGCCATACCGCCGCCGCCTGGCACCGCACTGCCCGGAACACCGAGCTGCGCGACGACTTCGCGTCCTGGCTGGCCGCCCAGACGGCGGAAGGCCCCGGCCCCGCTGACGGCGCGCAGCCGTCCGGCGCCGGCGGCGCGCCCACGGCCGGCATGAGCTTCTCGGGGACGGTCCTGCCCGACGCGCCGGACAAGCCCCGGCGGGCGCGGTTCTCACCGGCGCGGATCACCGTGCTCGCAGTCGCCGTGGCCGTCCTGGCCGGCGTCGCCATATCCGTCGGCCCACTGCTCGGCACGGAGCGCGACGATGCCGCGGCCGGGCACCGCGACCGGTCGGACCACTCTTCGGCCCCCACCACGGAGCAGCCGCCGTCTGACAGGAGCTCCGCGACCGCTTCCCGTTCGCCATCGGGCTCCCCGTCCCCCACGCACAGCAAGAAGCCGAAGCGCCCGAGCACCCGGCCCTCGTCGCCGGCGAAACCGTCGCACTCGCCCCGCCCCGGCCCCGGTCCCGCGGACAAACCGCCGGCCGGCCACACCACGCCACTGGGCAGCCGACCGTGGAGCTCCCAGAAGTACAGCTTCGCGCCGTTCAGGCAGGACAGCAGCATCGACGGGCACCCCCTCACCATCCAGGGAGCCACCTACTCCCAGGGGCTGGGCGCGCACGCCTACGACGAGGTCACCTACGACCTCGGTGGCAGCTGCTCCGCCCTCACCGTGGATGTCGGACTCGACGACGAGGTGGGCGCGAACGGCTCCGTGGTCTTCCAGATCTACCGGGACGGCACCAAGGTCGCCGACAGCGGGCTGATGACGGTCGACCAGCCCGCGAAACGCCTCACGGCAGATCTTTCCGGCGGCAGCCGGCTGCGGCTCGTGGTCACCGACGGCGGCAACGGGAACGACTCCGACCACGCCGACTGGGGCGGCCCCCAGATCACCTGCCGCTGATCAGGCCGCCCGGCAGCGGCCGGACCGGGACGGCCTGCCGCGGTCCGCCGGCTCAGCGCCCCGGGGCGGGTCCGCTACCTGCCGTCCGGCGCGCCGCTCACCGCTCGTCCGGGCTCAGCCGCAGCGAGATCGAGTTGATGCAGTACCGCTGGTCGGTGGGGGTCGGGTAGCCCTCGCCCTCGAAGACATGGCCCAGGTGGGAGCCGCAGCGGGCGCAGCGGACTTCCGTGCGGACCATGCCGTGGGTGCGGTCCTCGATGAGTTCGACGGCGTCGGTGTCCTTGGGGTCGTAGAAGGACGGCCAGCCGCAGTGGCTCGCGAATTTGGTGTCGGAGCGGAAGAGCTCGGCGCCGCAGGCGCGGCAGGAGTAGACGCCCTCGGTCTTGGTGTCGGTGTACTCACCGACGAAGGCGGGCTCGGTGCCGGCCTGGCGGAGTACCTGGTACTCGGCGGGGGTCAGCTCGGCGCGCCACTGCTCGTCGGGCTTGTCGATCTCGTACGGCATCTGGGTCCTCCTCAGCTCAGCTGCCCAGGCGGGACAGGATGGCGGGGCCGAGGTCGGTCACATCGCCCGCGCCCATGGTGAGAACAAGGTCACCGGGCTTCGCCATTCCTGCGATGACCTCCGGGACGGCGGCCTGGGCGCTCTCGGGGGTGACGTCGGCGCCGGCGGTGCGCGCGGCGTCGACGATCAGGGCGCTGGTGACGCCCGGGATCGGGTCCTCGCGGGCCGGGTAGATGTCCAGGACGACGGAGGCGTCGGCCAGGGCGAGCGCCTGGCCCATCTCGGTGCCCAGCTCCTGGGTGCGGGAGAAGAGGTGCGGCTGGAAGACGACCAGTACGCGGGCACCGTCGGCGGCGCCGCGGATGGCGTCCAGGTCGGCGGTCATCTCCGAGGGGTGGTGGGCGTAGGAGTCGATGACCTGGACGCCGCCCGCCTCGCCCTTGAGCTGGAGGCGGCGCTTGACGCCGGTGTACTTGCCGAGCGCGGAGGCGAGGTTGTGCGGCGGGAGATCCAGGGCGACGCCGGCGGCCAGGGCGGCGACGGCGTTGTGGGCGTAGTGCCGGCCGGGGACGGAGACGGTGAAGGTGAGGATCTTGCCGCTGGTGAGGGTGACGGTGACATCACTGGTCAGGCCGCGGGGGTTGACCTTGAGGACTCGGACGTCGGCATTCGGGGACTCGCCGTAGGTGACGACCTCGATGTCGTAGCGGCCGGAGATCCGGTCGGTCAGCTCGCGGGCGCCGGGGTGGTCGGCGGAGATGACCAGGGTGCCGCCGGGGCGGATGCGGCCGACGAAGGTCTCGAAGGACTCGTAGATCTCTTCCATCGAGGCGTAGTTGGCGTGGTGGTCGAGCTCCACGTTGAGGATGATCGCGACCTCGGGGGCGTACTTGTGGAAGCTGCGGTCGCTTTCGTCGGCCTCGGCGACGAAGATCCCGCCGGAGCCGTGCTCGGCGTTGGAGCCCGGGGCGTCGAGGTCGCCGCCGATGGCGTAGGACGGCTTGAGGCCGAGGGCGCCGAGGGAGACGGCGAGCATGGAGGTCGTGGTCGTCTTGCCGTGGGTGCCGGCGACGGCGATGGGGCGCAGGCCGTCCATGAGGGAGGCGAGCGCGTCGGAGCGGTGGACCACCGGGATGCCGCGCTCGTGGGCGGCGGCCAGCTCGGGGTTGTCCGGGCGGATCGCGGAGGAGACGACGACGCTGGTGGCGTCCGCGGCCAGATGCCCGGCGGCGTGGCCGATGTGGACGGTGGCGCCGAGGGAGCGCAGGGCCTGGGCGGTCGCGGAGTCCTTCGCGTCGCTGCCCGCCACCTGGGCGCCGCGCTGCGCGAGGATCTTGGCGATGCCCGACATGCCGGCTCCGCCGATGCCGATGAAGTGCGGCCGGTCCATCGAGGCTGGGATGGCGGGTGCCATGGGTGGGTCTCCCTGATCGTCGATCATCGCGAGCGGTGGTGCTGTCCATGATTCTCGCACCCGGCACCGACAGGCCCGGTCCGTGGACCCCGGCCGGGTGCCGGATCCCGACCCCGGCCGGGTGCCGGATGCCGCCCCTGCCCGGGTGCGGGATGCGGCCCGGCGCGCGGCGTTCAGCGGCGGATCAGGCCCTGTGCGGTGGCGGCGGCGACCGCGGAGGTGCGGGAGTCCACGCCCAGCTTGGCGTAGATGTGGACGAGATGGGACTTGACGGTCGCCTGGCTGAGGAAGAGCTGTTTGCTGATCGCCGCGTTCGACAGACCGTCGGCGACGAGCTGGAGGACCTCGGTCTCGCGTCGGGAGAGCGCGGTGGCGGGGGTCCGCATCCGGTCCATGAGGCGCAGCGCGACGGTGGGGGCGAGTGCGGACTTCCCGGCGGCGGCGGTGCGTACCGCGGCGGCCAGCTCCTCCGGAGGGGCGTCCTTGAGGAGGTAGCCGGTGGCGCCGGCCTCGATGGCGGCGAGGATGTCGACGTCGGTGTCGTACGTGGTCAGCACGAGGACGCGCGGGGCGCCGGGGCGGGCGGTGATCGCCGCGGTGGCCTGGGAGCCGAGCATCCGGCCGCCGAACTGGAGGTCCATGAGGACCACGTCGGCCGCGAGCCGCGCGGCGAGGTCGACGGCCTGCTCGGCGGTCGGGACGTCGGCGACGATCTCGAAGTCCTCCTCGGTCTCCAGGACGGCACGCAGCCCGGCGCGTACGACGGGGTGGTCGTCGGCGAGCAGCAGCCGGATGGGGGTGTCCGCCGCGGTCACGGGGCGGCCTCCACGGTGGCATCGGGCGCGGCGGCGGGACAGGGCAGGGTGACGGCGACCGCGGTGCCCTCTCCGGGGGCGGACTCGACGACCAGGGTGCCCTGGAGTGCGCGGGCCCGGGCGCGCATCGCGGCAAGGCCGAAGCCGGTGCCGTCCGCCGCCGCGGAGCCGGGGGCGGGCACCTCGGCGGGCACAAATCCCGCGCCGTCGTCGACGACGTCCAGCGCGACTTCGGTGCCCATGTAGCTGAGGGTCAGCTCGGCCCGTCCGGCACCGGCGTGCCGCACGGTGTTGGCGAGCGCGGACTGGGCGATGCGCAGCAGGGCGACCTCGTGCGTGGTGGGGAGCGCGGTGGGTACGCCGGAGACCTGGCAGTGCACGGTGAGCGCGGAGGTACGGGCCGTGCCGGCACAGAGCCGTTCCAGGGCGGCGGGCAGCGATCCGGCCTCCAGGTCGGGCGGGCTCAGCGCACGGACGAAGCGGCGCGCCTCGGCGAGGTCACCGGCGGCGGTGGTGCGGGCCTGCCGGACATGGCGGAGGGCGGTGCCGGGCTGCCGCGGCAGGGCGCGCTCGGCCGCCCGCAGCAGCAGTTGGATGCTGGACAGGCCTTGGGCGAGGGTGTCGTGGATCTCGCGGGCCAGCCGCTCGCGTTCGGCGAGCACCCCGGCGGCGTGTTCCGCGGCGGCCAGTTCACTGCGGGCCGCGGTGAGCTCCTCGATGAGACGGCGGCGCTGTTCGCTCTCCCGGTAGAGGGCCTGGTAGCCGAGGACGACGGCGATGGCGACGGCGGCGCCCAGGGCGGGGCCGAGCACCGTGCCGACGCTCAGGGTGTGGGTGTGCAGGGCGAATCCGGCGATGGCGGCGAGGGTGGTGGCCGCGACGGCGGACAGTGCCGCGCGCAGCGGCAGCAGGTGCAACTGGACGAAGAACAGCGGGAAGGCCAGCCAGACGCCGTCCTGGGTGAGGGCGAGCAGCGCGAGCCAGAGCAGGGACACGGCGGCGAGCCAGAGGGCGGCGGCGCCGGTGGAGCCGCGCAGCCGGGGCAGCCGGGGGCCGAGGGTGTACACGGCGCACAGCGCCGCCGCGGTGGCGGTCACGGCCGGGGCGTGCGGGGCGTGCCCGGCGAGGGCGCGTACGGCGGTGAGGGCGAGCAGCGCGGCCACCATCAGGTGCAGGCAGCTGCGCAGGACCCGCAGGACGGGGGTGAGGGAGTGGGCGGTCACGGCTTCTTCGGTCACGGCTCCCTCAGGCTAAGGGCCCTCGTGACCTGCGGCATCAACCAAAGGGTGGAGAGCGGGGCACGCCTTTCGATCCCCGCGGACCACTCCCCGGCGCGATGTCCGCGACCCGCCCGGGAGGCGACGGTGGGGGCCGGCGCCGGGCAGTGGAGTCCGGCGCCCGGATACGAGGAGGGCATCGCTGGTGTTCGTCGCCTGGAGGGACCTGACATTCGCCAAGGGCCGGTTCGCCCTGATGGGCTCCGTCATCGTGCTGATCACGGTGCTGGTGGGGCTGCTGTCGGGGCTGACGGCGGGTCTGGGCCGGGAGAACACCTCGGCGATCACCGCGTTGCCCGCCGACCACCTGGTGTTCTCTGCGCCCGCCGACGGCAGGGACGTCGCCTTCACCGATTCGCGGCTGACGGAGCGGACCGTACGGGCCTGGGCGCGGGTGCCGGGCGTACGCCACGCCGACCCGCTGGGGATCACGACGACGAAGGCCGAGTCGGGCCGCCGGACCGCCGCGGTGTCGGTGTTCGGGGTACGGCCGGGATCGGGGACGGCGCCCGCACGGGTGGGTGACGGTGCCGTGGTGCTGTCCTCGAAGGCCGCCGCCTCGCTGGGGGCGCGAACCGGGGACACGCTGACGCTCGGCGGCCGCACGGTCCGGGTGGCGGCGGTGTCGGGCGCGGCGATGTACAGCCATACGCCGGTGATCTGGACGTCGCTGGAGGACTGGCGGCGGCTGACGGGCGGTGCCGTGGCGGCCACCGGTGCCCGCCCCGCCTCCGGGGGGAACGGCGCATCCGGCGACGCCGTCGGAGCGACCGTCCTGGCCCTCTCCACCTCCGGCACGGCCGGTCTGCCCGCCGCCGACCGGGCGCTCGGCACGAGGACCGTCGCCGCCGGCGAAGCCCTGCAGGCCATCGGCTCGTTCGCCGCCGAGAACGGGTCGCTGCAACTGATGCGCGGCTTTCTGTTCGTCATCTCCGCGCTGGTCATCGGGGCGTTCTTCACGGTGTGGACGATCCAGCGCGGCGGCGATGTCGCCGTGCTGAAGGCGCTGGGCGCCTCGACCCGCTCGCTGCTGCGGGACGCGCTCGGCCAGGCCGTCGTGCTGCTGGTGGCCGGGACCGGCCTGGGCAGCGCGGTGGTGGCCGCGGTGGGCGCCGGCATCGGTGGCACGGTGCCCTTCGTGCTCGCCCCGGCCACCGTGCTGACGCCCGCCCTGATCATGATCGCGCTGGGTGCCGCAGGCGCCGCGCTGGCCATCCGCCGCATCACGTCCGTGGACCCGCTGACCGCCCTGGGAAGTGCCCGATGAGCCTCGAACTGACCGATGTCACCCTGACCTACCCCGACGGCGACGCCCGGCTGACCGCGCTGGACGAGGTCTCGCTGACCGTGCCCGCCGGGCGTCTGACCGCGGTGATCGGCCCGTCCGGATCCGGCAAGTCCAGCTTGCTCGCGGTCGCCGCCACACTGATCCGCCCGGACCGCGGACGGGTGGTGATCGACGGCACGGACACCGCGGGGCTCGGCCGGGCCGCGCTGACGACGCTGCGCCGCACCACCATCGGCACGGTCTTCCAGCAGCCCCATCTGCTGCCGTCGCTGACTGCCGCAGAACAGCTGCAGGTGGTGGCCCACCTGGACGGACGCTCGTCGCGTACGGCGCGGGCACGAACGCGGGCGCGGGCACGGGAGCTGCTGTCGGCGGTCGGCCTGGAGAGCCAGGCCGACCGGCGGCCGCACCAGCTGTCGGGCGGTCAGCGGCAGCGGATCAATATCGCCCGGGCGCTGATGAACGAGCCCGCGGTGCTGCTGGTGGACGAGCCGACCAGCGCCCTGGACCGCGAGCGGGGCGCCGCGGTGCTCGCGCTGCTGCGCACGCTCACCCGGCAGCGCGCCACCGCGACGGTGCTGGTCACCCACGACCCCGCCCATCTGGACGCGGCGGACACGGTCACCGAGGTACAGGACGGCCGGCTCCGGCCTCGGCACCTCGCCCGGCCGTGACGGGCCGGCAGGGCCCGGTGGACGGGGCCGGCGGGCAGGAGACCCAGCAGGGCCGCGCAGCCTCCGGAAGGAGCCGCTCAGCCGCCGGCGGTCCCCTGGGGCTGATCGTCCGCCGCATGGGAGAACAGCTTGAGGACCGGAACACCGACCTTGTGGCGGGCGCGGGAGGCCCAGTCTCGGTGGAAGAACTCCTCCACGAAGTGCGGGGTGGTCAGCACGATCACCTCGTCTGCGGCGGTCTCGTCGACGACGGACCGCAGCAGGTCCAGCGGATGGTCCTCGACCACCTGTCCGACGGCCTGGGCGCCGGTCTCGCGCAGTGCCTGCAGCGTGTGGGCCAGGGCGAGCTCGGCGGGGGCCTCCGCCCGGGCGCCGCCCGGTTCCTCGCCCTCCCGTACGGCGTCGTCGAACTCACCGAGGGCGACGTCGTCGATGGCCCGTAGCAGAACATCCTGCTTGCCGCGAGGCTGCATGAGCACGACGAACGAGATCCGGTCATCGCCGTGCAGGGTGGTCACAAACTCCACATCAGCGGGCGTCAGTGGCTTCTCGATCATCAATACGCTCGTGAACACGACGGACGCCCTTCTTCTCTTCGGGGCGCCGCATGGCACGGAGCCCGACAGACACCATCCTGCCCCGTCGCCGTGCGGGACTGTTGGCTTTTAGTGTGCCCAACGGAAGCTAAGCGGAACAGACAATTCCGACGATTGTCACGACCGACGGTAGCGAGTGAAGAGGAACCCGGCCTCCTCCAGTACGGACGCCAGGGCGAACCGCTCCGGTACCGGAACGGCGGGGCCGTTCATGATCCTCGGCGCGTCGCCCACGGCGACCACCGGAGCCAGCGACAGGCACAGCTCGTCCAGCGCGCCGGCCGCCGCGAACTGCCCCAGCAGCATCGGCCCGCCCTCCGTCAGCAGCCGGGTGTGGCCCCGTTCGGCCAGCACGCCGGTCACCCGGGCCGGATCGGCGCCCTGCCCCTCACCGGCGAACAGCACCTCGACGCCCGCGGCACGGGCCTTCGCCACCCGGTCCGCAGGCGCGCCCGCGCCGGTCAGCACCAGGGTGGGGGCCAGCGGCTCGGTGAACAGCGGCAGGGTGAAGTCCAGCCCGAGACCGGCGGTCACCACGGCGATGGCGGGGGCCGGGCCCTGACCGGCGGCGGCCCGGCGGGCGGCGAACGCCTCCCGGGCGCGGGCCGGCCGGTAGCCCTCCTGCCGCACCGTCTCCGCGCCCACCACCACCGCATCCGCCAGGCCCCGCAGCACCCCGAAGATCCGCATATCGGCATCACTGGAGAGCGGCTGCGAGCGGCCCTCGTGGTGGGCCGCGCCGTCCACGGAGGACACCATGTTCGCCCGCAGCCAGCCGGTGCGCCCCGAGCGCACCGGATCGTCCGCCGCCGGGTACGCATAGGCGTCGGCCAGCTCGTCCAACGTCCAGGCACGGTCCGCGGGGTCGATCGCCCCCACCTCGGTGTTCTCGGCGGCAGGGGCCGGTGCGGGAGGGGCGGGGAGAGGGAACAGGCGTCGCATGGCGGCAGTGTGACATGCCCCTCTCACCGGACCGGCGGCCACCGCACACGAGATAGGCTGGACGGCTGTGTCGCCTTCCCAGCACTCCTCCCCGCAGCCCGACCCGATAGCCGGACCGCCGGCCGACGGGGACGACGCGGCGCCCGCCGCGCTCACCGCCCGCGCCCCGCACGTCCCGGCCGACCACCTGGTGGCCGAGATGGTGCCGCCGCCGCGCTTCCAGGGCGCCCGCTTCGACACCTACATCCCGGACCCGAAGCAGCCCAGCCAGGCCGAGGCCGTCCAGGTCCTGAGCGACTTCGCCGAGACCATCGACGCCGGGCGGGCCGGCCCGGGCAAGCGGCGCTGGTTCGCCAAGAAGCCCGCGGCTCCCCGGGGCCCGCGCGGCGTCTATCTGGACGGCGGCTACGGCGTCGGCAAGACCCACCTGCTCGCCTCCCTGTGGCACGCCACCCCCGCCCCGGCCGAGCGCAAGGCCTTCGGCACCTTCGTCGAGCTGACCAACCTCGTCGGCGCGCTCGGCTTCCAGCAGACCGTACGCACCCTCGGCGAGCACAAACTGCTGTGCATCGACGAGTTCGAGCTGGACGATCCCGGTGACACGGTCCTGGTCTCCACCCTGCTCGGCAAGCTGGTCGACGCCGGGGTGGCGCTGGCCGCCACCTCCAACACGCTGCCCGGCAAGCTGGGCGAGGGCCGGTTCGCCGCGGTCGACTTCCTGCGGGAGATCCAGGGCCTGAGCGCTCACTTCCGTCCGCTGCGGATCGACGGCGAGGACTACCGCCACCGCGGCCTGCCCGAGGCGCCCGCCCCGTACGACGACGAGACGGTCACCCGTACGGCGTACCGCACGCCCGGTGCCTCCCTCGACGACTTCCCCTCCCTGCTGGAGCACCTGTCGAAGGTGCACCCCAGCCGCTACGGCGCGATGTGCGACGGCATCGAGGCGGTCTGCCTCACCGACGTCCAGGCGGTGCCCGACCAGTCCACGGCGCTGCGTCTGGTCGTCCTCGCGGACCGGCTCTACGACCGTGAGGTGCCGGTGCTGACCTCCGGCAAGGCCTTCGACGAGCTGTTCAGCGAGGAGATGCTGCGCGGCGGCTACCGCAAGAAGTACTTCCGGGCGATCTCCCGGCTGACGGCACTGGCGCGCGACGCGGGCACCCTGGTGGCCGACGGCTCCCGGTAGCCGCGGCCACGGCAACACCCGGGCCGCCGCCTGGTTCCCGGCGGCCCGGCCCCGTGGTACACACGAGCGGGTCACGTCACCTGTCCGCCAACAGGGAGTTGCCCATGTCCGCGACACGACGTCAGATCCTGGCGAGAACCGGAGCGCTGGGGGCGGGAATCGCCTTCTCCGGAAGCCTCACGGAGCTCTTCACGGGGACCGCGACCGCACAGAGCATGGGGCGGCGCGGCTACGGCCCGCTGGTCCCCGACCCGCACGGCCTGCTCGATCTCCCCCGGGGCTTCCGCTACCGGGTCCTGTCCCGGGAAGGCGACCCGCTGCTCTCCGGGGAGGGCAAGGTCCCCGGCAACTGCGACGGTATGGCGGCCTTTCCCGGTTCTCCCGGGCGCCGCGGCGGCACGGTCCTCGTCCGCAACCACGAGAACCGTACGGGCTCGCGCCGAGCCGTCCCCACGGTCCGTGATCTGACGTACGACCCCGGTGGTGAAGGCGGCTGTACGGCCCTGGAACTCGGCCGGGACCACACGGTCCGCTCGGAACGGGTCGCCATCGCCGGTACGTCCACCAACTGCGCGGGTGGCCCCACCCCTTGGAACACCTGGCTGACCTGCGAGGAGACCGAGCTCCGGGCCGGTGAGGAGAACTACACCAAGGACCACGGCTTCATCTTCGAGGTCGATCCGTACGACCCGCGGCGCACCGGCGCGGTCCCGCTGACCGCGATGGGCCGCTTCCAGCACGAGGCGATCGCCGTGGACCCCGGCACCGGCACCGTCTACGAGACCGAGGACGCCTTCGAGAAGCCGTTCGGCCTGTTCTACCGCTTCCTGCCCGAGAAGCCGAGGGGCGGCCGCGGTTCGCTCCGGGCCGGCGGCCGCCTCCAGGCACTGCGGGTCCCGGGTGTGCCGGACCTCTCCACCGTCCAACAACCGGGCACCACCTTCGACCGCGTCACCTGGGTGGATGTGCCCGACCCGCTCGCCCGGGAGACCCCGATCCGCTTCCAGGACTTCGGCCCCGGCGGCATCACCCACGCCCAGAAGCTGGAAGGCTGCTACTGGGGCGGCTCCTGCGTCTACTTCGTCTCCAGCTTTGCGCACCGCGAGGCCGGCTCGGCGGCCGACCACTACGGCCAGGTGTGGAAGTACGACCCGAAGAAGCGGCGGCTGACCCAGGTTGTCGTCTTCGGCCCGGACAGCGACCTCCAACTGCCCGGCGAGTCCCCCGACAACATCTGTCTGGCGCCCAGCGGCGGCCTGATGGTCTGTGAGGACGGCGAGGGCGCCCAGCACGTCTTCGGCCTCACCCGGCGCGGCGAGGTCTATGCGATGGCGCGCGGCCGGCAGAACATCGGCACCCCGGAGAAGCCGGAGTGGGGTGAGTTCGCGGGGGTGACGTTCTCGCCCGACCACCGGACGATGTACGTCAATTGCTATACGCCGGGGACCACGTTCGCGGTGACCGGGCCCTGGCACCACTGACGCTGCCGGTGCTGCGCTGACGCTGCTGATGCCATTGACCGGCAGGGGCTCCGCTGCCGCTCCTGACCGGCGGGGTGCCGCTGCCGCCACTGACCCGCGGGGCGCCGGTCAGCCGGAGCAGGCGGACCGCTGGGCCTCCTGCCCCCCCCCACCCCCGAACCCACCCCCGCCCCCTCCCCCGAAGGGGGAGAGGGGGGAGGGGGCGGGGGAGCAACCCGGGCCCGGTCCCAGCGCCGCGGCGCAACGCCCGGCGTCTCAGCCCAACCCGGCCCCGGTCGTTCGCTCCGGCGCTTCAGCCCATGCCGTTCACCCCGACGTGTTCACGCCCGGCCGTTTCGCCCCCGCGCTTCAACTCCGGCGGGAGCTGAGGGCGCAGGCGACGGCGGTGGCGGCGGCCGCGATCAGGGCGGTGGCGGCGAGCGGCAGCCATGGTGTGGCGATCGTGCCGTGGAGGGAGCCGGTGACCAGGGCCGAGACGGCGGCATTGGCGGGCGAGGCGTCCAGCACGAGCAGCAGCAGGGCGGCGAGCGTACCCACCGGGATGCTCCAGCCGGTGCTGCGCAGCACCGGCCGGTTGCTCAGCGCGCCGATCGCGGTACCCGTCAACAGGCACGCCAGTGCGGCGAGGAGCCCGGCGGCCGCCGCGGGTAGGACCGGGACGGCGACTTGGCGGTAGGTGGAGTGCGGGTCGGACAGCAGCACGACCAGTGCCGTACCGAGGAGCGCGAGCAGCACCGCGGTGCAGACCGCGGTCAGCACACCGGCGAGGTGGGCCCGGCCGGGCCCGGCGGCCGCCACGGTGCAATTGCGGGCAGCCGACGGCTCGTTGGTGACACAGACCCGGGTCAGCCATACAGCGGCCGGCAGCAGACCGCCGGCTGCCCAGCCGAACCCGTCGAGGATCGGGCCGCCGCTCTGGACGCCGATGGCCAGCCAGGCGGCGTAGAGGATCACCGGCGGCAGCCAGCGGTGCGAGCGGACGAGTAGCGCCGCCTGATAGCGGAGGAGAGCGATCACTGGAGGGGGGCCTCGTCGGGTGAGGGAGCGGTTTCGGGCGCGGATGCGGATGCGGGGGTGGACGCGGGGGTGGATGCGTGGGCGTCGCCGCCGGGACCGTCCCCCGGCCCCGCCCCGGCGCTGGTGACCGACCGGATGTGCCACGGCGGCCGTGCGGTGAGCAGGGCGCGCAGCAAGGCGTCGGAGTGGACGGCGGGGACCGTCAGCCGCGTCGTACCGTCCGGCCGCGGAACGATCTCCGGACCGCCGGGCAGCCGTGGCGCTCCGGCGGGCGTGCGCTCCGGCCCGCCGGGCAGCGGCGCTCCCGGTGCGCCCTCGGCCTCGATGACCACTCTGGGGCCGGCGGGCACGGGCGCCGCGCCGCCCGCCGGGCCGCTCTGCTCGTGGGCCAGCAGCCGACCGTCCGCGACGCGGTAGCGGGCGTCGGCCGCGCCCGCCAGCCGCTGCGGGTCATGGTCGACGAAGACGACGGTGCCGCCGTCCGCGACCCGCTCGGCGACCGCGCGGTTGAGCATCTCCCGGGCGCCCTGGTCCAGACCGGTCCAGGCCTCGTCCAGGACCAGGAGTTCGGGTTCGGCGAGCAGCGCCTGGGCGACCGCGACCTTCTGGCTCGTCCCCTTGGACAGCTCGGCCAGCCGGGTGCGTGCGTGCGCGGCCGCCCCGAACCGGGCGAGCCACTCGGTGGCGCGGCGACCGGCTTCGGGGCCGCGCAGACCGTGGATACGGCCGAGGTGGGTGAGGTAGCCGACTGCAGTGAAGGGCAGTGCGGGCGGGAACCGTTCGGGCACATAGGCGCTGCGCGGGCGGCCGGTGATACGTCCGGCGTTGGGCCGGTCGATCCCGGCCAACAGCCGCAGCAAGGTGGATTTCCCGCTGCCGTTGGTCCCCTCGATGCGCAGCAGCGCGCCTGCGGGCACGTCGAGCTGCACGTCCCGCAGCACCCACGGGCCCCGCACCCCGTAGCGCCGCCCTACCCCGTCCAGCTTCATGCGTTTGGGCACCTCCACCGCCGCCCGGCACTGCCACCCGGCGGCCGTGTCCGCTCCGCCGTTCCCGACAGTAGCCGGATCGACTTCCCGGTGCCCGCCCCACGGCGTGGTGCGCCGCGTCCGGCGGCAACGCGGTGCCGGGCAGGCGGCGTTGGCCTCCCCGCTTCTCTGCCCGCCGGCCGGCCGGCGGGCAGAGAAGCGGGGAGCAGGGAGAGCGCCGACGGCGACGGGGCACTGTCGGTGGCGGCTGGCAGACTGGACGGGTGACCAGCACAGAGAGCGCCGGCCGGCCCGGCAACGACTCCGGCAGCCTCGTGCGCCGCGAGGAACGCGAAGAACCCGAAGAGCCCGAAGAGCCCGACCGGGACGCGGCACCGCAGTTCGTGCTGCCGCTCGTCGCGCGGATCGAGCGGGCCGAGCCGCCGGCGCGTACGGACGCGCTGGAGACCGCGGCGAGGGCAGTGCTGGTGCTGCTGGCGGACGAGCGGTCGGCCGGGGACGGCGAGTGGGCGGCGGCGGTGCGGGACTGGCAGGACGCCCGGATCCGGAAGGTGGTGCGGCGGGCGCGCGGCGCGGAGTGGCGGCGGGCCGCGGCACTGCCAGGCATCACGGTCACCGGCCGGCGCGCCGAAGTACGGGTCTTCCCGCCGGTGCCGCTGGACGGCTGGCCGAAGGATCTGGCGCGGCTACAGGTCTCGGGCACGGAGCTGGACGACCCCCGGCCGCCCGGGGCACCCGCCGCCGGCGCCCCGGTGCTCTGGCTCAACTCCGAGTTGGAGATGTCGGCGGGCAAGGAGATGGCGCAGGCCGGGCACGGTGCCCAGCTGGCGTGGTGGGAGCTGTCCGGGGAAGAGCGGGCGGCCTGGCGCGCGGCGGGGTTCCCGCTGTCCGTACGGTCCGCCCGGGGCGAGGACTGGCAGGAGCTGACCCGCAGCGGTCTGCCCGTGGTGACCGATGCCGGGTTCACGGAGATCGCCCCCGGGAAAACCGTGGTGGTCGAAGGGGGCGATCGCTACTGCCCTCTCCCGCGCCTGCGCCAGCCGTAGCCGGCCGCACTCGCCGGACTGCGGAAAGACTTGCTGGTCGGCTCCTGATCCATAGGGGATGCTGCACGCGTGATGGAGCGAGAGGCCGCGGTTCGCATCGTTCGGGAAGAGCTGGATCGCGAGGACCGCAAGCGGTCGGCCTCGGGTGTGGACTCGGTGCGCACGACAGTGCTGCGTGTAGCGGAACACGAGCTGGTATGGAAGGTCTACTGGCAGTCCGAGGAGTACGCGCGTACGCGGAACCCCGCTGCCCTGCTGATCGGCCACGGGCCGTACCTGGTGGACCGCATCGACGGAGGGCTGCACCGGATCGGGATCGTCTCCGAGAGGAGCGGGGAGTGGGAGGCGGATTACCGCGCCCGTATCCGGGGGACGCGGGTCCGTACCGCGGTGGACGATCTGCACGAGGAGCTGTGCGAGATCGCCGCCACACGAGGGCGCATGCGGGCCGTGCGCGCCCTGCGACAGCGGCTGGCGATGCTCTCTCCCGGCCAAGCGCTCGACTACGTGAACGCCTTGCTGGGCGGCGAAGCCCCGCCCCGGCTCGTAGCCCTTGCGGTCGGGCAACTCGTCGAACCCATCGACCCGGTACTCGCCGTGCAGACCCTCCGCCGGGGAGGACTGCACCGAACTGCCCGACTCCCGAACTCGGCTTCTCCATCGGGAAGTTGATGAAGCGCGCCCTGCGCCGGTACCCTCCGGCCCCATGGAGGCGGAGGGCACCGGCAACGCGGGCCGGGCGGTGTATCGGAGGGTGTGTCGGGCGGTGTATCAGGTGCTGATGGTGGCGACGGGGTCGAGGCCGTACGTACGGGCGTAGCCGTTCTCGGCACCGACGAGGAGGTCGACGACCTCGAAGTAGCGGTCCCAGAACGGGGTTTCGCGCAGCGCGTCGATGAGGAGCTGGTAGGCGTGGTGGTCGTCGGCTTCCCAGACCCAGACGTCGGTGACGCGGGTGGAGTAGAACTCCGTGTCGTAGAAGCGTGACCGGACGCCGGTGGTCTTGGCCCGGATTGCGGGGACGACCTGGGTGGCGAAAGCGTTCACCCGTTCCTGGGGGGTCATGGCGAGCCACTCGGGTGTGGTCTTGACGAGCATGAACGCGGTGACCGGCGGTGCGGTTTCCTCGGCGGGCATGGCGGGCGCCTCCGGAGTGGCGGATCGGTTGGGTGCGGTGGGCATCTTGGGTGCGGTGGGCATCCTGGGTCCGGTGAGGGGTGGTGCCGGCTTCAGGAGAGGACGGCGGGCTTGAGGGTCCGGGCACACCACTGTTCGAAGGTGGTGCGGGAGGCGGTGTCCGCCGTGCGGGCGATGCCTGCGTCGAGGCCCTCGTCCTTGGCCCGCTTCATGTCGACGACGCCCTGGGCGAACGCCTCGTTGAGGCCGTAACCGACGAGGGTGGTGTACAGCTCGTCGAGCGGCTGGCGTTCGTAGCGGACGGGGCGGCCGAGCTGCTCGGTCATGATGCGGGCCAGATCGTCGGGGGAAAGGTCCTGCGGCCCGAGGACCGGGACGCTGTCGCTGCCGGTCCACGAGCGCTCCAGGAGCAGGCCGGCGGCGACGGCCGCGATGTCGGCGACGGCGACGAGGGGGGCGCCGCGGTCGGCGGCGACGGCGTCGGCGAAGACGCCCTTCTCGCGGATCGAGTCGGCCTCCTCCAGGAGGTTCTCGAAGAAGGAGGGGTTGGCCAGGGCCCGGTACGCGACGCCGGTGCCGGCGATGAGGTCGTCCATGGCGAGGGAAGCGGTGACGAGTCCCGCGCGGTCGGCGACCGGGGTGCCGCGGCCGAGCGCGGAGACGCCGACGACGTGGCCGACGCCGTGCGCGGCGAGGGCCTTCGCGGCGGGGCGGGTGAAGGCGCTGTAGGCGTCCTTGGGGGTCAGGGAGGCGTCCGGGGGGACGAGCCAGAACACGGCGTCCGCACCCTCGAAGGCCCGGTCGACGACCTCGGCGTCGCCGTGCGAGCCGGTGATCACCTCGACGCGTTCGCGCACCGCGGCGGGAAGCCGGGCGGGGTCGCGCACGACCACGCGCAACTCCTCGTCGTGGGCGGGGGCGGACTCCAGGAGCAGGGGCAGCAGGTGGCGGCCGATGTTCCCGGTGGGAGCAGTGATGACGATCATGAAAACCTCAGGGGTCGTGCCGGATCGGTACGTCCCTCATCCTGCGGAGGACCACCGTGTTGCCACAATGGGAACTTCAGCACGGGATCATTGCCTGAAATGGAATTATGCCAATGAGCAGCAGTTCAGAGCCTGTTATCGACGCCAATCTCGCCGTGGCGTTGGACGCCCTGCTGGCCGAGCAGAGCGTCACCCGCGCCGCCGCCCGCCTGCACACGTCCCCCGCCGCCATGAGCCGCACTCTCGCCCGCCTCCGGCGCATCCTCCAGGACCCCCTCCTGGTCCGGGCCGGCCAGACCATGGTCCCCACCCCCCGCGCCCATGCACTGCGCGATGAGGCCGCCGTGGTGGTGCGCCGCCTCGGAGCACTGCTCACTCCCGGCACCGGCGTCGACCCCGCCGCCCTGCGCAGCACCTTCACCCTCCAAGCGGCCGACCTGGTCTGCGCTGCACTGGCCCCCGGGCTGCGGCAGCTGACCCAGCAGGAGGCGCCCGGGGTTTCGCTGCGGTTCCGGGCCGAGGAGTGGGAGGCCGGGCCCGCCCTGCGCGAGGGCCGGATCGACCTGGAGATCGGATCCATCGACCACGTCGACCCCGAGACCCAGGTCGAAGAACTGGTCACCCTCCGGATGGCGGTGGCCGTCCGGCCCGGCCACCCCCTCACCGAAGGGACCCTGACCCCGGACCGGCTCGCGGCCGCCGAACACGTCGTGGTGAGCCGCCGCGGCCGGTTCACCGGACCCCTGGACACCGCCCTGGCCGAGCGGAACCTCCACCGGCGGGTCGCGGTCGTCCTGCCCAGCCACCTGGCCGCGATGACCCTCGCTGCCCGCAGCGATGTCGTCTGCCTCAGCCCCACCGCACCCCCCGGCGCCGCCTCCGCCCCCCTCACCGATGCCGCCACCACCCTCGGCCTGCGCCTCCTCGACATCCCCCTGCCCTTGCCACCGGTGACCATCGGCATGGCCTGGCACCCCCGCCACGCAGCCGACGGAGGCCACCACTGGCTCCGCAACGCCGTCCGCCGGACTCTTCACGTACCCGGGAGCTCGACGACGTGAGGCGGCAGGGGCTGCGTCGGCTGCGGGACGGCTGCGGGACCTGCGACCGGATGGCGGCGAAGGCCCCGGTGACCGCAGGGAACCATGCAGGGGGAGTACCCGCCCGGGGCCGGCTCCGGCCGGAACAAGCCACCGGGGGGGCACTTCAAGCCCCGGGTACAGCGGGCCCACGACCCACGCCGTACCCGGGCCGCACCCCGCGCCGCACCCCGGCCACGACCCGCGCCGTACCCGTCCCACGACCCGCGCCGTACCCGGCCCGCGACCCCGCTGCGCCAGGGCCACGACCGGCCCTGCACCCTCGTGGAGGAAGCTCAAATCAACCTCTGAACTCGTCCGCGGCAGGGTTCGCTCCGTCCTGCCGCGGCCATGAGTACCCACACCACGGAGCAAGAGGGGGAGCCATGGAGCGCCTGGGTACCGGAATCGGCTGGCGGCCGGAAATCGCCGCGGAGATCGCGGAGCTGCCCGGGGTGGACTGGGTCGAGGTGGTGGCGGAGAACCTCTGCCCGGGCCATCTGCCGTACGCCCTGGAGGAGTTGCGCGAGCGCGGCACCACCGTCATCCCGCACGGTGTCTCACTCGGCCTCGGCGGCGCCGACCGCCCGGACAACGGCCGGCTGACCGCGCTCGCCGAACGCGCCGAGGCGCTGGGCGCACCGATGGTCACCGAGCACATCGCCTTTGTGCGGGCCGGCGGTCCGCTCACCGCCTCCCCGCGTATGGAGGCCGGGCATCTGCTGCCCGTACCGCGCACCCGTGACGCGCTGGACGTGCTGTGCGAGAACGTACGCATCGCCCAGGACGCCCTGCCGGTGCCGCTGGCGCTGGAGAACATCGCCGCCCTCGTCAACTGGCCGGGCGAGGAGCTGACCGAGGGGCAGTTCCTGACCGGACTCGTCGAGCGGACCGGGGTGCGGCTGCTGATCGATGTCGCCAATCTCCACACGAACCACGTCAACCGGGGCGAGGACCCGGCGGTCGCCCTGGACGAGCTGCCGCTCGATGCCCTCGCCTACGTCCATGTCGCGGGTGGTGTGGAGCGGGACGGGGTGTGGCACGACAGCCATGCCCACCCGGTGACCCGTCCCGTGCTGGACGTCCTTGCCGAGCTGTGTGCCCGCACCACCCCGCCCGGTGTGCTGCTGGAGCGGGACGAGGACTTCCCCGAGGGCGCGGAACTGGCCGGTGAACTCGATGCGATACGCACCGTGCTGAAGGAGGCCCGCCATGCCCGGGCGGTTTGAGCCGGTACCGGAGACCGCGCCGGGCGGCGCCCGCACCCGGCCGGACGCGACGGCCGGCGCCGGCGCGGTGCCCGCCACGGGAGCGGGCGGCGGCGCGGGAGGCGGCACAGGCGGCGGCAGGGACAGCGACCGCGGCACGGGTACCGAAGCGGCGCGGCAGCGGCTGGCGCTGGCGCAGACCGCGCTGCTGTCCGCACTGGTCGCCGGGACGCCGGCCCCCGAGGGCTTCGACCGTGTGCGGCTGCAGGTGCAGAGCCGGGCGCTGACGGCCAAGCGGGCCGCGGTGGTCGCCAAGGTCGCGCCCGAGCTGCCGGAGATCCTCGGCGCGGACTACCGGGCCGCGTTCCTGGGCTATGCGCGGCACCGCCCCATGAGCGGCGGCTACCGCCAGGATGCCCTGGACTTCGCGGCGCATCTGCTGGCCCGGGAGCGTCCCGAAGACGGGGCCGCACGGCAGCAGTTGACGCGCTGGTGGCGGGACCGCGCGGGCCCGAAGCCGCCGTCCGCCCGGCCCGTGGCCCGGCTGGTGCGGGCCGTGCGGCGCGCCCTGGACCGGAGGGGACCGTGATGCCGTCCGCCTCTCGGGGCTTCCCGGAGATCGGTGCCGGGTCGCTGGTGGCGGGGGCACTCGGCGGTACGGCGCCGATCGCGGACGCGCTGCTGCGGCGGCAGCCCGAGGAGGCGCACCGCGGTGGCTCGTCGTGCGGGGGCGGCTATCTGGCCGCGGAGGCGGATCCAACTGCTGGGGCGGCTGCTGCGGCGGCAGTTGAGGGCCCCGGGACCTGCTGACGCCGCCCGCATGGTGAGAAATTTTGTGGCGGTATTTGTACTCATCACGTAGAACCTTCGGCCATGTGGCTCTTCTTCTTCCTTCTCGCCTCGGCCGCGGCGGCGCTGTCCTGTGCGCTGCTGTGCCGTGCCGCGGTCGCCGCCGCGCGCACCACCCGGCCGTCGCCCAAGACCGCCCCGGGGCCCTCGACAGCGGGCGACCGCGCCGGGCTGACCCTCTATGAGGTGGCCTACCTCTCCGGCGGCCCGCACCGGCTCGCCGACCTCGTCCTGGTGCTGATGGCCCAGCAGCGGCGGCTGCTGCTCACCGACACCGGCTGGGCCACCGTCGTCGACCCGGTCGGCAAGGACGCCGTCGAGCGCGCCACCCTGACCGCCATCGGCCCCGAAGGGCAGCGCCGCATACCGCAGATACGGGACAGTCTCGCCGGGGATGCCGCGGTGCGGGAGGTGGCCGACCGGCTGGTGACCGAGGGGCTGGCGCTGTCCGCCGCGGTCCGCCCGGGCATCGCCACCGCCGTCCGCCTGGTGCAGGGCGCCGCTCTCCTGGTGCCGCTGTTCGCCGGCGCCGCCACCTGGATGGCGCCGGCCGATGCGGACAACGGGCTGCTCCTGGGCTGGTTCGCGCTCCCGCTGATCCTCACCCTCGGCACCTGGGCCGTGGCCCGCTTCGAGCTCCACCCGTACAGCGACTGGGCCACCGAGGCGGGGGAACAGAAACTGCCCCGTACTTCCGGCTCCCCCGCCCCCCTTCCCCCTCTCACCTCGTTCGCCCTCCGAGGCCCCACCGCCCTCACCGACCCCACCTTGCGCGCCGCGCTCCACTCTTCCGGGGCATAGCTTCCGACACCGGTGCCAGGTGCTTTACATCGACAATCGCCGCCCCAACTATCCCTTTTGTATGCACACACGAAGGGACGGCCAGTGAGAGCACTTGCGTTGTACGGCACCATCGGGTCGCTGTTGGTGACCGCCCTCGCCACTGCCCCGGCAGGCGGCGCCACGGGGGCCACCGCCACGCCACCCGCGCCCGTTGCCCACCGCATCGGCTTCGGCCGCTGCGCACCGGTGGAGCACCTGCCGTCATCCGTCGAGTGCGGCACCCTCACCGTTCCCCTCGACTACGCGCGCCCCGACGGCAAGAAGATCCACCTCACCGTCAGCCGGGTCCGGGCCACCGCACACCGCGAACGGCAGGGCTCCATGGTCTTCAACCCCGGCGGCCCGGGCGCGTCCAGCATGGAGTTCCCGCTCTACGGCGGGCTCCCCAAGTGGAACAAGCTGGCCCGCGTCTACGACTTCGTGGGCTATGCGCCGCGGGGTGTGGGCCGCTCGGCGCCGCTGTCGTGCCAGGACCCCAAGGAGTTCGCCAAGGCGCCCACCGACAGCCGCCCGCACCCCGACGCGGCCTTCAAGCGCCGGAAGCTGGCCCAGGCCAGGGAGTACGCCCGTGGCTGCGTCCGCCGGGCCGGCGCCGACCTGCCGTACTACAACTCCGTCAACAACGCCCGCGACCTGGACATGCTGCGGGCCGCGCTCGGCGAGAAGAAGCTGAACTTCATGGGCGCCTCGTACGGGACGTACTTCGCGGCCGTCTACGCGACGCTCTTCCCCGGCCACGTCCGGCGGATGCTCTTCGACAGTGTCGTCAATCCCGCGCCCCGGCAGATCTGGTACCGCAACAACCTCGACCAGGACATCGCCTTCCAGCGCCGCTGGAGCGACTGGCTGCGCTGGACCGCCAAGCACCATGGCCGCTACCACCTCGGCACGACCCAGAGGGCGGTGCAGCACGCCTACGACTCGGCCGCGCACAAGCTGCGCAAGCATCCGCTGGGCGGGAAGATCGGCGCCGGCCAGTTGCAGTCGGCGTTCCTCAAGACCGGCTACAACGACGCCTTCTGGCCGCGGAGCGCCGAGGCGCTCTCGGGGTATCTGCACGGCGACTCCAAGCCGCTGATCGCCCAGGCCATGCCGCGGTCCGGCGACGTCAAGGCCGAGGAGAACGGCAACGCCGTCTACACCGCCGTGGAGTGCAATGACGCGCGCTGGCCGCACGACTGGCAGACCTGGGACCGGGACAACACCGAGGTCGCCCGGACCGCGCCGTTCGAGACCTGGGACAACGCCTGGATGAACCTGCCCTGCGCCTTCTGGCCCGACCGGTGGCGGACGGCCACCGCCGAGCTCGACGCCGCCGCGGAGCAGGCCGGGCACCACGCCGGCGGGCGGGACCTGGCCGACGCCGCCCGCCATGCGACCTCGACCGCGCTCGACGATGTGCTCCACGGGCAGCGCGGTCCGCTCGACGTCCACACGGAGCCCGGCGCGCTGCCGCCGGTGCTGCTGCTGGCGGCCGAGCGGGACGCGGCGACGCCGTACAAGGGTGCGCTGGAGCTGCAGCGGCGGCTGCCCGGCTCCTCGCTGGTCACCGAGAACGGGGCGGGCACCCACGGCATCGCGTTCGGTGAGAACGCCTGTGTGAACAAGTACGTCGAGGCCTATCTGCTGCACGGGAAGATCCCGGCGCGCAAGGTGTACTGCGCGATGCGCTCCGAGCCGGTGCCGGGCCAGCAGGTGACCCGGGCGCAGCAGCACGCCGTGCCGGGCAAGTAGCGGACCGCATACGCCAACGGGCCGTCCCCGAGGGGGGCGGCCCGTGGTGCTGTGTGCGGCCGCGTCGGCCCGGGCCACCGGCCCGGACGCGCCGCGTGCCCGGTTACGCCAGACCCGCGACCAGCTCGGAGACCGGCTTACGGCGCCCGGTGTAGAAGGGGATCTCCTCGCGGACGTGCATCCGCGCCTCGGAGCCGCGCAGATGGCGCATCAGGTCGACGATGCGGTAGAGCTCATCGGCCTCGAACGCGAGCACCCACTCGTAGTCGCCGAGCGAGAACGACGGCACGGTGTTGGCGCGCACGTCCGGGAAGCCCCGGGCCATCTTGCCGTGGTCGGCCAGCATCCGGCGGCGGTCCTCGTCGGGCAGGAGGTACCACTCGTAGGAGCGGACGAAGGGGTAGACGCTCACATAGGCGCGCGGCTGCTCGTCGGCCAGGAAGGCCGGGATGTGCGACTTGTTGAACTCGGCGGGGCGGTGCAGCGCCATGTTCGACCACACCGGCTCCAGCACCCGGCCCAGCCGCGTACGGCGGAAGAGGTTGTACGCCTCCTGGAGGGCGTCCGAGCTCTCCGAGTGCCACCAGATCATGACGTCGGCATCGGCACGCAGGCCGGACACGTCATAGGTACCGCGTACCACCACGTCCTTGGCCGCGAGCTGCGCGAACAGCTCCTCGACCTCTTCGGCGTAGCCGCTGCGGTCCTCCGGGAGGACCTCGCGCAGTTTGAACACCGACCAGAGGGTGTAGCGGATGATCTCGTTGAGGTCCTTGGCCTTCTTGCCGGCGTGCGGAACCTTCTCGGGCGCCGCGGGTGCCTGCGGCGCGGAAGCGGGAGTGGAAGCGTCTGTCATGCCGTCCATTCTCACTCGGCCGGGACGGAGTCCGGGCGCAGGGTGGTGAGGATGTCGTCGGCTGCCGTGCGGCCCGAGGCGATACAGGCCGGGATGCCGACGCCCCCGTAGAGCGCGCCGCACACCCGCAGGCCCGGCAGCTGCGCCACGGCGTCCTGGATGCGGGCCACCCGCTCCAGGTGGCCGACCGGGTACTGGGGCAGTCCGCCGTCCCAGCGGGTGACCCGCGAGGCGACCGGCGCGGCGGTCAGCCCGACCGCCTCGCGCAGGTCCGCCCGCGAGAAGCCGACCAGTTCGGAGTCGTCACGCGCCAGATCCTCCTCGTCGCCGTAGCGGCCGATCGAGGTGCGCAGCACGAAGAGGTCCGGGTCGAAGCTGCCGGACCAGCCCCACTTGTTGCCGGAGAAGGTGGACGCCTTGATCTTGCGGCCGTCCACGGGCGGGACGAGGAAGCCGCTGCCGGTCAGCCGCCCTTCGACGTCGGCGCGGCGGAAGGCCATGGTCACCAGGGCCATGGAGGCGTACTCGACGGAGCCCAGCTCGGCGGCGGCGGGCCGGCAGACGGGGGCCAGGAGGCGGGCCGTGGCCTGCGCGGGGGTGGCGAGGACGACGGCGTCGGCGGTGAGCGCGGCGCCGTCGAGGTCGAGCTGCCAGCCGTCAACGGTCCGCCGCAGCGCGGTGACGGGCGTGCCCGTACGGATCTCACCGCCCTTGGCCCGTACGGCATCGGCCACCGCGCCCGGCAGCGTCCCGATGCCGCCCTCGATGCCCATGAAGACGGGGCCGGCCGCGGCGGCCCCGGTCTGGTGGACGGTGGCGGCGGACCGCGCCTGGATGCCCCGCACGCCGTCGAGCAGCGAACGGTGCGTCCGCGCGGCCTCGAACAGCGGGGGTACGGCGGCGCGCATCGAGATCCGGTACGCATCACCCGCGTACACCCCGCCGAGGAGGGGCTCCACGAGCCGGTCGACGACCTCGCGGCCCAGGCGCCGGGCGACATAGGTGCCGACGGCGACGTCCTCGCCGACCTCGGTGCGCGGGAGCCGGGCATCCTCGTCGATACGGGCGAGCCCCTCCGGGGAGAGCACACCGGAGGCGGCGAGCGGACCGGGGTCCCCGGGGACGCCCATGACATGGCCCGTGGGCATCGGGCGCAGCGCGCCGCGCGTCCACAGGGACGCACCGGCCGTGGCGGGCGGCTGCAGCCGGTCGCCGATTCCGACGGCGCGCGCGAGATCCACCGCCTCCGGCCGCCTGGCCAGCATCGATTCGGCGCCCAGATCGACCGGGACGCCCGCGACCTCTCCTGCCTGCAGCTTGCCGCCGAGCCGGGCCGTCGCTTCCAGGACGGTCACCCGGGCGCCGCCTTCGAGCAGACGGTGCGCCGCCGCCAGCCCGGAGATGCCTCCGCCGATGACGACCACATGACCGGTGCCGGCGGGCCCCCGGCCCGTACGGGTGTGCGCTGCGCTCATGCCCCCACTCTCTCAGAGCGCGCCGACGGGGCCGGGGCAGGATCACGCGCCCGACAGCGTCCAAGGCGGCCGGGCACGGTGTCCTGGAGCCCCCGTTGACAGCGGGCAGCGGCGGGCAAAGACTCGTGGTCGGCGGCCGGCGATCTTCGTACCGTCCGCCGACCGTCGAGCCGGGACAGCGAGGACAGCGCCTGATGACCGACCCACGCGTACGGGATGTGTACATCGTCGATGCCGTACGGACCCCTGTCGGCAAGTACGGCGGCGCGCTGGCCGAGGTCCGGCCGGACGATCTCGCCGCCCATGTGGTCAAGGCCCTGGTGGACCGCACACCGGACCTCGACCCGGCGCGGATCGACGACGTCTGTTTCGGCGATGCGAACGGCGCGGGCGAGGACAACCGCAATGTGGCGCGGATGGCGGTGCTGCTGGCCGGGCTGCCGGTGACCGTCCCCGGGGTGACCGTGAACCGGCTGTGCGGGTCCGGTCTGGAGGCGGTCATCCAGGCGGCGCGGGCCATTGCGCACGGCGATGCGCATATCGCGGTGGCGGGTGGTGTGGAGTCGATGAGCCGTGCGCCCTATGTGCTGCGCAAGCCCGAACGCGCCTTCCCGGCGGGCCATCAGGAGATGTTCTCCTCGACCCTGGGCTGGCGGATGGTCAATCCGCGGATGGCCCCGGAGTGGACGGTGGCGCTGGGCGAGGGCGCCGAGCTGATCGCCGACCGGCACGGCATCACCCGCGAGCAGCAGGACGTCTTTGCGCTGGCCAGCCACCAAAAGGCGGTGCGGGCCTGGCGGGAGGGCGCCTACGACGGGGAGGTCGTGCCGCTGCCGGAGGTGGACCTGCTGCGGGACGAGACGATCCGGGAGGCGTCCTCCCTGGAGTCGCTGTCCAAGCTGAAGCCGGTGTTCCGTACGGCCGGGGGCACGGTCACCGCCGGGAATTCCTCGCCGCTCAACGACGGTGCGGCGGCCCTGCTGCTGGTGGACGAGGAGGGCCTGCGGGCCACCGGACGCGAACCGCTGGCCCGTATCCGTGCGAGCGCGGTGACCGGCATCGAGCCGCAGCTGTTCGGCCTGGGGCCGGTGGAGGCGGTACGGCGGGCGCTGGAGCGGTCCGGGCGCGGCTTCGCCGAGGTGGCGACGTTCGAGCTCAACGAGGCGTTCGCGGCCCAGGCGTTGGGCTGCATCGGGCAGTGGCCGGAACTGGACCCCGCCGTGGTCAATCCGCGCGGCGGCGCCATTGCCATCGGCCACCCGCTGGGTGCCTCCGGTGCCCGTCTCGCGGGGTCGGTGGCCCACCAACTCGCCGCTCTGGGGTCGGGTACGGGGCTCGCCGCGCTGTGCATCGGCGTGGGGCAGGGGCTCGCGCTGGTCCTGGAGCGCTGAGGACCGCGGCGCGGGCCGGCCCTTACCTGGCCGGCGGAAGCGGGCAGCACCGCGCGCAAGCGGCGCAGCGGTGCCGGCACTCGACGAAGGGGCACACGGCATGGCAGCGGAGCACCTGGTCATCGTCGGGGGCGATGCGGCGGGGATGGCCGCCGCATCGCAGGCACGCCGGCTGCGGAAGCCGGCCGAGCTGGCGATCACCGCGTTCGAGCGCAGCCATTTCACCTCGTACTCCGCCTGCGGTATCCCGTACTGGGTGGGCGGCGAGGTCGACGGCCCGGATGCGCTGATCGCCCGGACGGCCGAGGAGCACCGCGCCCGGGACATCGATCTGCGGATGCGCTGCGAGGTCACCGAACTCGACCTGGACCGCGGCCGGGTGCGTACCCGGGAGCTGGACCACGGCGGCCGGGAATCATGGACCGGCTTCGACAAGCTGGTGCTGGCGACCGGCGCGCGCCCGCGCCGGCCCGCTCTGCCGGGCATCGACGCGCCCGGCGTGCACGGCGTGCAGACACTGGACGACGGCAGGGCCCTGCTGGACACCCTGGACGCCTCCCCGGGCCGGCGGGCGGTCGTCGTCGGCGCCGGTTACATCGGTGTGGAGATGGCCGAGGCACTGATCCACCGCGGCTACCAGGTCACCGTCCTGGAGCAGAGCGCACAGCCGATGTCCACCCTCGACCCGGACATGGGCGCACTCGTCCATGAGGCGATGTGTGCGAGGGGCATCGAGACGGTGCGCGGGGCGACCGTCACCGGTGTGCTGACCGACGAGGGCGGTCCCTCCGGGCCAGGCCGGGGAGGCCCGGGAGGCCGGGCCCGCGCGGTCACCACCGAGGACGCCGAGTACCCGGCGGATGTGGTCGTGCTGGGCCTGGGCGTACGCCCCGAGACCACGCTCGCCGCCGCGGCCGATCTGCCGCTGGGCGCGTCCGGCGGACTGCTCACCGACCTCGCCATGCGGGTGCGGGGCCACGACCACATCTGGGCGGGCGGCGACTGCGTCGAGGTCCGGGACCTGGTCTCCGGGCAGCTGCGCCATATCGCGCTGGGCACCCACGCCAACAAGCACGGGCAGGTCATCGGCACCAATGCGGGCGGCGGCTATGCGACCTTCCCCGGTGTCGTCGGCACGGCCGTCAGCAAGGTCTGCGATCTGGAGATCGCCCGGACGGGGCTGCTGGAGCGCGAGGCGCGCGCCGCCGGTCTGCGCTTCGTCACGGTGACCGTCGAGGCCACCAACCGCGCCGGCTACTACCCCGGCGCCCGCCCGATGCACGTCAAGATGCTCGCCGAGCGCCGTACGGGCCGGCTGCTGGGGGTGCAGATCGTCGGCCGCGAAGGCGCCGGCAAGCGGGTGGACATCGCGGCGGTCGCGCTGACGGCCGGCATGACGGTGGAGCAGGTGACCGCGCTCGACCTCGGCTATGCCCCGCCGTTCTCCCCGGTCTGGGACCCCGTCCTGGTAGCGGCCCGCAAGGCCGTCGGTGCCGTACGGGACGCCGGGGCCTGACACCGCGGGCACCGACCCGCCGGCCCCGGCTCCGTCGCCGTCCTTCCGCGGTCCGCTCAGCGCGCCGTCTGCGTGTGGACGTACTCGACGAGGCGGGTCAGCGCGTCCGGGTCGGTGGAGGGCAGGACACCGTGGCCGAGGTTGAAGATGTGGCCGTCCAGGTCGGCGGCCGCGTCGAGGACCTCGCGGGCCTTGGTCTCGACGGCCTCACGGGGCGCGAAGAGCACGGCCGGATCGATATTGCCCTGCAGCGCCTTGCCGGTACCGACGCGGCGGGCCGCCTCGTCCATCGGGACCCGCCAGTCGACGCCGACGACATCCGCGCCCGCCTCGCCCATCAGCCCGAGGAGTTCGCCGGTGCCGACGCCGAAGTGGATACGCGGCACGCCGAGGCCCTCGACCGCCCGGAAGACCTTGGCGGAGGCGGGCATCACCGAGCGGCGGTAGTCGGCCGGCGAGAGCGCCCCGACCCAGGAGTCGAAGAGCTGGACGGCGCTCGCCCCGGCCTCGATCTGGACCTTGAGGAAGGCGGCGGTGATGTCGGCGAGCCGGTCCAGCAGGTCGGCCCACAGCTGCGGGTCGCCGTACATGAGGGCCTTGGTGCGCTCGTGGTTACGGGACGGACCGCCCTCGACGAGGTAGCTGGCGAGCGTGAAGGGCGCACCGGCGAAGCCGATCAGGGGCGTTGCGCCCAGCTCGCGGACGAGCATGCCGATGGCCTCGGTGACGTACGAGACGTCGCCGGGCTCCAGGGCGCGCAGCTGCGCCAGGTCGGCGCGGGTGCGGATCGGGTTCTCGACGACCGGGCCCACGCCGGGCTTGATGTCGAGGTCGATGCCGAGGGCCTTGAGGGGGACGACGATGTCGCTGAAGTAGATGGCGGCGTCGACGTTGTGGCGGCGCACGGGCTGCAGCGTGATCTCGGTGACGAGATCGGGCCGCATGCAGGAGTCCAGCATCGCGATGCCCTCGCGGACCTTGCGGTACTCGGGCAGTGAGCGCCCGGCCTGGCGCATGAACCACACCGGGGTGTGCGGCACCGGCTCACGCCGGCACGCCTTGAGGAAAGCCGAGTCGTGTGTACCGGTCTGCTGCTGGCCCGTGGGGCAATCGTTGGCGCTCACGCCCCAAATCTTCGCACGACCGGCGGCACGCCGAAGGGGCCAGGTGGCCGATATCTCCGCATGCGCCCGGGGGCGCCTCCGAATGGGCGACGCGCGCACCGGGTGTCCTCCCCGTATGCGGGCCCGGTTCCGCCTAATCTTCCGGGCATGGCTGCGGCTCACGAACACCTCGCGGACGGCGCGGACGAGGCCCCGATCCCCTTCCGTCAGGCGGTCGAAGCGCTCCGCGCGGCACGACTGCGGCCGGAGATCGAGATCGATCCGACGCCCGCTCCCAAACGGCTCGCCCCGTATGCGTATGCACTGGAGGCGGCGGTCGTCGAACGCGGCTCGGGTCCGGACGGCGAGGACAAGGATCTGGCGGACGGCCGGCTGGTGGTACTGCACAACCCGGCCGGGGACGACACCTGGCAGGGCACCTTCCGGGTGGTGACGCTGGCGCGTGCGGAGCTGGAGCCGGAGATGGGCGCCGATCCGCTGCTGCCGGAGGTGTCCTGGTCCTGGCTCACCGGTGCGCTGGATGCGCGCGGGGTGCGCTACGGCGCACCGAGCGGCACGGTGACCCGAGCCGGCTCGCACTACTTCGGCGGGCTCGCGGCGCGCGAGCCCGCCACGCAGATCGAGATCCGGGCGTCGTGGACACCGGCCGAGGGCCCCGGCGGGGTGCCGGAGCTGGCGGTGCATCTGTCGGCGTGGTGCGATCTGCTCTGCCAGGTGGCGGGCCTGCCGCCGGCCACGCCCGATATGGCGCCGCGCGGCGGGATCGTCCCGCTGCCGCAGCGCCGCGGCGCAAAGCCCCGCTGAGCTGCCCTTTTCCACTGTTTCCCGGCCTCGGTGAGCACGTATGCGCAGAGCCGGTCCCGGGGTGCGCCCCGCGCGCTGCCGGCGCCGTGATCACCGTGCCGCCCCGGGGTGCGCCCGCGCGCGGCCGGCGCCGTGATCACCGTGCCGCCGCCTCCTGCGGGAATCCGGGTGGCATTGCGTACGGCTTTGATCATCTCGATGCACACCCGGTGCCCACCTCTGATCGATCACCCATCCGATTTGCCCGAATTGCCCCTAACTAAATCGTGATCAAAGTCTAAAGTCCCGCCGGATTGCTGCCGAAGAGGTCAGTGACCCTTCAAACACGGATTATTCCGGCTTCCCCCAGCCGGCTTCCGTCCCCCGCCACTCCCCCCAGGAGGCCCGGTGTCTGTTCTCCTCGAGCAACCTTCGAGCCTGGTCGCCTACCGCCCGAACAAGCCGACGGCCATGGTCGTCGTGGCCGACCCTCGCGTCCGCTCCACCGTCACCCGCCATCTGTGGGCCCTCGGAGTACGTGACGTGATCGAGGCGTCGTCCATCGCGGAGGCCCGTCCCCGCGTCGGCAACCCGCGCGACATCTGCGTTGCCGACGTCCACCTTCCCGACGGCTCCGGCCTCACCCTGCTGTCCGAGACCCGGGCGGCGGGCTGGCCCAACGGCCTCGCGCTGTCCGCGGCCGACGACATCGGCGCCGTGCGCAACGCCCTGGCCGGCGGCGTCAAGGGCTATGTCGTCACCGGCACCCGCACCAACCTGGGCCTTCCCGGCCGTCCGGGCACCTCGCCCATCGGCGCCACCGCGGCCCGAATGCAGCGCCGCCCTCCGGGCGCCCCCGGCCACCCCGGCGGCTACCGCGAACTGTCGGGCCGCGAGGTCGAGGTGTTGCGGCTGGTGGCGGAGGGCCAGTCCAACAAGGCCATCGGCGTCTCGATGGGGCTGTCGGCGCTGACCGTGAAGAGCCACCTGGCCCGTATCGCCCGCAAGCTCGGTACCGGTGACCGGGCCGGAATGGTGGCGGTCGCACTGCGCACCGGCATCATTCACTGACCGTTCATCCGACCTGCTCGCCCGTCGAGGGAACGTTCCCTCGACGGGCGACGTGCATACACAGATACCCTTGACTGGTGACCGACGCCCAAAAGACCGCAGCAGACATGACACTGCGAGCACCCGGAGACTCGCCTCCGGATTCCCGACCGGCGCCGGTCCCTCTCCTGGAGCCCCGAGAGGGCATCCCCCCGGTGACCGCCACCGACGAGGCGCTCTCCGAGATCGTGGCAGCCTTCGCGGCCGGCACGGGCCCGGTGGCCGTCGACGCCGAGCGAGCCTCGGGCTACCGCTACGGCCAGCGCGCCTACCTCGTACAGCTGCGCCGCGAAGGCGCCGGCAGTGCGCTGATCGATCCGGTCGGCTGCCCCGACCTGTCGGCGCTGGGGGAGGCGATCGGCGACGCCGAGTGGGTGCTGCACGCAGCCACCCAGGACCTGCCGTGCCTGCGGGACATAGGGATGATCCCCACCCGGCTGTTCGACACCGAGCTGGCCGGACGGCTGGCCGGCTTCGCCCGGGTCGGCCTGGGGGCCATGGTCGAGAACGTTCTCGGCTTCGCTCTGGAGAAGGGGCATTCCGCCGTCGACTGGTCCACCCGCCCGCTGCCCGAGCCGTGGCTGCGCTATGCCGCGCTCGATGTCGAGCTGCTGGTGGATCTGCGCGACGCGCTGGAGGAAGAGCTGGAGCAGCAGGGGAAACTGGAGTGGGCCCGGCAGGAATTCGCGGCGATCGCCGCCGCTCCCCCGCCGCCGCCCCGCAAGGACCCCTGGCGCCGCACCTCCGGCATGCACAAGGTCCGGCGACGCCGTCAGATGGCGGTCGTACGGGAGCTGTGGACGGCCCGTGACCAGGTGGCCCAGCGCCGCGACGTCTCCCCCGGCAAGGTGCTCGGGGACGCCGCGATCGTGGAGGCGGCACTGAATCTGCCGCCGAACAGCCAGGCCCTGGCCGCGCTGCCCGGCTTCGGCCACCGTATGGGCCGCCGACAGCTGGAGCAGTGGCAGGCCGCCGTCGACCGCGCCCGCACCCTGGCCGAGAACGAGCTGCCGCAGCCCGGCCAGCCGCTCAACGGGCCGCCGCCGCCCCGCTCCTGGGCCGACAAGGACCCGGCCGCCGCGGCCCGGCTGTCGGCCGCCCGCGCGGCGGTCACCGCGCTCGCCGAGAACCTGAATCTCCCGCAGGAGAACCTGATCACGCCGGACACGGTGCGCCGGCTGTGCTGGGAGCCGCCGGGCGAGCCGAGCCAGGAGTCGGTCGCCGAGGTGCTGAAGGGCCATGGCGCCCGCCCCTGGCAGATCGAGCAGGTCGCACCGATCCTCACCGAGGCGCTGGCGACGGACGCCGACTGACCGCAGGCGGCACGGGCCTGGTGTGCGCCGCGCCGCCTGCCGTCATCCGTTCCGTGCGCCTCGTGCGCCGGAAGGGAGTGTGCCGGCATCCCCGAGGGGTGTCGGCACACTCCCGGGTCCCGCTAGTCGTTATTGGTGTGCGTCCACAGGACCTTGCGGTTGGTCGCGTCGATCCCGTAGGTCGTCTGGTTCCAGTCGGCGGGGGTCACGACGCCCACGGTCCAGGCCACCGCGTCGCTCCCGTTCTCGGCGTTGCCGAGTTCGATGGTGGTGACGGCTCCCTTCGTCTTTTCGGTGGCCGTCTGCGCAGCCTGCTGGGCCGTGACCTTGGCCTTGGACAGCTGGCCGGCGAGATGCTGTTTGTCGCCGGAGTCGTCCGACTCGGTGCGCGACTGCGTCAGCTTTCCGGAGACCGCATCGACGCGGCCGTCGTGCACCGTTCCGTCGGCGGTCGCGACCGCGGTGTTCCAGTAGGGGCTGGTGGGTGAGCCCTTGAGCTCCGCGGCGATCGGCTTCGAGGAGGGGACGGCCGCGACCGCCGCCTTCAGGGCCTGCTCGTACCCCACCTTGGCCTTGGGAATCAGGGCCTTTCGCTGGGCCTGGTCCGAGTTGAGCGAGCTGCTCGGGGAGGCGGGGGCGGAGGCGGGCACCGCCCGCGGGGGGCCGGCGTCCTTCTGGGGGGCCTTGTCGCTGTTCCCGCAGCCCGACAGCAGCGCGCCCGCGGCGGCGACGGCGCAGACCAGACCGATCGCGCGCGGCCCCGCCGGGCGCCCGCACCGGGTCACGACACCACTCATATTCGTCTCCATATGGGCACTTTAGGTGTGTGATGGGATGAATTGCGCCAAGACCCGACCGCATTCGGCCGTTTTCGATCATCCTGTTCCGCCACTTGCCATGCCGTCACCCGGCGAGCGCCCCCTCCGCCCGGTGTGACGTTCACCGCTCCGGGCGGTGGGGGTGTGCAGTCTGGTTACCCGTAAGTAGCATGTCGGTGTGAAGCGTCCCCCGGGGCGCCCCGCAGCAGTGCCATCCCGCACCTGGAGGAGAGCCAACGTGCCTCGTACCGCTAGGGACGTCGTCTTCGTCGACGGCGTCCGCACCCCGTTCGGCAAGGCGGGCCCGAAGGGCATCTACCACGAGACCCGCGCCGACGATCTCGTCGTGAAGGCCATCCGGGAGCTGCTGCGCCGCAACCCGGACCTGGACCCCGCGAAGATCGACGAGGTCGCCATCGCCGCCACCACCCAGATCGGTGACCAGGGGCTGACCCTCGGCCGGACCGCCGGCATCCTCGCCGGGCTCCCGCAGTCCGTGCCCGGTTACTCCATCGACCGCATGTGTGCCGGTGCGCTGACCGCCGTGACCGCCACCGCGGGTTCCATCGCCTTCGGTGCCTACGACGCCGTCATCGCCGGCGGTGTCGAGCACATGGGGCGCCACCCCATGGGCGAGGCCGTCGACCCCAACCCGCGGTTCGTGAGCGAGAAGCTCGTCGACCAGTCCGCGCTGTTCATGGGCATGACCGCGGAGAACCTCCACGACCGCTACCCGCACATCACCAAGCAGCGCGCCGACGAATACGCCGTGCGCTCGCAGGAGAAGGCGGCGAAGGCGTACGCGAACGGCAAGATCCAGCAGGACCTGGTGCCGGTCTCGGTGCGCAACACCAACGCGGAGATCGGCGAGACCGGCTGGGGCCTGGTGACCGCCGACGAGCCGATGCGCCCGGGGACGACCCTGGAGAACCTCGCCGGCCTGAAGACGCCGTTCCGTACGCACGGCCGCGTCACCGCCGGTAACGCCGCGGGGCTCAACGACGGCGCCACCGCCTCGATCCTCGCCTCCGAGGACTTCGCGCGGGAGCACGACCTCCCGGTCAAGATGCGCCTGGTCTCCTACGCCTTCGCGGGCGTCGAGCCCGAGGTCATGGGCTACGGCCCGATCCCGGCCACCGAGAAGGCGCTTGCCAAGGCGGGCCTGGGCATCGGTGACATCGGCCTGTTCGAGGTCAACGAGGCGTTCGCCGTGCAGGTGCTCGCCTTCCTCGACCACTACGGCATCGCCGACGACGACGCGCGCGTCAACCAGTACGGCGGCGCCATCGCCTTCGGCCACCCGCTGGCCTCCTCCGGCGTCCGGCTGATGACCCAGCTGGCCCGGCAGTTCGAGGAGCAGCCGGAGGTCCGCTACGGCCTGACCACCATGTGCGTCGGCTTCGGCATGGGCGCCACGGTCATCTGGGAGAACCCGAACCACAAGGACGCCGGAGGCAGCAAGTGAGCATCACCACCACCGAGCTTCTGAAGGGTGCGGCCGAGCTGTTCCCGGACGAGGTCGTCACGTCGGCGCACGTCCGCCACCTCGACCTGCCGTACGGCGCGGGCAAGTTCGCGCTGATCACGCTGGACAACGGCTTCGACCACACCAAGCCGACCACCTTCGGTCCCGGCTCGCTGGCGAACCTCAACGCCGCGATCGACCAGGTCGAGAAGGAGGCCGCGGACGGCGACATCGTCGGCGTCGGCGTCACCGGCAAGCCGTTCATCTTCGCCGTCGGCGCCGACCTCAAGGGCGTCGAGCTGCTGGGGCGGCACGAGGACGCGCTGGCCATCGGCAAGGGCGGCCACGAGGTCTTCAAGCGGCTCTCGAAGCTCGCCGTACCGACCTTCGCGTACTACAACGGTGCCGCGATGGGCGGTGGCGTCGAGGTCGGTCTGCACTGCTCCTACCGCACCGTCTCCAAGGCCCTGCCCGCCTTCTCGCTGCCCGAGGTCTTCCTCGGTCTCGTCCCGGGCTGGGGCGGCTGTGCGCTGCTGCCGAACCTCATCGGCGCCGACAAGGCCGTCTCGGTCATCATCGAGAACTCGCTCAACCAGAACAAGCAGCTCAAGGGCCAGCAGGTCTTCGACCTCGGCATCGCGGACGCGATCTTCGAGGGCGCGGACTTCCTGGAGCAGTCGCTGATCTGGACCGCGAACGTCCTCAAGGGCGACGTGGCCGTCGAGCGTGCCGAGGTCGACCGCGGTGAGGCCTGGGACCAGGCCGTCGCCAAGGGCAAGTTCATCGCCGACGGCAAGGTGCACGGCGCCGCCCCGGCCGCCTACCGCGCGCTGGACATCATCGCCGCCGCCAAGAGCGGTGACCTGCAGGCCGGTTTCGACGCCGAGGACCAGGCCCTGGCGGACCTGATCATGGGTGGCGAACTCCGCGCCGGCATCTACTCGTTCAACCTGGTGCAAAAGCGTGCCAAGCGGCCCGCCGGTGCACCGGACAAGAACCTGGCGCGTCCGGTCGGCAAGGTCGGTGTCGTCGGCGCCGGTCTGATGGCCTCGCAGCTGGCCCTGCTGTTCCTGCGCCGTCTGGAGGTGCCGGTCGTGCTGACCGACATCGACCAGGAGCGCGTCGACAAGGGTGTGGGCTACGTCCACGCCGAGATCGACAAGCTGCTCGGCAAGGGCCGGATCAACCAGGACAAGGCCAACCGCCTCAAGGCCCTGGTCTCCGGTGTCCTCGACAAGGCCGAGGGCTTCTCCGACGCCGACTTCATCATCGAGGCCGTCTTCGAGGAGATCGGCGTCAAGCAGCAGGTGTTCGCGGAGGTGGAGGCCGTCGCCCCGGCGCACGCCATCCTCGCCACCAACACCTCCTCGCTGTCCGTCTCCGAGATGGCGTCGAAGCTGAAGCACCCCGAGCGGGTCGTCGGCTTCCACTTCTTCAACCCGGTCGCGATCCTGCCGCTGCTGGAGATCGTCCGCGGCGAGAAGACCGATGACGCCTCGCTGGCCACGGCCTTCGGTGTCGCCAAGAAGCTGAAGAAGACCGCGGTGCTGGTGAAGGACGCCCCGGCGTTCGTCGTCAACCGCATCCTGACCCGCTTCATGGGTGAGATCCAGAACGTCATCGACGAGGGCACCCCGGTCGAGACGGCGGAGAAGGCGATCGAGCCGCTCGGTCTGCCGATGTCGCCGCTGGTGCTGCTGGAGCTGGTCGGCCCGGCGATCGGTCTGCACGTCTCCGAGACGCTCAACCGCTCCTTCCCGGAGCGCTTCACGGTCTCCCCCAACCTGAAGGCCGTCGTCGCGGCCGGCAAGCGCGGCTTCTACGTCTACGACTCCGGCAAGCCGGAGCTGGACCCCGAGGTCGCCGCGCTCCTCAAGCAGGGCGACTCGGTGCTGACGGAGGACCAGGTCCGCGACCGGGTCCTGGACGCGGTGGCACAGGAGATCGGCCTGATGCTGGACGAGGGCGTCGTCGCCGAGGCGCAGGACATCGACCTGTGCCTGATCACCGGTGCCGGCTGGCCCTTCCACCTGGGCGGCATCACGCCGTACCTGGACCGCGCGGGCGTCTCCGAGCGGGTGCGGGGCAAGAAGTTCCTGGCCCCCGGCATCGCGAGCGTTCCCGCGTAGGGACGCACTGATCACCAAGGCGCGGGCCGGCTCGGTGGAGCCGGCCCGCGCTTTCGTGTGCGGGGAGAGTCCGGCGCCGTCCGCCCGGACGGTCCGGACGGCCCGGACGGTCCGGACGGTCCGGACGGTCCGGGCAGTCCTTGCGGTCCGGGCGGCGGCACCGTGACGTGGGAGGGTGGCGGCATGGATTCCATGCTCATCGTCGATGCCGCCAATGTGGTCGGCTCGGTGCCGGACGGCTGGTGGCGGGACCGGCGCGGCGCGGCGGAGCGGCTGCGCGACGCGCTGTCCGAGTACGCCGGCAAGGGGCTGCCGGGGCTGGTTGCGCCCCCCGTGGAACTGGTCCTCGTCGTGGAGGGCGCGGCGCGCGGGGTCGAGTCCGCCGAGGGCGTACGGGTGGTGCCGGCGAGCGGCAGCGGCGATGACCGGATCGTGCAGCTGGTGGCGGAGGAGTGCGGCGACCGGGACTGTCTGGTGGTCACCGCGGACCGCGAGCTGCGCGCACGCGTCCAGGCGCTGGGGGCCCGGGTGACGGGCCCGCGGGCGGTGCGGGGCCGGGGGCGCGGCGAGGCATAGCCCCCGGCCCCCGGGGACAAGGACAGGCCCCGTACACCGCGACGAGCGGCATACGGGGCTGCCGGGGCCGGAGCTGCGGCCGGGCGCCGGCCCTTGGTGTGCGGTCGGCGTCAGCCCTTGAGGTACAGCCGGGTGACATCCCTTGGTCCGCGGCCGGGTGTCAGCCCTTGCCGGTCTGCCGGCTGCGGATGCCGAGGCGGCTGTGCGAGCGCCCGTACAGGAAGTAGACGCCGAACCCGACGACCATCCAGAGTGCGAACCGGACCCAGGTCTCCGCGGGCAGATTGAGCATCAGCCACAGCGACGCGACCACCGACAGCATCGGCACCACCGGCACCCACGGGGTACGGAAGGAGCGGTGCAGATCGGGCCGGGAACGGCGGAGCAGGACGACGCCGAGGGCGACCACGACGAAGGCGAAGAGGGTGCCGATGTTGACCAGTTCGGCGAGCTCGTCGATCGAGGTGAAGCCGGCGACGATGGCGACGATGACGCCCAGCGCGATGGTGGACCGGTAGGGCGTCCCGTAGCGGGGATGGGACCGGGAGAAGACCCGCGGCAGCAGCCCGTCCCGGCTCATCGCGAAGAACACCCGGCTCTGGCCGAGCAGCAGGATCATGCAGACCGAGGTCAGGCCGACGGCGGCGCCAAAACTGATCACGCCGGCGAAGAAGGGGTGCCCGAGGTCCTTGAAGGCGTCGGCGAGCGGGGCGTCGGTGGAGAGCTTGCTGTACTTCTCCATGCCGGTGACGACGACCGACACGGCCACGTAGAGGACCGTGCAGATGGCCAGTGAGCCGAGGATGCCGCGTGGTACGTCGCGCTGCGGGTTGCGGGTCTCCTCGGCGGCGGTGGCCACGATGTCGAAGCCGATGAAGGCGAAGAAGACCACGGCCGCCGCCGCGAAGATGCCCATGACCCCGAAGGTGGACGGGGTGAAGCCGAAGATCAGCTCTGCCAGCGGTGCGGCCAGTCCGCCGCCGGCCTCGCTGGGCTTGCTGGGCGGGATGAACGGCTCGTAGTGGGCACCGTCGATGAGGAAGGCTCCGGCGATGACGACCAGCAGGACCACGGTGACCTTGATCCCGACGACCACCGCCGTCACCCGTGAGGACAGCTTCATCCCCAGCACCAGGATGCCGGTCAGCACCAGCACGAGGATGGTGGCGAGCAGATCGAAGCCGAAGTGCCCCTCATGGGTGCCGGAGAGCCCGGCGGGCAGCTGCAGCCCGGCGGAATCCAGCAGTGAGCGCACATAGCCGGACCAGCCGACGGCGACCACCGCACAGCCCAGGGCGAGTTCCAGGATCAGGTCCCAGCCGATGATCCAGGCCGGCAGCTCGCCGAGCGAGGCGTACGAGAAGGTGTAGGCCGAGCCGGCGACCGGCACGGTGGAGGCGAACTCCGCGTAACACAGCGCCGCCAGCGCACAGACCACGCCCGCGACGACGAAGGACACGGCCACGGCAGGCCCGGCCTGCTCCTTGGCGATCTTTCCGGTGAGGACGAAGATGCCGGTGCCGATGACGACGCCGACGCCGAAGACGGTCAGATCGAGCGCCGACAGGGACTTTTTGAGCGAGTGCTCCGGCTCCTCGGTGTCCAGGATCGACTGCTCCACAGTCTTCGTCCGGAACATGCCGTGATTGCGGCGTGATTCATGTGGTGTGCCGTGCTGTGTGCTCATGGGCGAACCTCCGCCTGGACGACCCTCGCAACTCTCCTGAACTGCCCGAGTCTCCGCAATGTCCGGAAACAGTCAGGTTCGGCGGGCCTCCGGACGACGGGGATTCACCCGATGGGGTGTGGCCGCGTCCATGCCGATGGGCCGGGCGGAACATCCGTACGGATGACCGGCCGGCCCATCGGTGCCGTCTGGGGAATCAGTCGCGGGCGACCTCGGCCGGCTCGGCCGCGCCCTCGGGGCGGGCGGACTCGGTGTCGGCGGACTCGGTGTCCGCGGACTCGGTGTCGTAGCGACCGTCGATCTTGGAGACCAGACCGGTCACCTGGCGGGCGATGTCCGGTGCGGTGAGCCCGATCTCCGCCATGACCTCCTTGCGGGAGGCATGGTCGAGGAACCGCTCGGGGATGCCGAAGTCGCGCAGCGGCAGGTCGACACCGGCGTCCCGCAGGGACTGTGCGACAGCCGAACCGACGCCGCCGGAACGGACGTTGTCCTCGACGGTGACCACGACGCGGTGCTGCGCGGCGAGGCCCGGCAGCGCCTCGTCGACCGGCTTGACCCAGCGCGGGTCGACGACGGTGGTGGAGATGCCCTGCTTGTCGAGGAGGTCGGCGATCTCCAGGCACATCGGGGCGAGCGCGCCCACGGAGACCAGCAGGACGTCCGGGCGCTTGACGGCCTCGGCAGGCCTGCGCAGCACGTCCATGCCGCCCACCCGGCCGATCGCCTCGACGGCCGGGCCGACCGCGCCCTTGGAGTACCGCACCACGGTGGGCGCGTCATCGACCTCGACGGCCTCGCGCAGCTGGGCGCGGACCTGGTCGGCGTCGCGCGGCGCGGCGATCCGCAGACCGGGGACGACCTGCAGGATCGACATGTCCCACATGCCGTTGTGCGAGGCGCCGTCGGTGCCGGTGACACCGGCCCGGTCCAGCACGAAGGTGACCCCGCACTTGTGCAGCGCCACATCCATCAGCACCTGGTCGAAGGCGCGGTTGAGGAAGGTGGCGTAGACGGCGAAGACCGGGTGCAGGCCGCCGGTGGCCATGCCCGCCGCCGAGACCGCACCGTGCTGCTCGGCGATGCCGACGTCGTAGACGCGGTCGGGGAACGCCTTGGCGAACTTGTCCAGTCCGACGGGCTGGAGCATGGCCGCCGTGATGGCGACGATGTCCTTGCGTTCCTTGCCGAGCTCGACCATCTCGTCGCCGAAGACGGACGTCCAGTCCTTGCCGCCCGAAGAGATGGGCAGGCCGGTGTCGGGGTGGATCTTGCCGACGGCGTGGAAGCGGTCCGCCTCGTCCTGGAGGGCGGGCTGGTAGCCACGGCCCTTCTCGGTGAGGCAATGGACGATGACCGGACCGCCGAAGCGCTTGGCGCGCGTCAGGGCGGATTCCAGCGCCTCGATGTCATGGCCGTCGATCGGGCCGACGTACTTCAGGCCCAGGTCCTCGAACATGCCCTGCGGGGCGATGAAGTCCTTCAGGCCCTTCTTGGCGCCGTGCAGGGTCTCGTAGAGCGGCTTGCCGACGACCGGCGTGCGCTCCAGCAGGTCCTTGCCGCGGGCCAGGAAACGCTCGTAGCCGTCCGTGGTGCGCAGCGTCGCCAGGTGGTTGGCGAGGCCGCCGATGGTCGGGGCGTAGGAGCGCTCGTTGTCGTTGACGACGATGACGAGCGGGCGGTCCTTGGCGGCGGCGATGTTGTTGAGCGCCTCCCAGGCCATGCCACCGGTCAGCGCGCCGTCACCGATGACGGCGGCGACCCGGTCGTCCGACCCGAGTACCTCGTTGGCCTTCGCGATGCCCTCGGCCCAGCCCAGGACCGTGGAGGCGTGGCTGTTCTCGATGACGTCGTGCGCGGACTCCGCGCGGGAGGGGTAGCCGGACAGGCCGCCCTTCGCCTTGAGTTTGGAGAAGTCCTGACGGCCGGTGAGCAGCTTGTGGACGTAGGACTGGTGCCCGGTGTCGAAGAGCACCTTGTCCTTCGGCGAGTCGAAGACACGGTGCAGGGCGATGGTCAGCTCGACCACGCCGAGGTTCGGCCCGAGGTGTCCGCCGGTCTTGGACACCGCGTCGACAAGGAAGGTACGGATCTCCCCCGCCAGCTGCTCGAGCTGCTCCGGGCCCAGTCGGTCCAGATCGCGCGGTCCCCTGATACGGGAAAGCAACGCCACCCCTGCCTCCTTGCTGCTTGCTGCCGTGGATCGAGCTTGCCGATCAGATGAGTCTAATGTCGCGCCCGCCGCGCCGACGCCCGGGCCTTGCGATGTATGTCACTCGGGTGAAACACGCCGTGGCGCGCCGCACCGGGTACGCCGCCGCGCGCGAAGCGGCCCCCACCGGATCATGCCCGGTGGGGGCCGGTGCCGTAGGGCGACAGGCGCGGTCAGGTGCGTCCGGCTGTCTTCTGCGTCCGGCGGGAGACCGAGTCGATCACCACGGCGGCGAGCAGCACCGCACCGGTGATCATGTACTGGATCTCGCTCGCCATGCCGAGCAGGTTCAGGCCCTGCTGGATCGACTGGATGACCAGCATGCCCAGCAGCGCGGACCAGATCTTGCCCCGGCCGCCGAAGAGGCTGGTACCGCCGATGACGGCCGCGGCGATCACGTTCATCAGGGTGTTGCCGGAGCCCAGGTTCTTGGTCGCGCCACCGGAGAGGCTGGCGATGAACAGTCCGCCGAAGGCGGCGAGCATGCCGGAGATGGCGAAGACGCTGATCCGGATCTTGTTCACATTGATGCCGGCCCGGCGCGCCGCCTCGGCGTTGCCGCCGACCGCGAAGATCTGCCGTCCGTAGGCGGTGCGGCGCACCACGAAGTCGGCGAGGACCAGGACCGCGAGGAACAGCACCAGGGCCAGCGGCAGACCGCGGGCGCCGGCCGGCTCGTTCAGGACATAGGCGACGACGAAGGCGATCACGGCGACCACGCCGGTGCGCAGCAGGATTTCGCTGAGCGGCCGGGAGGGCAGCGCGGCGGCCTTGCGGCGCTTGCTGTCCAGCAGCAGCGATCCGGCGTAGGCGAGGACGGCTATCAGCGCCAGGCCGTAGCCGGCCGCCTTGTCCTCGAAGTAGTAGCCGGTGAGGCTCTCCACCACGCTGCCGCTCGGCGTGTTGATGGAGCCCTCGTTGCCCATCATCCAGATCTGCAGACCGCTCCAGCCGAGGAATCCGGCCAGGGTGACGACGAAGGCCGGCACACCGATCTTGGCGAAAAAGAAACCGTGCAGAGCGCCGATGACCACTCCGGCCACGATGGCGATCAGGACGGCGAGCCAGTCGTTGACGCCATGGGTGACGCTGAGCACGGCCCACACGGCCGCGCCGACGCCCGCCACCGAGCCGACGGACAGATCAATCTCGCCGAGCAGCAGCACGAAGACGATGCCGACGGCCATGATGCCGAGGCCGGAGGTGTAGACACCGATGTTCGCGAGGCTGTCGGCGGACAGGAAGCTGCTGTTCTTGAGCTGGAAGACGACCGCAATGACGAGCAGGCCGATGACGACCGGCAGCGAGCCCAGCTCACCACCGCGCACCCGGCGCTTGAAGTCGTTGAGGTAGCCGGCGAAGCCCTGTTCCCGGACGAGCAGGCGGGGGTCGACGGCGGCCGGCTGGGGGGTGTCGGCAACCGGGGCGGCCACGGCCGCCCCGTCCTCGTCCGCGGCGGGCTGCTTGGTGAGATCACTCATGCGCCGGCCTCCTTCTTCACCTGGTCCGTACGCGCCTTACGGCGGGTCACGGCGTTGTCCGAGGCGCCGGTGATGGCGGCGATGACCTCTTCGTGGGAGGTGCCCTCGACATCGAAGACACCGTTGTTGCGACCCAACCGCAGCACCGCGACCCGGTCCGCGACGGCCTGCACATCGGCCATGTTGTGGCTGATCAGGATGACGCCGAGCTCGCGCTCGCGCAGCCGCTCGACGAGGTCGAGGACCTGGGCGGTCTGCTCGACGCCGAGGGCGGCGGTGGGCTCGTCGAGGATGACGACCTTGGGGTCGCCGATCAGTGCGCGGGCGATCGCGACGACCTGGCGCTGACCGCCGGAGAGCGCGGCGACGGGGATACGGACGCTCGGGATGCGGATGGACAGGGTGTCCAGCAGCTCCTTGGCGCGCTTCTCCATCGCGATCTCGTCGAGGACACCCGCGGTGCGGATCTCGTTGCCGAGGTAGAGGTTGGCGACGACATCGAGGTTGTCGCAGAGCGCGAGGTCCTGGTAGACGGTGGCGACGCCGAGTTCCTGGGCGTCGTGCGGCTTGTTGATGCGTACCGCCTCGCCCTCCCATTCGATGGCGCCGTCGTCGACCGGGTGGACGCCCGAGATGGTCTTGACGAGGGTGGACTTGCCGGCGCCGTTGTCGCCGACAAGGGCGACCACCTCACCGGGGTGGATCTCCAGGGTGACGTCCGTGAGTGCTTGGACGGCGCCGAACCGCTTGGAGACTCCGCGCAACGCCAGCACAGGCGTAGCGGACACGTGAATCATCTCCTTCGCCGCCGTCACTACGGCGGGGATGGTGGTGCGTGGAGCTGGGGGGCTTGCAAGGAACGGTCCGGCTCGGGGAGGGGAGAGGGAAGGGGTACGGAGCGGGACCGGGAGGGTGCGGAGCGGGACCGGGACGAGGCCGGGTGGGGTAGGGCCGGGGTAGGGCCGGGTGCGTGGCCGGGGTGGGGCCGGGTGCGTGGCCGGGGTGGGGCCGGGGCGCGACCGGGGTGGGGCCGGGGCGCGACCGGTCGACCGGGGTAGGGGCCGCGGGAGGGGCCGCGCGGCCCCTCCCGACCGGGGCCCGGAGCCCGGGTCCCCCGGGAGCCCGGGGAAGAGACGTGTTGCCGGTGTGCCGGTGTGACCGTGGCCGGGAAACATGGCCGACGGGATCGGGGGCGGGGGCCGGGGGCCGACGGCCGGGGGCCGACGGCCGGGGGCCGACGGCCGGGGGCCGACGGGCCGAGGTCCTACTTGATGCCGGCCGCCGCGCAGGCCTTCTTGACGTCGCCGGTGCAGATCTGGCTCGCCTTGTAGACCTTGTCCTTGATGATCGTGGAGGCGATGTTGTCCTTGGTCACGATCTGCGCGTCGTACAGCTTGGCCGGGATGCCCTTGACCTCGCCGCTGAGGCTGTCGACCTTGGTGTCCGTCAGGGAGTCGATCTTCTCGCCCTTGAGCAGCTTGACGGCGATCTCGGCGGTGGAGTCGGCCTGCGGCTTGATCTGCTTGTAGATCGTGAAGGCCTGCTCGCCCTTGAGGATCCGCTGCAGACCCGCGAGTTCGGCGTCCTGGCCGCCGACCGGGACCTTGACGCCCTTCTGCTTGAGCGCGGTGATGATGCCGCCGGCCATGCCGTCGTTGCCGGAGTAGACGCCCTGGAAGCCGTCCTTGCCGAGCGAGTCGAGGGCGGCGCCCATCTTCCTGTTGGCCTCGTCGGGCGACCAGTCGGGGATGTCCTGCTCGTACGCGATCTTCTTGACCTGCTTGTCGAGGACGCTGTGGGCGCCCTTCTTGAAGAACGGCATGTTCGGGTCGGTCGGCGAGCCGTTGATCATGACGACATTGCTGTCCTTGGCCTTGTCGCCGAGCGCCTTGACCAGCGCCTGGCCCTGCAGGCGGCCGATCTTCTCGTTGTCGTAGGACACGTAGGCGGAGAGCTTGCCCTCGGCCAGCCGGTCGTAGGCGACGACCTTGACGCCCTTCTTGGCGGCCTGGTTCACCCAGGACTTGGTCGCCTTGTAGTCGACGGAGTCCAGAATGATCACCTTCACGCCCTGGGTGATCAGCGCATCGAACTGCTTCTTCTGGGTCTCGGTCTCCTGCGCCGCGTTGTTGTACTTGACCGTGCAGTCGCTGCACAGCTCCTTGATCTTCGCCTCCATCAGCGGACGGTCGAAGGTCTCGTAGCGCGTGGTCTTGTTCTCCGGCAGGAGCAGACCGATGGTCTTGTTGTCGCCACCGCCGCCCTTGGCGTTGTCACCGGCCTTACCACACGCGGCCACGGAGAGCGCCATCGAGACGGCGGCGGTGCCTATGACGACGCGACGCGTCCAAACGTTCATTGGGGTTGCCTCCCTGACGAGGCCGCGTCGTTGCGGCCGAGGTGGCTGGAAGTCAACTCGGCCGCCAGCCGACCGTCAAGGAGTAAATCCTTAACGAGATGACAACGGTGCCATGCGTTAGCTGCGTGAACTCAGAGCTTTCACGCCAGTGCCGGAGCGTCCGCGGGCTGCGCACCGTCGAGCAGGGTCGAATCGCCCATCTCGCTCAGCACCAGCGCCAGCGCGCCCAGTACCTCCGCACGGCCCCCGAGCGTGCCCGGGACGATCCCCAACTGCCGTGCCGCACTGGGGATCGCATACCGCGACACCGATTCCCGGATCGGCGCCAGGACCAGCTCACCGGCCTCGGCGAGATCACCGCCGAGCACCACCCTGCTGGGATTGAGCAGATTGCACAGGTTCGCCACACCGCTACCGATATGGCGGCCCACGTCCGCAATCACCCGCCGGCAGCCCGGGTCGCCCTCGCGGGCCAGCTGCACCACCCGCGCCATGGTCAGATCGGGCCCGTGGCTCGGCTGCAGCAGCGGGAGCACATAGCGGGCCGCGGTGAAGGTCTCCAGGCAGCCGCGGTTGCCGCAGCGGCACACCGGGCCGGACTCGTCCAGCGTGATGTGCCCGATCTCGCCCGCCGTGCCGCCCGGCCCCCGGTAGATCTGCCCGCTGATCACCAGGCCCGCGCCGACACCGCTGGCGACCTTGATGTACGCCAGATCGGCGGCCCCCCGGCCCCCGCCCCACACCAGCTCGCCCAGCGCGCCGAGGTTGGCGTCGTTGTCGACATGGACGGGCACTCCGAGGCGCCCGGACAGCTCCTGGCCGGGGTTGGTCCCCGACCAGCCCGGCAGGATCGCCGTCGAGCCCAGCGTCCCGGACTCGACGTCGATGGGTCCCGGTACGCCCAGACCGACGCCGATGACCTTGCCCGCGTCGAGTCCGGTGGCCGTGATCAGCCGGTTGACCAGCTCTTCCGCCCGGTCGAAGCCTTCGGCGGCGGAGGCGTCCACATCGATCGGCTCGGCCTCCTCCGCGAGCACCTGGTGGGCGAGGTTGCCGACCGCCACCCGCAGGTGGGAATGCCCGAAATCGACCCCTACGACGATGCCCGCATCGCCGGAGAGGGAGACACTGCGCGCCCGCCGCCCGCCGGCCGAGGTCGGGGTCACCTCAACGGTCCCGCCGTCCTTCAACTCACGAACGATGTTGGAAACGGTGGCCGCGGACAGCCCCGTGCTCCGGGCGATCTCCGCCTGCGTGAGGGAGCCCGCCATACGCACCGCACGTACGACCCGCTCCAGATTGGCCCGGTGCAGCGAGGACTGCGACCCCGGAGTCTCCATCGACTCATCCACTCCCGTCTGGGGCCGGGGGTGCCTCCCAGTGGTGACTGGGGGAGGCACAACGACCGCCCGCCGGCCGCACCCACACCCTTGTAGGACGGCCCTCGATTCAACATGTGAACTCTAAGCAGAACTCCAGCCGGGAAGTCTCGTCAAGGCGTTGAGCCCACACATGATCAGGAGAGGTCCCGCCGGGACGCCCGCGGGGGCGGCCCCGCCGCAGCGGAGCCGCCCCCGGGCACGCACCTGGCGCTCCCCAAAGCCGGCGCAAATACATCGCCCGCCGACGGCCGACAGCCGGCGTCGGCTTCCCGGCCCGCCCCCCTCTACGGCGCCCCGTCCCGCTCCCTTATTTGAGTGCGCCGGCGGTCAGACCGGCCACCACCTGCCGCTGGAAGATGATGTACGCGGCGAGCACCGGCAGCATCGCGATCGTCAGCCCCGCGAACAGACCGGACCAGTCCCCCTTGTAGCCCTGGCTCACCGCCAGCGCCACCAGCCCCTGGGTCAGCATCTTCTTGTCCGGGTCCCCGACGTTGAGCACCGTCGGCAGCAGGTACTGGTTCCACTGCCCGAGGAAGTTGAAGATCCCGACACTGATCAGGCCGGGCTTGGCCATCGGCAGCATCACCTGGAAGAAGGTGCGGGTGTGCGAGGCGCCGTCGATGAGCGCCGCCTCGGCCACCGACGTGGGCAGCGTCCTGAAGAACCCGCTGAGGAAGAAGACCGTGAACGGCAGCGAGTAGGCGATATAGACCAGGATCAGGCCGTGGTAGGTGTCCAGCAGCGCCATGTTCTTCATGACGAAGAACAGCGGGACGAGCGCCAGGATGACCGGGAAGCCCATCCCGCCCACGAACAGGAAGTACAGGAAGCGGTTGCCCGGGAAGTCGAAGCGGGCCAGCACATACGCCGCCATCGCGCCCAGCAGCATCGTGCCGATCAGTGAACCGCCCACGACGATCAGCGAGTTGAAGAAGTACTGGCCCATGTTCGCCTTGTCCCAGGCGCGTGACCAGTTGTCGAAGTGCAGGACCGAGGGCAGCCCCCAGGGCGAGCCGAAGATCTCGGTGTCGTCCTTGAAGGAGCTCACCACCGCCCACAGCAGCGGCATGGTGACCAAGAGGCCCCAGATCACCAGGACTCCGTGCGAGAAGACGTTGAGGACCTTGCCCTCGCTGCTTCCGCCATGGGAGCGGGCGCCGTCCTTACCGCCCTGTCCGCGGCGCTGCCCCGGCACGCGCGAGGCAGCCGGAGACGGCCCCTGCTCCTTCGTCACACCCGGGAGGTCCGCGGGATCCGTCTGCGCACTCATCAGAACTCCAGTCGCTCGCGTCGTCCCAGCCGCATCACGATGGCCGAGAAGACGAGGGTCACGATCAGCAGGGAAACGCCGATGGCCGTCGCGTATCCGGCCTGACCGTCGCGGAAGGTCTTCTGGTACACGTACAGCGGAAGGACCTCGGTCGAATAGTCGGGCCCGCCCGGGCCGACACTCATGATCTGCACGAATGCGAAGGCCGATACGTCCAGGGCGAGGATGCCCATATAGATCCAGCCGGTCTGGACGGTGTCCCACAGCAGCGGAAGGGTGATCCGGAAGAACGTGTTGAGCCGGTTCGCGCCGTCCAGCAGCGCGGCTTCGTAGAAGTCCTTGGGAATGGAGCTCATTCCGGCGGAGAAGAGCACGACATAGAAGCCGACATTGGCCCACACCATCGCGGCCATGACGCACCACAGCGCGATCTGCGGATCGCCCAGCCAGTCGGGCTGCACATTGTCGAGCCCGATCGCCGTGAAGAAGGCGTTGAGCGCACCGCTCTCCGGGTTGTAGGCGAACTGGAACAGCAGCGCGACGATCGGGACCGACAGCACCTGCGGGAAGAAGTAGAGAATTTTGTAGGTGCCCGAGCCGCGCACCCCGCCGATGACCGCCTTCTTCCGGCGGCGGCCACCGACGTTGAGCATAAAGGCGAAGAAGAGCCCGAGCGAGAGCGTCACCACCGGCAGGAGCAGCAACAACGTCACGCTGTTGCCCACGGCGGACCAGAAGACATCGTCCTTGAAGAGGCGCGCATAGTTGTCGAAGCCGACCATCTTCATGTCCGGACTCAGTCCGGTCCAGTCCGTGAAGGAGTAGTAAATGGCCTGCACGAACGGCGAGATCACGAAGATCGCGTAAATCGCCAGCGGGAGGACCAAGAACCCCGCAATGAAACGGTACTTACCGTGTTTCATGACTACCGATCCCGTTCTCTCCCTGCGTGTGCCACAGCCGGTGACGCTTCTCCAGCCGGCGCTGAGCGGTGTCTCACGAACTCGTCGGTCAGCGCTTGTACTTCTTGACGCTGGAGTCGTCGCGGGTGTCGTCCGCGTATTTCTGGATCTTCTTGATGGCCTCGTCGGGAGTCATCCGGCCGGCCATCATCTCGCCCAGCGCACCGACACCGATCCGCTCCTTCTGGAGCGCCACATACCAGTCCTGCAACCGCGGATTGACGATGTTCTGACCGGCCTTCTGCAGCGCCACCTGCGCCGATGCCAGACCGGGCGGGAGCGTCAGTCCCTCGGTTCCGCCGTTGAGCGAGGTGAGCGAGGAAACCTGCTTGATGAAGTTCTGCGAGGACTTCCTGCCGAGCATGATGCGCAGCAGTTCCATACCGCCCTCGGCGTTGTGGGCCTTCCTCGGCACGATGAACGGCTCGCCGCCCGAGGCCCAGAGGGTGCCGAACGGCATCTTGTCGGAGGTGGACAGGCTGGACGGGGCACCGACGGCGAGATCGAAGTGCGGGTTCTTCGCAATCTGCTTGGCCGACTCGTTCTCCACCCAGGAACCGTTGGGGATGAACAGCGCCTTGCCCTCGGCCCACGCCTTCTGCGACTGCAGGTGGTCCAGACCGGGCGAGCCCTTGAGGACATAGCCCTTCTTGTAGAGCTCGTAATAGGCCTCGAAGGCCGCCTTGACAGCCGGGTCCTTCCAGGCGCCAGGCTCCAGATTGTCGATCTTCCGCAGGACCTCTTCACCGCCGATCTTGGCAATGAACGGGTACAGGCTGAAGGGAAGGTAGTACGGGTACTTGCCCGGGTACGTCCAGCCGGCGACGCCCTTCTTCTTGGCCTTCGCGCACAGGGCCAGCATGTCGTCCCAGGTCTCCGGATATTCCGCGTCCAGCTTCTGCAGATTGCTCTTGGAGTACCAGACGCCGTAGACCGTGTATGCGTAGTAGAGGATCCAGGTTTCCTTGCCGCCGAACTGCCCCATCTCGACCACACCGGGGCGCAGCGTGTCGCGCACCTTCTTGTGCGGATCGTCGATGGAGGGGGCATCGAGGAGCGCGGTGAGGTCGGTCAGCTGCTCCTTGGCCACCAGCGTGCCGAAATCCATCTGTTCCGCACCGGAGTTGTCGACGAGGTCCGGAGGGTTTCCGCCGTTGAAGCGCGGCTGCAGCGTCGACTGGATCTTCTGGGTCGAAGAGAGCTTGACCTTGCCGTCGGCCTTCGGGAAGGACTTGCGGTACTCGCCCTGCGCGTCCTTGGCGTACTTGTCGCCGAATCCGCCGTCGAAGATGACCACATCGAGGCCGGCCGACTCATTGACCGCAAGCGGATTCTTGGCCGATTTCTTGCCTTTTTCGACCTTGTTGTCGCCGCTGTCGCCGCCGCCGGCACACGCCGACAGCACGCCCATGGCCGGTACGGCGACGATTCCCAGGGCCGCGGCTCGCTTGACCAGGTCGCGACGGTTGAATTCAGAGGTGGATCCCATGCTCAAGTCCTCGCCTTCTTCAGGACTCAGGCGGTGTACCGGAGCCACCCCGGCACCGCGGGTCAGATGAAGCTGAGTTGTACGGGATGTGCACCGGGCACGCTAGAGAAATGCGGGGCAATCATCCGTTCCCCGCCTTCCCCCCGGCTCCGCGGCCGTGGTCGTACGGCCGGTCGGACGCCGACAGGTATAGTCCACTTCCGACCCCAGGGGCAAGATCGAATGCAGGTTTGGGCGGCAGTCTTTCCCTAGTTGAGACCTCCCCGACATGCAGGAGATTGTCCGGGAGTCACCCTGAGATTGTCCGGACGTCACCCTGCCGGACCGCCCGGCGACGCCGCGGCCCACCGATCTCAGCGACACCCTTGACACCAAAGACCCCACGCACCTTACTTATCTCTGTTTATCTTGGCGTCATGTAACTGACAACGATGTCAATCTCCTTGAGAGGGCTCGCGTGCGGATCGGATACCAGCACCGTCCACTGCGGGGGATCGCCCGCCCCGCCGCCCTCCTGGCGGCCGCGCTACTCGTCATCACCGTGCCCGGCCCGGCACAGGCCGCGCCGCCCCTAAAGCCCCAGGGGGCAACGGAGTTCCGCTCCTCCTTCGAACCCGGCGAACCGCCGCCGGACTGGACCGACGGCGTCGACACCGGCCCCGACGGCACACCCCGGGCCTCGGGTGTCAGCCCGCAGACCACCCCCGCGGCGCCCGGTATGAACACCGGGACCGACACCGGACCGGGCGACTCCCCCACCGCCAAGGCGCACGCCGGCTTCAGCGGCACCCATGCGCTGCGCTACTCCGGCACCCACACCGCCGACGGCCGCGGCTACTCGTACAACAAGATCTTCGACGTCAACCTCCCCGTCACCGCGGCCACTTCGCTCTCGTACAAGATCTTCCCCGAGATGGCGAAGAGCGATCCGGACTATCCGGCGACCCACACCGCCGTGGACCTCGCCTTCACCGACGGCACCTACCTCAGCGAGCTGTCCGCCGTCGACCAGCACGGCGCGCCGCTGACACCGCAGGGCCAGGCCGCCTCCAAGACGCTCTACGCCAACCAGTGGAACAACCGGGAGTCGCGGATCGGCGCGGTCGCCGCCGGCAAGACCGTCGACCGGATCCTGGTCGCCTACGACGCGCCCCGGGCGCCGCGGACCGCACCGGCCTTCCGCGGCTGGGTCGACGACATCGTCCTCGGCCCCAAGGCCCCGGAGAAGCCGCTCGCGCACCTCTCCGACTACGCCGTCACCACCCGCGGCACGCTCTCCAGCGGCAGCTTCTCGCGCGGCAACACCTTCCCCGCCACCGCCGTCCCCAACGGATTCAACTTCTGGACCCCGGTCACCAACGCGGGCTCCGCCGACTGGCTCTACGAGTACGCGCGGAAGAACAACGCCGACAACCTCCCCACCCTCCAGGCCTTCAGCGCCAGCCATGAGCCGAGCCCGTGGATGGGAGACCGGCAGACGTTCCAGGTCATGCCGTCCGCCGTGGCCGGTACCCCGGACGCCTCGCGCACCGGCCGTGCGCTGCCGTTCCACCACGCCAACGAGACCGCGAAGCCGCACTACTACGGCGTGACCTTCGACAACGGCCTCAAGACAGAGATCACCCCGACCGACCACGCCGCGCTGATGCGCTTCACCTTCCCCGGCGACCAGGCGAGCCTGATCTTCGACAACGTCAACAACAAAGGCGGGCTGAGCCTGGACACCGAGCACGGGATCGTCACCGGCTTCTCGGACGTCAGGAGCGGACTGTCCGTCGGCGCCACCCGGCTCTTCGTCTACGGCTCCTTCGACGCCCCGGTCACCGGCGGCGGCAGGCTCGACGGCGGGGGTGGCAAGGACGTCACCGGCTATCTCCGCTTCAAGCCCGGGGCGGACCGCACCGTGACCATGCGGATCGCCACCTCCCTGATCAGCGTGGATCAGGCCAGGGCGAATCTGGCCCGGGAGATCCCGGCCGGCGCGAGCTTCGCCGGCGTCAGGGACCGGGCCCAGTCGCAGTGGGACGACCTCCTGGGCCGGATCGAGGTCCAGGGTGCGAGCCGCGACCGGCTCACCACCCTCTACTCCAACCTCTACCGCCTCTACCTCTACCCCAACTCCGGCTTCGAGAAGGTCGGTTCGCGCAGCCGCTATGCGTCCCCGTTCTCGCCGCAGACCGGGCAGGACACCCCGACCCGCACCGGCTCGAAGATCGTCGACGGTGAGGTGTACGTCAACAACGGGTTCTGGGACACCTACCGGACCACCTGGCCCGCCTATTCCCTGCTCACCCCGAAACGGGCCGGGAAAATGGTCGACGGCTTCGTCCAGCAGTACAAGGACGGCGGCTGGATCTCCCGCTGGTCCTCGCCCGGCTATGCGGATCTGATGACCGGGACGAGTTCCGATGTGGCGTTCGCCGACGCATACGCCAAGGGCGTGGAATTCGACGCCGAGGCGGCCTATGCCGCGGCCGTGAAGAACGCCACCGTCGCCCCGCCGAACCCCGGCGTCGGCCGTAAGGGCATGAACACCGCGCCCTTCCTCGGCTATACGAGCACCGATACCCGTGAGGGCATGTCCTGGGCGCTGGAGGGCTATCTCAACGACTTCGGCATCGCCCGTATGGGCAAGGCCCTGTACGAGAAGACCAAAAAGCCCCGCTACAAGGAAGAATCCGCCTATTTCCTGGGCCGTGCCCAGAACTACGTCAAGCTCTTCGACGACAAGGTCGGCTTCTTCCAGGGCAAGGACGCCCAGGGCCGCTGGCGGCTGCCCCCGGGCACCTTCGACCCCCGGGTCTGGGGCAACGACTACACCGAGACCAACGCCTGGACCTTCGCCTTCACCGCGCCGCAGGACACCCGGGGGCTGGCCAACCTCTACGGCGGCCGCTCCGGCCTGGCCAGGAAACTCGACGCCTACTTCACCACCCCGGAGACCGCGTCCAAGGAATTCGCCGGCTCCTACGGCGAGGTGATCCATGAAATGACCGAGGCCCGCGACACCCGCATGGGCATGTACGGACACGGCAATCAGCCCTCGCACCACATCAGCTATCTGTATGACGCGGCCGGCCAGCCCTGGAAGACCCAGGAAAAGGTCCGCGACGCGATGTCCCGGCTCTACCTCGGCAGTGAGATCGGCCAGGGATATCCGGGCGACGAGGACAACGGCGAGATGTCCGCGTGGTACGTCTTCAGCTCGCTCGGCTTCTATCCGCTGGTGATGGGCCAGGGCGAATACGCGGTGGGCTCCCCGCTGTTCACCAAAGCCACGGTCCACCTGGAAAACGGCCGCGATCTCACCATCAAGGCCCCGCGCAACAATGCGCGCAACGTCTATGTCCAAAGCCTCCGGGTGAACGGCAAGCCCTGGAATTCCACTGCTCTGCCGCACCGGCTCCTGGCCCGGGGCGGCACCCTGGACTTCACCATGGGCGACCGGCCCTCCGCCTGGGGCACCGCAGCGGACGCCGCCCCGACGTCGATCACCCAGGACGACACGGTGCCCTCCCCGCCCGCCGACCGCTCGGACCCCACGGCCGGTCCGCTGTTCGACAACACTTCGGAAACCGCCGCCACCTTCAGCACCGCCTCGGCCACGCTGACCGCGCCCGCCCGGATCACGTCGTACACCCTGACCTCGGCGGAGCGCGCCGCGGCGCCGTCGGGCTGGCGGCTGGAGGGCTCCACCGACGGCCAACACTGGCAGGTGGTCGACCACCGCGCCGGCGAGCACTTCACCTGGGACCGCCAGACGCGGGTGTTCGCCATCGAACGGCCCGGCGACTTCCGGCACTACCGGCTCCGCGCCGACGGTGCGGCCACCCTGGCGGAGGTGGAACTGCTGGGCTGAGGACCGGCGCCGGCGGCCCGGCCGGAGCCCGCCTCTGCGGAGCCGCGGGTCCGGCCGGCCCCGGGTACGCGGACGGGCCGCACTCCCCCGGCGAGGGAGTGCGGCCCGTCCCGTGCCGCCGGTCAGCTGCCGGCGGCCCTGCTCACTTGCGGATCAGCGAGCGCAGCACGTACTGCATGATGCCGCCGTTGCGGTAGTAGTCCGCCTCGCCGGGAGTGTCGATGCGGACGACCGCGTCGAACTCGACACCGGTGTCGGTGGTCACCTTGACCGTGCGCGGCGTGGTGCCGTCGTTCAGCTCGGTCACGCCGGAGAACGAGAAGGTCTCCTCGCCGGTCAGGCCGAGCGACTCGGCCGACGCGCCCTCCGGGAACTGCAGCGGCAGGACGCCCATGCCGATGAGGTTCGAGCGGTGGATGCGCTCGTAGGACTCGGCGATGACGGCCTTGACGCCGAGCAGCGCGGTGCCCTTGGCGGCCCAGTCGCGGGACGAGCCGGAGCCGTACTCCTTGCCGGCCAGGATGACCAGCGGGGTGCCGGCCGCCTGGTAGTTCTGCGAGGCGTCGTAGATGAAGGAGACCGGAGCGCCGTCCTGGGTGAAGTCGCGGGTGAACCCGCCCTCCGTGCCCGGCGCGATCTGGTTGCGCAGGCGGATGTTGGCGAAGGTGCCGCGGATCATGACCTCGTGGTTACCACGGCGCGAGCCGTAGGAGTTGAAGTCACGACGCTCGACGCCGTGCTCGGTGAGGTACTGGCCGGCGGGGGTGTCCGCCTTGATCGCACCGGCCGGGGAGATGTGGTCGGTGGTGACCGAGTCGCCCAGCTTCGCCAGCACCCGGGCGCCGGAGATGTCCGAGACCGGGGTGGTCTCCATCGTCATGCCCTCGAAGTACGGGGGCTTGCGCACGTAGGTGGACTGCGGGTCCCACTCGAAGGTGTTGCCGGTCGGGATCGGCAGCGCCTGCCACTGGGCGTCACCCGCGAAGACGTCCTGGTAGGACTTGTTGAACATGTCCTCGCCGATGGCGTTGGCCACCACGTCGTTGACCTCAGCCTCGGTCGGCCAGATGTCGGCCAGGTGGACCGGCTTGCCGTCCTGGTCCACGCCGAGCGCGTCCTTGGTGATGTCCACCTTCATGGAGCCCGCGAGGGCGTAGGCGACGACCAGCGGCGGGGAGGCCAGGTAGTTCATCTTGACGTCGGGGTTGATCCGGCCCTCGAAGTTGCGGTTGCCGGAGAGCACCGAGGTGACGGCCAGGTCGTGGTCGTTGACGGCCTTGGAGACCTCCTCCGGCAGCGGGCCGGAGTTGCCGATGCAGGTGGTGCAGCCGTAGCCGACGAGGTTGAAGCCGACCTTGTCGAGGTACGGGGTGAGCCCGGCCTTGTCGAAGTAGTCGGTGACGACCTTCGAGCCCGGCGCCAGGGTGGTCTTGACCCACGGCTTGCGGGTCAGGCCCTTCTCCACGGCCTTCTTCGCGACCAGCGCGGCGGCGACCATGACGTACGGGTTCGAGGTGTTGGTGCAGGAGGTGATGGCCGCGACCGTCACCGCACCGTGGTCGATCTCGTAGGTCGAGCCGTCGGGGGCGGTGACCGTGGTGGGACGGGTCGGCACGCCGTTGGTGGCGGCCGGGGCGTCGGAGGCCGGGAAGGACTCCTTGCCCGCCTCGTCGTCGTCCTCGACGTAGTTGCGCACGTCCTGCGCGAACTGCTGGGAGGCGTTGGCCAGGACGATGCGGTCCTGCGGGCGCTTCGGACCGGCGATCGACGGGACGACCGTCGACAGGTCCAGCTCCAGCTTCTCGGAGAAGTCGGGCTCGGCGGCCGGGTCGAGCCAGAGGCCCTGCTCCTTGGCGTACGCCTCGACGAGCGCGACCTGCTGCTCGTCGCGACCCGTCAGCTTCAGGTACTTCAGCGTCTCGTCGTCGATCGGGAAGATCGCGGCGGTCGAACCGAACTCCGGCGACATGTTGCCGATGGTGGCGCGGTTGGCCAGCGAGGTGGCGGCGACGCCCTCACCGTAGAACTCGACGAACTTGCCGACGACACCGTGCTTGCGCAGCATCTCGGTGATGGTCAGCACGAGGTCGGTGGCGGTCGTGCCGGCCGGCAGCTCGCCGGTCAGCTTGAAGCCGACGACGCGCGGGATGAGCATGGAGACCGGCTGGCCGAGCATCGCGGCCTCGGCCTCGATGCCGCCGACGCCCCAGCCCAGGACGCCCAGGCCGTTGACCATCGTGGTGTGCGAGTCGGTGCCGACGAGGGTGTCGGGGTAGGCCTGGCCGCCGCGGACCATGACCGTACGGGCCAGCTTCTCGATGTTGACCTGGTGGACGATGCCGGTGCCCGGGGGGACGACCTTGAACTCGTCGAAGGCGGTCTGGCCCCAGCGCAGGAACTGGTAGCGCTCCTTGTTGCGGCCGTACTCCAGCTCGACGTTCTGGCCGAAGGCGTCGGCGGTGCCGAACTTGTCGGCGATGACGGAGTGGTCGATGACCAGCTCGGCCGGCGCCAGCGGGTTGATCTTGTCGGCGTCGCCGCCGAGCTCCTTGACGGCCTCACGCATGGTGGCGAGGTCCACGACACAGGGCACGCCGGTGAAGTCCTGCATGATCACGCGGGCCGGCGTGAACTGGATTTCCTGGCTGGGCTGGGCCTGCGAGTCCCAGCCGCCGAGCGCCCGGATGTGGTCGGCGGTGATGTTCGCGCCGTCCTCGGTACGGAGCAGGTTCTCCAGCAGCACCTTCAGGCTGTAGGGAAGACGCGCGGCGCCTTCGACCTTGTCCAGCCGGAAGATCTCGTACGACTCGTCGCCCACCTGCAGCGTGCTGCGGGCGTCGAAGCTGTTCGCCGACACGACAGTCTCCTTCATGCATGAATTCGCGCGTACCACCGCAATGCTGCCGTCACAGCTCCTTGACCATCCGCTAAGGTATGCCTAAGTTAGGCACGCCTTACTGGCGCGGCAGCGGTACGCCTCTCGGCAGATATCTCGATGTCGAGATAACTCTAGTACATCGTCGCGGCCTGGTCATGCCCTGACCGGTGCCGACCGCTCGCATCCCATCGAGGCGCCTACTCAGCGCCCCCGTCGCTCGGCCTTCCGTCTCAGTGAACCCAGTCGTGAGCGTGGTCGCACTGTGGGTGCCGGGTGGCTGTACCGGCTGGGGTGGATCCTGCAGGGCCATACGTAGAGCTGTCGTACGTGGAGGCCGTACGCCACCAACGGCGCCGCCCGCTGCTGGACCGTATGACGGACCGCTTCGAGGACGTCGCGCCGGTACGACCGTTTCGGTGGTCGCGTGGTGAGCGTCACTTCCCGGGCCGGTACTGGGCGGCCACGACAGGGCAGCACGTCGGGAGTCGCGGCGGGAACGGGACCGGCTCCCGCTGAATGACCGACGCTGAACGTCCCGGGCAAGCGGCAGCCAGGCCCTACGCGCGGGCCCCTTCGACTGCCTCGTAGCAGGCTTCGATCAGGGCACGCAGCGCGGCCCGGGGTGGACCGTTCCGCACCGCAAGGTAGGTCTGCATGGCCGGCGCCGGCCCGGTCAGGGGACGGAACACCACACCGGGAACGGAAAGCTGATCGGCAAGTGGGGCGTAGAAGACCGTCCAGGACGGTTTGCCGTAGCCGATGGCGGCGAGGGTGTCCTGGTCGTTGGTGAACTCCGGGCCCAGGACGGGCGTGTAGCCGGCCACCCGGCAGGAGCGCATCACCAGGTCGTGAAGCGCGGGGTTGCGGGAGCGCGGGGAGAGCCGCAGGGGCAGATCCGCGAGCCGGGCCAGTTCGACGGTCTCCCGCGTGGCCAGCTCGTGGCCCGCGGGCAGCGCCGCCCTGAGCGCGTCCTGCCACAGCGGCAGGAACTCCAGCCCGGGGTCGGTCCGTTCACCGCGCAGCAGGGCGGCATCAAGGTCACCGGACCGCACCTGCGCCAGACGTTCCTCGGTACTGCTGGTGACGAGTTCCAACTGGGCGTGGCCGGTAGCAGAGGTGAACGCGGTGAGAACGGCGTCCAGCCGGACACCCAGCCCCGAGCTGGTGCCGAGGCGCACCGTCGCGGCCTGGTCGGCGCGCAGTTCGTCGATGGCCTCCCGGGCGCGTGCCCGGAGGGCGAGCATCTCCCTGGCGTAGGGGAGGAGCCGGTTGCCGGCCTCGGTGAGGCGGACGACGCGGGTGGAGCGAGCGAACAGTTCGGTACCCAGCTCGCGTTCGAGCCGCCGGAGCTGCTGGCTGACCGCGGACTGCACGATGTGCAACCGCTCGGCGGCACGGCCGAAGTGTAGTTCCTCCGCCACGGTGAGGAAGTAGCGCAGCTGACGCAGCTCCATGCCCCCGGCCCCTGTCCCCCGTGACCAGAATTGATCACCGTTCGCGATCAGTGTAGGCGGGGATCGCTCATTGGCCCGCGGAGCTGATCGCGGTTGGCTGGGGACCTCACGAACCGCGCGGCCCGCCAGGGCCCACGAGGCAGAGGAGAGCCATGCCCGGCCTGGACGTCAACGACACCACGCTCCACTACGAGGACGAAGGGACCGGCCCGGCACTGCTGTTCCTGCACGGCTGGGGCACCAGCGGCCGGACCTGGGGCGCCCAGCTGCCCGACTTCACCCGGGACCACCGGGTCGTCACCGTCGACTGGCGGGGCTGCGGACGGTCGGCCCGCCCCGCCCGCGGCAACACCACCGCCGGGGTGGTCAGCGACCTGGTGGCGCTGATCGGCGCGCTGCGACTGGACCGTCCGGTGGTCGTCGGCTCATCGATCGGCGGGTCCTTCGCCACTGAACTGGGAGTGCGGCGACCTGAGTTGATCGCAGGCGTGGTCCCGGTGGGCGCACCCGGGTACTGGCCGTCGACGCAGGCGCAGGCTCAGGCGGAGCTCGTGGCCGCCCTGCGCCGCGACCGGGCCGGTACGGTCGCCGGCTGGGTGCCGGGGTGGTACGCGCCGGGCACCGCGCCCGCGCTCATCGACTGGACGGTCCGCCAGATCCTGGACTCCGGCGTCTACATCGACGCGCACCAGGCCACCGCCGACGGCTACGACCCCCGCCCGACACTGCCCGGACTGCAGGTGCCGATCCACTACATCCACGGTGAGCTGGACACCGCGATCCCCCTGGAGGTGGCCCGGACCTGCGCCGCCCTCACCCCCACAGCCGCGGTCAGCGTGATCACCGGCGCCGCCCACATGCCACACCAGGAGCTCCCCGACCGGTTCAACACCGCACTGCGCGCCGTGCTTGCCCGGATGGCCCAGCTCGCCGGCGCCACCTCGTGACCCGCCCGGACGAGCCCACGCAGGCTGTCCCGGTCGGTCGGCGACCGCGACCGGATGCCGCATCACGGCGCGACCGGCCGCTCCCTCGACGACTTCCCTCGCTTCGCCGCCGACGGCCCGGAAGGGAGAGGTCAGGCCGCTCGCCCCGAAGCCACCTCACTCGAAAAGTCGCACGTACCCGACAGCTGAAGTGCTCGGCCCCGCCGACGCCAGCGCTCATCCGCCCACTGAAGCACTCGGTCACCTGATCTGGTCTCAGGGCGGAGCTGTGACCTGCGTCGACCAGTTCGGCCGAGACGACGGGCTGCCGGAACTCTCAGAGCAGGCGCTCACTTTCTCCCGGTTGGCCGCATTCGCCCGGCCGGTACTGATCAACGGTGCGCCGGGACTCGTCACGGCACGGGGCGGGCGGCCGTGCTCCGTCATGGGCTTCACGGTCGCGCACGGGAAGATCGTCGAGACCAATATCCTTGCCGACCCCGCACGGTTGAGCCGGCTGGAGCTGACGATCCTCGACGACTGCCGACTGCCGACTGCCGACTGGCGACTGGCGACTGGCGACTGGCGACTGGCGACTGGCGATGCGGCCACGTCATCGAGCTTGAGCCCGGCCCTCTTCTGAACCTTCCCCGGCCTTCCCCGGGCCGCCTCAGGACCCCGACAGCCCCGTACGGACCACCGTCACGATCTCCTCATCGGAGAGTCCCAGGTTGCGGGCCTCGGCGATCAGTCGCTGGGCGGCCTCGCCGAGGCGGGCGCGGGCCGGCGATGCGGCGCCGGTGACCACGGCACCGCGGCCGCGCCGGAGTTCAATCAGCCCCTCTTCCTTGAGGCGCTGATAGCCGCGCAGCACGGTATGGACGTTCACGCCGAGCGACGCGGCGAGGGCACGGGCGGCCGGCAGCCGCTCCCCGGCGTCCACCGTGCCGTCGGCGATGGCGCCGCGGACCGAGGCCGCGATCTGGTCGCCGAGCGGGACGGGCGAGCCGGGGTCGACCCGGAAGAGCATCTCAGCCCCCTTCCTTCCGCGAGCGTGCGCGGTCCAGGTACGTATTGAGCAGGGCAACGGCGGTCGCGGCATCGTCGACCGTCACCACGAACTCCTTGCCATTGGTCAGGCACACCACGATGCCCTCGCCCGAGCGCAGTACGAGGCCGCTACGACCGGCCCGGATGCGATAGCCCCAGCCGCCGAACTCCTGGAAGGCGCCTATCGGGCGGCTGGTGGCCTCCGTGATGCGGGCCAGGGGGAGGTGCCGGATGCGGAGGGGCGGCGGCAGCAGAGCCGACGAGACGGTCAGACCGCGGCGGTCGACGGTGACCCGCACGGCGGCACAGGGCAGGATCGCGATCGCGCCGGTCAGCAGGCTGATGCCCGTCAGCCAGTCGGCGAGCGCGAGGAAGAAGAGCCCGGCGCCGAGCAGCAGGGCGCCGAGCACGACTATCGGTGGCGAGCTGATGGTGCGTGACCAGCCCGCCGACATACCCGCCGGGAGGTCGAGCCGGGGCGCCTCACCCGCTGCCCGGTCGGACGGGAGGGGTGCCGGGCCGGCCAACAGACGTCCCAGCGCCCCGGCGAGCAGAGCGACGCCGAGTGCCACGGCCAGCTCCCACAGCGGCAGCTGGACCGCCGAGGGGGCGGTGGCGTCGGCGTTGCCGAACAGGGTCACGCAGGTGAGATAACCGATGGCGGCCGCGGTGGCATAGCCGCCGGCGATCAGCCAGGGCGTCTGCTCCGAGGGCTTCGGCAGCCGCACGAGGAGGCCGAAGACGGTACCGAAGACCAGCAACAGCGTGAGCGTGAGCGTCAGGAAGCCACGGGTGGAGGAGAAACCGTCGGCCCGGGCGCCGACGTCACTGAAATGGGTGGCGAGCGGCTCGGGCAATCGGGCGGAGATCGAGAAGTAGACGACGGCGACGGCCGCGGCGGCAGCGACGAACGGCAGCACGGCGATCAGGGGCCACGGACGGCCTGTTGAGGGCAAGGAAGAACGCGGGACACTCTTCATGGGCGTGGCAACCACCTCTCAGTTGTTCGCATAGTAGTAGAACAACTCACCCATCGACAATTGCATGCCCATCTCATATCTGAGATACGGTCCCCCCATGGCAGACGACTACCTCGAACGCATCGGCAGGCTCATCCGTGACGCCCGGCAGCACCGTGGCTGGACACAGACGCAGCTCGCCGAAGCTCTCGGCACCAGCCAGAGTGCGGTCAACCGCATCGAGCGCGGGAATCAGAACATCAGCCTTGAGATGATCGCCCGTATCGGCGAGGCACTCGACAGTGAAATCGTCTCGCTCGGCTATGCCGGGCCGATGCATCTGCGGGTGGTCGGCGGCCGCCGGCTGTCCGGCAGCATCGATGTGAAGACGAGCAAGAACGCCTGCGTTGCGCTGCTGTGCGCCACGCTGCTGAATGCGGGCCGTACAACTCTGCGCCGGGTGGCCCGTATTGAGGAGGTCTACCGCATCCTCGAAGTGCTGGGCAGCATCGGCGTACGCACCCGGTGGATCAACGACGGCAACGACCTGGAGATCATCCCGCCCGCGGAGCTCGACCTCGACTCGATGGACACCGAGGCCGCCCGCCGCACCCGCAGCGTCATCATGTTCCTCGGCCCGCTGCTGCACCGGATGGACCACTTCAAGCTGCCGTACGCGGGCGGTTGCGACCTCGGCACCCGGACCGTGACCCCGCACATGACGGCGCTGCGCCACTTCGGCCTGGAGATCACCGCCACCGACGGCACCTACATCGCCGAGGTGGACCGCAGCGTCGCCCCCAAGCGCGCGATCGTACTGACCGAGCGCGGCGACACCGTCACGGAGAACGCGCTGCTGGCCGCCGCCCGGCACGACGGCGTCACCGTCATCCGCAACGCCTCGTCCAACTACATGGTCCAGGATCTCTGCTTCTTCCTGGAGGAGCTGGGCGTCCGGGTCGACGGCATCGGCACCACCACACTGACCGTCCACGGCGCCGCGCACATCGAACGCGATGTGGACTTCGCACCGTCGGAGGACCCGGTCGAGGCAATGAGCCTGCTGGCGGCGGCAGTGGTCACCGAGTCGGAGCTGACCATCCGCCGGGTCCCGGTCGAGTTCCTGGAGATCGAACTGGCGGTCCTGGAGGAGATGGGCCTGGACCACGAGCGCAGCGCGGAGTACGCGGCCGACAACGGCCGTACCCGGCTGATCGATCTGACGGTCCGCCCCTCCAAGCTCCAGGCCCCGCTGGACAAGATCCACCCGATGCCCTTCCCGGGCCTCAACATCGACAACGTCCCCTTCTTCGCGGCCATCGCGGCCAGCGCCCAGGGCCAGACCCTCATCCACGACTGGGTCTACGACAACCGCGCCATCTACCTCACGGACCTCAACCGCCTCGGCGCCCAGGTCAAACTGCTCGACCCGCACCGGGTCCTGGTGGACGGCCCGACCCGCTGGCGCTCCTCGGAAATGATGTGCCCCCCGGCCCTGCGCCCGGCCGTCGTCGTCCTGCTGGCCATGATGGCCGCCGAGGGAACCTCCGTCCTGCGCAACGTCTATGTCATCAACCGGGGTTACGAAGACCTGGCCGAGCGGCTCAACTCGATCGGGGCGCAGATCGAGATCTTCCGGGATATCTGAGAACTCTGCGAAAAAGTGCCGCCGCCCCCTGTCTGACCTGCACGAATGTGAGGCAGGACGGGGTGCGGCAGCATCTGTGGGATTTCTCTGGGACTTTACGACTGGGGGCTTCCACCGTGATCGTGGACACGGTTGTCATACAGCGATGGGCAGCGTAGTTGATCTCTACTCGAAGGCGGCGGGCGCGAGGTAGCCAAGCGCCGAGCGCCTCCGCTTGTGGTTGTAGAAGCCGAGCCAGCGGAACACCGCTAGCTGAGTGGCCCGTTCGGTGTGCCAGCCGCGCGGACCGGACAGGATCTTCCGCTTGAGGGAGGCGAAGAACGACTCGGCGGCAGCATTTTCCGCGCTCGATCCGGCAGCCCCCATAGACCGGCGGACCCCAGCGGTGCGGCAGGCCTCGACGAACGCCTTCGAGCTGTACTGGGCTCCGTGATCACGCCCCCGGCTGCCGCACCGGTGCTGAGGGCTGCAACGCCGGATCCCGGGGGTCGCCGAGGTCGAGGTCATTGCCGATGATGACCTTGCCGAACAGCCACATCAACCGCACCGCGCGCGCCACCCCGAGGGCTGCCGCGCCCTCGGCCAGCCAGTGCGCTCCGACCGCATCGTGCTCCGTGTTGTCGAGGACCACAGCGAGCAGGCACAGTCCGGAGACCACCAGTGTCGCGCTGAGAATGCTCATCCAATTCCGCCGGAATTCCGGCCCCTTTTGAGGGTGTGTGCGCAAGACCCGCATACGGGGTCCTGTGGCCGCGGCGTACAGAGTCACGGCCGCAGTGATGAAGCTGCCGATGATCGCGACGACGGTCGCCGTCGTCGTATAGACCGCGATCCTCTGCTCCCTGTCGGGCCATCCCAGCACGTCGCCCGCGCCCGTGATCCGTACAGCCGCCATGTGCAGACCGACCGCTGCACCTGCGATCACCAGGTCCACCACTGGTCGACCCACCCAGCGCCGCCACAGCCAATTGAGCACGTCGCCCCCAACCTCAGCCCTGAACGCTGCTCAGGCTAGCGGCCGCTACTGACACGCTTCCTGTAGCGCCTGCTCATACGTACGGGCCGCCGCAAAGATCTCGTCGACGGCATAGCGCAGATCGACAGACCGTCCGTCGGTAAAAGCAAGCGGGACATCGCACTGGGCCGTGATGCGATGGGCGAGGAAGTCGAGCGGCTCGTACTCAAGGGACTGACGGTGCGGGTCCCGGACTGCGACCCTGCCGGTCACGGACCGGATCACTCCGGACTCGTCCACCCATTCGTCCAGATCCGGCATGAACTGGAGTACGTCAGTACGCAGTTCGGTCGCGGCCCGATTCCTGCGCATCACGGAGAGCCTGCTGCCACGCTGGGGAACCTTCAGCGAGAGCGTGACGGAGGTGTCGGGATGCCGTTGCCCGAAACTCCGGAGTGAATCAGCAAGGCCGCCGTGGGCGCTCAAGGCACTGACAGTATCCGCCGGAGCCCCCTCCAATTGCACGGTGAACTCGGTGACCGCCTCGATGCGGTTGAGCTTCTCTCGAGCCCGCGCGTGGATGACCGGCTTGAGCACCACCTCCCCCCAGGGCAGGCCAACGCCGTTCAGCCACTTGGTGATGGCACTCACCCGCGGCGCCGAGAAGCCGCCGGGCAGAACCCCAATGATGTTGGCGTACGGAAGGAAACAGATCGTCGTCACATGGACGACATCCTTGCCTGCCGCGACCTGAAGTGCCTCGATCGTTCCGTTGCTCCGGTCAAGCTGATGCGGCACCTCACCAGTGATCTTGGCGAGTTGCAAATGATCAACATGGACAGCTGAGTCGATCACCCCGACCAGCTGATCGTCCGCGCTGCGAACCACGCGCTCGTACGACTCTGAAGCCGCGACCCGGTCGAGGAAGCTCCGCCAGTCCTGGTGATCCATGCGCGACTGACCGCGCTTGGCCTCAACGACCTCGAAGAAGAGGACCGTTCGCTTGCGTACTGTCCGGGCCACGCCCGCCTCCCCCGCCCTCAGCTCCCGCGTTCCTACATGATCGTAAGTGGATTCGCCATGGCATGCGGTACAGCATTCACGGAATGGCTTGATAGCGACAGCCGCAATGCCAACTCCCCACACCCGTCGCCGGATTCTCCCAGCCTCCTGCAACACCACCTCCCACCTGGCAAGATGATCAGATCAGCGGTCTGACGATTTCAACATGCCGCGATTCGCCCCATACCGTTGCCGCCGACCACGCCGGCAACCAGGCGAGTCCGGTAGCGGAAAGGTGTGGTGAACGGCGGTGGCGGCAGCAGGAGGTCAGGCGCCCCCCAAGCCCGGCCAGCACCAGCCGAAGCGCTGGTACCAGACCCGGCCATCCCCCTTTCCCTGGGAGCAGACGGCCCTCGACTACATCAAGCAGCGGATGCCGGTGACGGCTCCGCACTATGCCTGGGCAACGTTCTCCTTCACCGCCATGAGCGGCCGCATCAACGAGTGCGACCTGTTCATCGCCACACCCCGTGGCCTCTATCTGGTCGAGTTGAAGGGGCATCCCGGCCGCGTCGTCAACAGCGGGGACACCTGGAGCTTCCACGCCCCCGACCGCCGGGTCCGTACGATCCGCAACCCCCTGCACCTCACCGATCTCAAGTCCAAAGAGCTGAAAGCCCGCCTCCAGGAGGCGGCCCGCGAGCTCTACCCGAGCGTGCGCGTTCCCCGGATCGACCCGCTCGTGTTCCTGTCCGACCCGCTGCTCCAGAGCGAGTTGGACACGGTGCAGCGCACTCATTTGTACGGGCGTGACGGCGCCCAGAGCGGCCTCCCGGGCATCTGGGACGACTTTCTCAACCTGCCGCCCGAGCGAGAGAGCTGGCGGATCAAGGAAGACGCCTTCGCACGGCACCTGCCCGAGCTGATGAAGAAGATCGGGGTACGGGCATCGACCGCCCACCTCGACTTCGGTGACGGCTGGCGGCTCTCCTCCCGCCCGTTGGACGCGGGACCCACCTGGGAGGACCGGCTCGCCAAGCGCAAGGAGGTGATCCACGAGGAGGGCCGGGTCCGGGTCTATCTCGTGGAGCAGCAGGCGAGCGAAGAGAGGCGTCGCTCCGCCACCCGCGCCGCCGAGCGCGAGTACCAGGTGCTCCAGGGCATCGCCCACCGCGGCATCTCCCAGGCCGTCGCCTTCCGCCAGCACCAGGGCGGCCCCGCGATCCTCTTCCGCCACCGGGAGAGCGACCTGCGGCTGGACAACTACCTTGCTGTACACGGCCGGAAACTGTCCGAAGCCGTACGCCGCGACATGGTGCGCCAGCTCGCCGAGGCCGTCCGCTACGCCCACCGCCGCTCGCTCTACCACCGCGCACTCGCGGCCCGTTCGGTGTATGTCAGCGCCCGCGAGAACGGCAACGACCCCGTCCTGCGGATCATCGACTGGCAGGCATCGGCCCGCGATTTCGACACCACCTCACTGCGCTCGCTCGGCGAGAGCTCCTTCACCGGAGAGCACATCGAGGACGCCGCACAGTGCTACCTCGCTCCCGAGACCGACGCCGACTATCCGGACCCCGTGGATCTCGATGTCTTCGGTCTGGGAGCCGTGGCGCACCACATCCTGACCGGGATGCCGCCTGCCGAGACCCGTACCGCCCTCAAGGCGCGACTCGCAGCCGACGGCGGACTGCACCTGTACGCGGTCAGCGACGCCATGGATGCCGGTCTCGACGAGCTGGTGTACGCCGCGACCCGCGCGTCCGTCGACGATCGCCTCGACTCTGCCGACGCCTTTCTCAGGCAGCTCGACGATGCCGAGCAGGCCAGCGCCGCACAGGCGGTCGCGGTGGAGGCCGACCCGCTCACCGCCACCCCCGGCCAGGCTGTCGACGGGGACTGGACCGTCGAGCGAGTGCTCGGCTCAGGTGCGACAGCGCGGGCTCTGTACGTGACGCGCGTCACCGAGGACGAGCGCGGTCGCCGCGTGGAGGAGGAGCGGGTCCTCAAAGTCGCGCTGGACGCGGAGAAGAACGAGCGCCTGGCCTCGGAGGCGGCGGCCCTCCAGCAGATCAGCAGCGGCCGCATCGTCAAGCTGCACGAAGGCCCACGCACGATCGGTGGCCGGACCGTCCTCGCCTTGGAGTACGCCGGTCCTGAAACCCTCGGCCAACGGCTGGCCGGCTACGGGCAGCTGGGCTACGAGGAATTGGCATCCTTCGGCGAGGACCTGCTCACCGCCCTCGACGACCTTGCGGCCAAGGGCCTGCGTCACCGCGACCTCAAGCCCGACAACCTCGGCATCAAGGTCCGGGACGACGGTGAGCAGCAGTTGATGCTCTTCGACTTCTCCCTGGCCAATGTCTCCGACCGTGACATCAAGGCCGGCACGCGCGGCTATCTCGATCCTTTCCTCGGAGATGCCCGGCGCCCCATCTACGACGACTACGCAGAGCGGTATGCCGCCGCGGTCGTTCTGCATGAGATGGCCGCCGCCGAGCGCCCCATGTGGGGCAACGGTACGGACGACCCCCAGACGGCCCTCAAGGACGACCTCCCCGTCCTCGCCACGGACGCCTTCGTGGCCATCCTGGGGCCAGGACTCGACAAGTTCTTCGAGCGGGCGCTGCACCGTGAAGCGAGCCGCCGGTTCGAGTCACTGCGGCAGATGCGGGACGCTTGGCGATCCATCTTCGTGGAGGCCGACCGCACCCAGCCGCCGCCCGCATCGGACCCGGTCTCGCTGCTGAGCGGCACGGGCCGGCAGGAGGGCCTCTCCGACGACGATATCCGGGACCTGTACGCGGAGAAGGCGAAGCTCGGCACGACGCTGCGGGACGCAGGGCTGACTGAGCGGGCGGCCGCGGTTGCCGAGGAACTCGGCGCGGTGACGGTTGGCGAGCTGCTGGACGTCCCATCGCATCGCTTCCGCGGGAAGCGCGGTATCGGCGCGGTGGTCAAGAAGGAGCTCAACCGGCGACACCGTCAGTGGACAGCCGCACTGCGGCCCAAGAAGCCCAAGGCCGCCGCTGTTCCAGTCCGGCCCGTGGTGCCTGTGGCGGCGGACGACAAGCTCGGTGCCGAGCACGAGGCCAGGCAGGACGTGGAGCGCTTGGCCGCGCTCCTCAACCCGGTGCCACCGGGCCGCAAAGACAACACGCGGCCGCACGTCGTCGCGGCCTGGCTTGGGCTCGACAGCAAGGCCGAGTTGGGTTCCTGGCCCACCAACCGCCAGGTCGCGGAAACGGTGAAGGTTTCCGAGTTCACCGTCTCGAAGCACCTCAGCGCGGCGATCACGGAGTGGGCCGATGCGGGTTGGATGAACGTCCTGCGGGGTGAATTAGTAGACGCCGTCCGGGACGCGGGCCGCGTGATGACCGCCAGGGAACTGTCCCGGGTGCTGGCCGCGAGCCACGGTTCCGAGAGCGAGTCCACGGAGGGCAAGGAGGCCGCCGCGCTCGCGGTCGTACGAGCCGCTGTTGCCGCCGAGACACTCCTCACCGGACGCGACGAGGACCATGAACCGCGGCTCGCGCAGATGCGGCGGCGGGGCCGGGTGATCGTGGCCCTGGAGTCGCTGGACGGCTCCGATGACCCGACGTCCGATGAACTCGCTGCCTACGCGATAGAGCTGGGCGAAGCGGCGGAGAAGATCGCCACCGCTGATCCCCTGCCGGACCGGTCCGGTGCACTCCGCGACCTACGGGCGGTGCGCACACCTGACGGCATGGACCCGCTACCGGACGCCCGGCTGGTCACGCTGGCTGCGGCAACTTCGTTGGGTGCCGCAGCCTCCCCTCGGCTTGAGCTGTACCCACGCACACTGGAGCTGTGGCGTGCCCTGCAGATCTCTCAAGCCGCGGCTGGTGTGCGGCGCGAGGTGGGCATCAGCCTGGAGGGGCTGCTCTCTCGTTTGCGCTCACGTTTCCCCGAGATGGCGATGGGCAGGCCCACGTACGTCGAGGTCGAGGACGCGCTGAAGAAGGCTGGGTTCCCGCTGACATACGAGACGGCGGAGGCGCGCTTCAAGCCCCCGGTGCCGGTGTCAGCGGTGGGCGGCAGCAGCTGGCCCACCTCGACGGGCACGGTGACCAGGGCCTCTCGCGCCCTGGTGGCGGGAGCCGCTGGGGGGCGCGAGCCGTCGGCGCTGCTCGCCGCGAAGTTCAACTCCGCGATACGGGAGGGCGGTTTCCTTGCACTGAACGTGCACGTCAAGCGGTTGCGGGGCGAGGCCGGCTCGGTTGCGGAAGCGCTTGCGGAGGCGTTCCCGGTGATTCCGGTGAACTTGGCGAGGGTCTTCCTGGAGGAGTTCCGCGCGCTGGCGGCCGAACACGGCACGGACTGGTCGAAGGTGCTGGGTGCGGACACCCGGTACACAAGGAGCAGTGAACTTCCGGGTGGGCTGCGGTCGTTCGTGGTCCGGGTGTGGCCGAGGGTCGCGGCGCGGCTGGAGGGAGCAGCCTCTCGGGAGCCCGGGGCGGTGTTGTTCGTTCACACCGCGGGCCTGCTCTCCCACTACTACGAGGCAGGCGGGCACGACCTGCTGGTGGAGCTGCAACGCGAGGCCCGCAAGCCTGGTGGGCGACCGCACGGGCTGTGGCTGCTCACGCCGTCGCACAACCCGCAGGGGGGACCGCAGTTGGACGGGCGCACGGTGGAGGTAACCGGTGGCGACGCGGAACGCGTGGTACTGACCGAGGACTTCCTCAAGAACTTGGCTGCACATCGAGAGGGTTTGGCACTGTGAGCGCGCGCAATGGTGGGCAGGACAGCTTACTGAAGGACCTCCGCAAGCAGGTCACGCTCCTGGAGGACGACCTGCGGGCGCGGAGCGAGTCGGTGGAGGAGTACCGGGGCCGGCTCACGGACGAGTACACGCGGGCGTATGCGGCGGAACGTACGGCGGCGACGTACGAGTCGTGGCGCGATGAGCGGGTCACGCAGGTCGCGGCGGCGTGGGTGCTCGGTTGCGTCTTCGTACGGTTCTGCGAGGACAACGGGCTGATCGAGCGTGCGTGGTTAGCGGGTGTTGGTGAGCGTCTGAAGGACGCGGAGGACCACGATGCGGCGTTCTTCGCGGCGAACCCGGAGAAGAACGACCGCGACTGGATCGTTGCGGCGTTCAACCACTTAGCGGGGACCAACCCGACGGTGGCGGGGCTTTTCGACCGCGCGCACAACCCCTTGTGGGAGATAGCTCCTTCGTATGAGGCGGCGACGGCGCTTCTGAAGTTCTGGCGGCGGGTTGATTCCGACGGCGAGCTCATCCACTCGTTCGTGGACGGCAACTTGGACACGCGCTTCCTAGGCGACCTGTACCAGGACCTGAGCGAGCACGCCCGGAAGACGTATGCACTGCTCCAGACCCCGAAGTTCGTGGAGGAGTTCATCCTTGACCTGACGCTGGAGCCGGCGGTTGAGGAGTTTGGGCTGGAGCCGGTCGCCAAGATCCGCGATGGGCACAATGTCGTACGGGAACTCCGGCCGGGCTTGCGGGCAATCGATCCGGCGTGCGGGTCGGGTCACTTCCTGCTAGGGATGTTCGAACGGCTATTGACGAAGTGGCGCGCGGTGGACAAGAGCGCGGACGACTGGATGCTGATCCGGCGGGCGCTGGATGCGGTGCATGGCTGCGACAAGAATCCGTTCGCGGTGGCAATCGCTCGGTTCCGGCTATTGGTGGCCGTACTGAAGGCGACAGAGCAGCGACGCCTGGCCACGCTAGGGGCCTTCCCAATTAATATCGCGGTGGGTGACTCGCTGCTGCACGGACGAGGGGCGCCGAGGCGGGAGAGCGAGGACTTGTTCTCCTCGCAGGAGATCTTCCATTACCGAACCGAGGACATCGAAGACTACGCGGAGCGGTGCGACCTGCTGACTCGAGACTCTTACCACGTGGTGGTGGGAAACCCCCCATACATCACGGTTAAGGACAACCAAGAAAAGCTAAACTACCGAGTTTACGATTCCTGCTCGCATCAATACGCACTTTCGATTCCTTTCGCAGAGCGGCTCTTCCAACTGGCAGTACGGACAGCGGGATCCGAGCGGGACGCCGGTTATGTCGGACAGATTACGGCGAACTCTTTCATGAAGCGAGAGTTCGGTGCGAAATTGATCGAAGGATTCTTTAACTCGAAAATCCACCTCACGCATGTAATCGATACATCAGGCGCACACATTCCTGGCCACGGCACACCTACGGTGATTCTGGTCGGGCGAAACCACTTCCCACGCCAGGCGGAAACGGTGCGGGCTGTGCTAGGAATTCGCGGTGAACCATCTCAACCACTCATCGCAGAGAATGGCTTAGTATGGGGCGCGATCACCGACCAAGTCAACAAACCTGGTAGCGAATCCGAATGGGTCTCTGTCACCGACGCCCAACGCAGACAGTTTGCAAAGCATCCGTGGTCCCTTAGCGGCGGTGGCGCATCCGACCTCACGACTCAAATCAGCTCTTCTGCTCGTAGCAAGCTAATGACAGAGACGGCGAACATTGGGTTCTGCGCCGTAACCCGCGAAGATGACGCCTACATGATCGGGCTTCCTGTAGCCACTCGAAAGGGAATCCCCGACACCGACATTCGCCCTATGGTCGGCGGTAGTTCAGTTCGCGACTGGTCGTTTGATACAGAAACTTACGCCGTCTTCCCGTATACAGGCGACGGTCAGACCGCCGCCATCAGTGCGAGTACAGAACGATTCCTCTGGCCGAATCGCCTCCTCCTCAAGCTGCGCCGCGCCCTGTCAGGTACACAGGAAGAGCAGGGTCTCACGTGGTTTGAGTACTCCAGCTTTTCTCCGACTCGCTATTCGGCAACGCACCTACTGTCCTTCGCCTTCGTGTCGACACACACACATTTCACACTACGTCGGGGCAATGAGGCGTTCATTCGATCCGCGCCAGTGATCAAGCTGCCGGAGGGAGCGAGTGCGGACGAGCACCTGGCGCTGCTGGGGCTGCTCAACTCGTCGACAGCCTGCTTCTGGCTCAAGCAGGTCAGTCAAGGAAAGGGCGGCAGCGGCCTCGGTCGTGGGCACCAGGACGAGGAGTGGGAAGAGCGTTACGAGTTCACTGGCACCAAGCTTCAGGAATTCCCTCTCCCCGCCCAACTTCCTCTCCCTCTCAGCCGATCCCTCGACAACCTCGCCCACGAGCTCGCCACCCACGAGCCGTACGCCATCTGCGACGCAGACGAAGCGCCCACCCGCACCCGCCTCGACGCCGCCCACGAAGACTGGGCGCGTACCCGCCAGCGCATGATCGCGCTTCAAGAGGAACTGGACTGGGAGGTCTACCACTCCTACGGGCTGCTCACCGACGCCGAGAAGACCCGCCTCACCACCTCCTCCCCCACACCCGACACCATCCCCCAAGTGAAGCTCGGGGAGCGCGCGTTCGAGATCGTGCTCGCCCGAAAGCGAGCCGCCGGGGAGATCGAGACCGCCTGGTTCGACCGCCACGGCTCCACCCCCATCACGGAGGTCCCCGCCCACTGGCCCGAGTGGTACCGGGACATCGTCCAGGCCCGCATCGACACCATCACCTCCCGCCGCGACATCGCCCTCATCGAGCGTCCCGAGTGCAAGCGGCGCTGGGCCACCGACCCTTGGGAGAAGCGGGAGAAGACCGCACTTCGTACCTGGTTGCTCGACAAGTGCGAGGACAAGTCGCTCTGGTTCCACGTGCTCAACGACTTCGAGCAGCCCCGCGCCCTCACCGTCGGCCAGCTCGCCGACGAGCTCGAGAATCGACCAGACGCCGAGGCGATCCTCAACACCGCGTCCCTCTACGCCGCCCACCTCGGCAAGCCGAACCTCTCCCTCGCCCAGGTCTTTCAGGACGTGGTCGACGCCGAGCACGTCCCCTACCTCGCCGCGTACCGCTACAAGGACACCGGCCTGCGCAAGCGTGCGCAGTGGGAGAGCGTCTGGGAGCAGCAGCGCGAGGAGGACCGGACCGGCGAGCGCCTCGACATCCCCGTACCGCCGAAGTACACCTCCGCGGACTTCCTGAAGCAGTCCTACTGGTCTAACCGCGGGAAGCTGGACGTGCCCAAGGAGCGGTTCGTCTCCTACCCGGACGCGAGTCCCGGCTCCGATCCGACCCTGCTCCTCGGCTGGGCCGGCTGGGACCAGCGTGATCAGGCCACCGCTCTGCTGAACATCGTCACCGAACGCCGCAAACAGCAGGACTGGTCCGGCGAACGGCTCGTACCGCTGCTCGCCGGGATCCACGAACTGATGCCGTGGCTGCGGCAGTGGTTCGGCGAGGTGGACGACGAGTGGGGCGAGGAGTCCGCCGCCGAGGAGTTCCAAAGCTTCCTGGACGGCGAGTTGGCGCGCGAGCAGCTCACCCCGGCGGCACACGCCGAATGGCGTCCGGCGAAGAGGACCCGGGCACGCAAGGCAACAGCAACGACAAAGACAGCCAAGAAGAAGGCGGCGGAAGACGATGAGTAGCGGCAACGGCGACCTCTACCTCCGGGACGTCCTCGACCTGCCCGAGTCCGTACTCGCCGGGTCGTTCAAGGTCGAGCTGTCCGGCGGGTTCGACGCGACCGCCGATCGCGTACGTGAGTACGTGGTCACCCCGCAGCTGGAGCAGTCCCTTCGCAGGGCGCTCAAGATCGTTGAGGCGTCCGTACGGGCGGGGTCGTCCGACGCCGCTTATCTGCACGGATCGTTCGGCTCCGGTAAGAGCCACTTCATGACCGTGCTGCACGCGATCCTGTCCAACGACCCAGCCGCTCGCACCAAGCCGACGCTCCAGCCGATCATCGCGGACCATGACGCGTGGCTGCGGGACCGGAAGTTCCTGATGGTCCCGTTCCACCTGGTCGGTGCGACCGACCTCGATTCGGCGATCCTCGGTGGGTACGTCCGCACGGTGCAACGCTTGCACCCGGACGCACCCGTCCCGCCGGTCTACCGAGCGGACGCGATGTTTGAAGACGCCCGCCGCCAGCGGGAGTTCTTCTCCGATGACAGGGAATTCGTCCGCTGGCTCGGCAACCCCTCGCTGCCGAAGGAGACGAGCACCGCCCCGCAGGCGGCCGCCGATGACGAGGACGATCTGGTGAACCTCGACGTCAAGGAGGCTCCTGAGGTCTGGACGCCGGAGCTCCTCGACGCGGCATTCGCCGCCGCCCCCGGCGAGAAGGTCCGCAACTCGCTGGCGTCCGCGCTGATTTCCGGCCCGTACTCCTCGTACTCGCTGAGTGCGATCGGCGCGAAGAACGCCTTCCTGCCGCTCGAGAACGGTCTCGACATCATCAGCCAGCATGCCAAGTCCCTTGGCTACAACGGACTGATCCTTTTCCTCGACGAGCTGATCCTCTGGCTCCAGGCGCACCTGCGTGAGCGGACCTTCGTCAATGACGAGGTGAACAAGCTCGTCAAGCTGATCGAGTCAGGTACGGGTGGCCGCGCCCTGCCGGTCATCTCGTTCATCTCCCGTCAGCGCGATCTCTCCGAGCTGATCGGCTCGGACGCGGTCGGCGCTGACGCCAAGAACCTGGAACAGCAGGTCAAGTACCTGGCGGGCCGCATCGACCCGATCAGCCTGGAGGACCGCAACCTCCCGGAGATCATCAAAGAGCGGGTCCTCAAGCCGAAGGACGACGCCGCCAAGGCCGCGCTCGAAGCCGCCTTCGCCCGGGTCGAGACGTCCAACCAGTCGGTGCGGGACGTGCTGCTCGACGCCAACGGCGCCACCCACGCGGACTGGGCCGACTTCAAGGCGCTGTACCCGGTTTCCCCTGTCCTCCTCAACGTCCTGGTCGCGCTCTCCGGTGCGCTCCAGCGCGAGCGCACCGGTCTCAAGCTGCTCCAGCAGATGCTCTACAAGCGGCGCGAGGACATGAAGGTCGGTGAGCTGATACCGCTGGGTGACCTGTGGGACGTGCTGGCCGAGGGAATGGGCGAGGCGTTCACCGACCGGCTGCGCAGCGAGGCCGATGCGGCAACTCGTTTCCACGGCAAGGTCAAGGACCACCTCCTCCAGAAGTACGGTTCGGCGGACGACGCCAAGTACAAGGCCGACGACCGTTTCATCAAGACGATGCTGCTCGCCTACCTCGCGCCCGAGGTGCCTGCTCTCACTCGCCTCACCGGGCCACGCCTCGCCGCTCTGAACCACGGATCGATCCGCTCCCGCACCGGACAGGAGGACCGGATCGTGGTCAAGCGGATGCAGGAGCTCCAGGCGGAGTTCCCCGGCGAGCTGCGCAGTGACGGCAACGACGCGGACCCGGTCTTCACGCTGCATCTGTCCGATCTGGACGTGGAGCCGATACTGGACAGTGTCGGCGAGAAGGACACGCACGGTGCCCGCAAGCGGTGGGTGCAGGAATGGCTGTGGCTAGAGCTGGGCGTCGTCGACACCGGTGGATTCGTCGCCGATCGCGAGATCGTCTGGCACGGCACACGGCGCATGGCCGAGTTCGTCTTCGAGAACGTGAGCGATCCCCAAATCCTGCCCGACGCGCAGTTCGAGCCGTCCTCGCCGGACCGGATCCGGTTCATCATCGACTACCCCTTCGACGAAAACGAAGACGGCCAGCCCAGTGCCGACGAGAACCGGGTCTTCCGTCTTCAGCGGGAGAAGCCCGATGCGGCGACCATCGTCTGGCTGCCGTCCTTCCTCTCCGCCCAGCGAGGTACCCAGCTCGGCCGGCTCCTGAAGATCAACTACCTGCTCGGCAGGGACCGGTTGAAGGACTTCGCGACCCACCTGTCATCCGACGACCAGGTCAGGGTCAGGCATCAGTTGGAGGCGCAGCACGAGACGCTCGTCTCGCAGCTGGGCCAGGTGCTGCACCAAGCATATGGAATCGCCAAGGCCAACGAGACCGACCTCGGCGCCCAGGTGACCGAGGGCAAGCATGTTCACTCGTTGTACGCCGGGCACACTCCACAGCTCCAGGGCGGCGGCCTCTTCGAGTACAACCTGTTGAAGCTCTCCGACGGCTTGCTGGACACGCTGTATCCCAAGCACCCGAACTTCGATCGTCAGGAGAGCCGCAAGCCGGTCACTGCCGCGAAGTTCAAGAAGGCATACGGCTGGATCGCCAAGGCCATGGATGACGGCTCACGCCGGGCCGTGGTCGACAGCGGTGACATCACGGACGTGGCGCGGATCGTGCATGCGTTGGAGTTGGGTGAGGTGCATGACGGACCGCTGAACGTCTCCACGGACTGGCGCCGCCACATCGACCAGCAGGCGGGCAAGCGCGGGGCCAAGGGCGACTTCTCGGTCGAGGACATCCGCGTCTGGATCGCCGAGCTCGGCTGGACGGGCCTCGACAAGCTGGTCTCCAACCTGGTGATCGCCACGTATGCATTGCTGTCGGACCGCTCCTGGATCTACAACGGGCAGGCGGAAGAGGCCCCCGCGCTGGACCAGATCGGCCCCGGCTGGGCGCTGCGGGCCCAGGAGCGACCCACCGAGGACGAGTTCACAGCGGCACACACCCGGGCCGCGGCACTGTTCGGCACGAGTGTCCCGCAGATGCTGTTCGCCCGGAACATCAACGCACTTGCCACGGATGTGCACGCGAAAGCGGCGGAGCGAGAGGCCGCTGTCAGCGGGGTGCGGCGGGCACTGACCCAGTTCAGAACCGCACTCGGTATCAGTGGCAAGGCCCTCAGCGCACGCGAACAGTCGGTGCGCGACGCGGCCGACCTGCTGGCTCGGATCAAGCAGACCCCGCAGCCGACCCCGCTGACCCGTGACCTTGCCGCGGCAACGTATGCGAGCACTGATGTCGTGCTGGCCAAGACCATGTCCTCGGCGCAGCGCGTGCTGGATGCTCTGGAGAGCACCGACTGGGACCTCATCGAGAGTCTTCGGCAGTACACCGAGCGCGGAGATGATCTCGCTGACCGGTCCAGGCTGTTGCTCGACGAAATCGCGAAGACAGCGGCAGCCGACGAGTTCGAAACCGAGCTCGCCCCGGTGCTGCGCAGTGCGCGCAGTCAGGCCGTGTCGGTGATCAACGAGGCGGCACGCCGCAGCGTCGTGGCGCCCGTCGCGCCCACGCCACCCCCGCCCGTGGAGCCGGTGGTCTTTCCCTCTGACGAGACGGACGACGAGGGCGACGAGCTGGTCGAGCAACCGGAGCCGGTGCCCCTTACCCCGGTCGCTCCGGTTGCCCCTCGCTGTACACGTCGGGTCTCGGCGGGGTCCACGAGTGCGCTGGAGACCGCGCTCAGTCAGGCCCTCAACGCGATACAGCACGAGATCCGCGACTACGCGGCCGCACACCCCGGCGCCGAGATCGAAATCCAGTGGCGGGTACCCCACGCCGGCCAGGGCGATGACGTGCCGGCGCACGGCGGCGAGGACTGATGGGAGCCACGGTGCCCGAACTCGACCAGAGGGTCATCACCGGACTTCTGACCACACGACTGGCCCATACCAAGGGTCGACGGCTGGTGCTGGTCCACGGTAGGTACATGGTGGGCGGGCCGCAGGAGTTCACCGTGCCGGTCGGCGAAGGTGAACGCCGCAAGGTCCGGGTGGCGCATACCACTTCGGTGCTTGGCATCACCGACGCCTGGCAGGCTCATCTGAGTACCGAGGCTTCGGACCTGCTGGTGGTCACCACCGATGTGTCCGGTGATCGGATCAGTCTCGACCTGGTGGGCGAAATGGTGCGCTCGCAGATCATCGCCGTCGACGAGGCAGACATCGTCAAGCAGCTCTTCGGCGCCGCTGACCTCGACCCTCGCATGCGGCGTGACCCATGGCTCTGGCTGCCAGGTGCGCTGATCACCGCCGAACCGGACGACGGCTGGCCCCAGCGTGGGGCCGTGCTCACCCTGGACGCAGCGATGCGTGCCCTCGTCGGAGTGCGGCTCGGGCTCGAGGGCGTCTTCGAGGGCGAGGCGTCGGTGGATGTCGATGCGCTGCTGGCTTGGTCGCGCACACCCGGCGGGCCACAGCGTTTCGCGGCGTTGCCGGAAGCCGAACAGCAGGGCATCGCCGAGTGGCTGGAGCAGAACGCGGGCGAGGCTGCCCCCGTGCTGCTGCGACTTGCGCTCAGCGGCCGCGGCCCCGAGGCCACTGCGCTCGGTGTGCTGGCCTCCGTCATGAACGGAGACGCCGCGTCGGCCGATGCGGCCGTTGCTTTGGGCTCCGTCTTCGGCATGGGTTCACGCCCGTCCGAACTGCGCGCCTACGCAAGGGCAGTGGAGGGCACACTCACCCGATGGATCGGTGAGGCGACGGGGCGGGGGGCCCAGAGCGAGGAGGCACGGCAGCGGGTTCTCGACGTACTGCGCCAGGCCGATCAGCTGGCCGCAGGGGCCCATCTCTCTGGCGCGCTCGCCGACAATCCTTTTCTCCCCTCAGGGTTCCAGGCGCGGCTGCGGCGGCTGGCCGAGGCTCTGGCCGGAGAGCCCCAAGCAGCGCAGACGGCCTGGGAACACGTACAAGAGCATCACCTTGCCGCTGTTCTCTATGCGCGGCGGATCGAGCTGGCGCGTATGGCCGTACGGCTGAAGCACTGGCTGGACGCGCCGGAGCCGGTGGTGTCCTCGGTCGACCAGGCTGTGCACGCGCATGTCGCCGACTGGGGGTGGGTGGACCGAGCACTGGCACAGCTGTGGGTGGGAGACGCCGACGCCGAGCCCGTTCTGGTTCATGCGTACCGCACCGTGCACGATGCGGCGCGGCGGCGACGGGCAACGCTCGACGAAGCCTTCGCGGCCGAGCTCGGGCCGTGGGCACAGCATGCCAGTACGACGCAGTCTGGTGGGACGCTGCTCATCGAAGACGTGCTGGAGAAGATCGCCGTGAAGCTGGCGACGAAGCGACCGCCGCTGCTCCTCGTACTGGACGGGATGAGCAGCGCGGTCGCGACGCAGCTCGGCGAAGAGTTGACCGGTGCGGGCCGGTGGAGCGAACTGTCCGGCGACGGGCGGCGGGCGGCTGCGGTCGCCATGATCCCGTCGGTGACTCTCGTCAGCCGGGCCGCCTTGCTCTGCGGACGCCCGGTATCGGGCGGGCAGGGTGTGGAGGAGGAGGGATTCGTCGATTTCTGGAAACAGCACCGGCGTGCGGCTGCTCTCTTCCACGAGAGCGAGATCGCCGGCCCTGCGGGACAGTTGCTCGACCAGCGGCTGGTCGAGGCCATCGCATCGGATGCCGTGGTCGGTGTCGTGCTGAACACCATCGACGACAGCCTCGACCACGGACAGCAGGACTCGCTGGCCGACTGGTCGGTGAGCCGAGTGAAGTACCTCACCGAATTGCTCAACTCCGCTCGGGGCCAAGGGCGTCCAGTGGTATTGGTATCCGGTCACGGACACGTACTGGATCGAACGAGGTCCGACGCAGGACCAGTGACCGCTGAGGGGGTGGAGGCGGCCCGCTGGCGTACGGGAACGGCTGCCGGTGAGGGAGAGATCGCGCTGGCAGGCCCCCGCGTGCTGGAAGACAGCGGTGGGGTCATAGCCCCCTGGTCGGAGGAGATCCGCTACACCCCGCGTAAGGCCGGCTACCACGGCGGCGCCGCACTCGCCGAGATGACGGTACCGGTACTGGTCCTGACTCCGTCGATCGACCTCGCGCCCGATGGATGGGCCGAGCTACCGCGAGAGTCAGTCCAGCCGCCATGGTGGGAAGCGCAAGTCTCCCTTGCACCGCTGAAGCCCCAAAGCACCACGAAGCCCGCGCGGAAGGCAGCACCCGCAAAGCCGAAGGCACGGCCCCAGGAGGGCGAGCTCTTCGCCGACGACGCAGTCGAAGCGCCTCCGACCAGGCCCGCACCCATCGAGCCGCCGACCCCGGTCACCCTCGGCCGGCAGGTCGTGGACACCAAGCTGTACGAGCATCAGGGGAAGTTCGTGCGCAGGGTCCCGGACCGCAAGGTGGTGGCCGCTGTCATCGACGCACTCGACGCATCGGGCGGCACACTCTCACTCGCAGCAGTCGCTGGTGCCGCCGTCGCTTCGGGGGGCCGCACCAACACCCGCCCGGAAGGTTTCGTCACCGTGCTGACCCGGCTTCTGAACATCGAAGGCTACGAAGTCATCAGCCTGATCGACTCCCGGACCCGGGTCCGGCTCAACCGCGACACACTGCGCGAGCAGTTCGAACTGCCCAGGGAGAACGCATGAGCGGCGCATCCGTCAGCGCGGCCCGCCGCCGCGAGGTCATCGACGCGCTGCGGCGCGGGACCGTGCCACAGTCAGGTCTCGATCTCTTCGCTGTCGGGCTGGACCGTTTCACGCCCGCGCTGGACGAGCGGATCGCCACGATCGCGACGGGCAGTGCGGCCTTCCATGCCATTCGCGGCGAGTACGGGTCCGGCAAGACCTTCTTTGCCCGCTGGCTCGCCGAACGGGCGAAACGGGCGGGGCTCGCCACCGCCGAGATTCAGATCTCGGAGACAGAGACACCACTGCACAAGCTGGAAACCGTCTACCGACGGCTCACCGAGCGGCTGACCACAGCGACCGAGCCTGCCAGCGCCCTGCGCTCGGTGATCGATGGTTGGTTCTACACCCTCGAAGAGGAGGTGACCGAGGCGCAACCCGAACTCGCTGAAGACAGTGAGGTGTTGGAGTCTGCGGTCGAAGCGCTGCTGGAGGAGCGGCTCCGTGGCGTCGCCCAGACTACTCCCGCCTTCTCCGCCGCCCTGCGCGGCTATCGCAAAGCCACGCTGGACGGGGACGCGGCCACCGCCGAAGCCGTCATCGCCTGGCTAGGCGGCCAGAAGTCGGTCGCCGCCTCCGCGCGCCGTACTGCAGGGGTGCGCGGAGATCTCGACCACTTCGCGGCACTGGGCTTCCTTCAGGGGTTGCTCACCGTCCTGAAGGACTGCGGGCATCCCGGACTCCTGCTGGTCCTCGATGAGATCGAGACCTTGCAACGGGTGCGGGGAGACGTGCGCGAGAAGGGGCTCAACGCCCTACGACAGCTCCTTGATGAAATCGACGCGGGCCGCTTTCCCGGGCTCTTCCTGGTCATCACCGGCACACCTGCCTTCTACGACGGACAGCAGGGGGTTCAACGCCTGCCTCCGCTGGCCCAGCGGCTGGCAACCGACTTCTCCACCGATCCGCGCTTCGACTCACCGCGGGCGGTCCAGCTGCGACTTACCGGTTTCGATCTCCAGCGGTTGGGCGAACTGGGCCGTGCCGTACGCGACTTGTATGCGGGATCGGCCCGGAATCCTGAGCGTATTGCTGCCCTTGTCGACGATACGTACGTGGCGGAGTTAGCCACTGCCATGACGGGAAGGCTCGGCGGGCGGGCCGGCATCGCACCGAGGCTCTTCCTGCGCAAACTCGTAGCAGACGTATTGGACCGGGTGGACGAGTTTGACGACTTCGACCCGCGTAAGCACTACGCGCTGACCGTCAGCAGCGACGAGCTGAGCGAAGTCGAGCGCAACGCCGCGGCTCACAGCGCCGACGAGATCGAGCTGGAGCTGCCGTGACAGGCGCACCCGAACCGCTGGACCGGCTGCACCCCGGGGTCGTACACCACGTCGTCAACACCCTGGGGTGGCCTGGCCTTCGCCCGCTCCAAGAAGAGGCAATCGAACCGCTGCTGGACGGTGCCGATGCAGTACTGCTCGCACCGACGGCGGGCGGCAAAACCGAAGCGGCGTCCTTCCCTCTGCTGTCCAGGATGGCAGCGGAGAACTGGACAGGGACCTCAGTCCTCTACGTATGCCCGCTCAAGGCACTGCTCAACAACCTCCTGCCCCGTCTGGAGACCTACACCTCATGGCTGGGCCGGACCGCGGCGCTGTGGCACGGGGACGTCTCGCAGCCGCGACGCAAACGGATCCTGCGGGATCGGCCGGACATCCTGCTGACTACGCCAGAATCGCTGGAGGCGATGCTGGTCAGCGCCAATGTCGACCATCGGGCCTTCTTCTCCGGGCTGCGGACCATCGTCGTCGATGAAGTGCATGCCTTCGCCGGTGACGACCGGGGCTGGCACCTGCTGGCCGTGCTCGAGCGGCTCGAGCGAGTCGTCGGTCGGTCAGTACAGCGGGTCGGGCTCTCCGCGACGGTGGGCAATCCTGAACAGCTGCTCACCTGGTTGCAGGGCTCGGGGCGCGACAAACGCGCGGCTCACGTTGTTGCTCCACATCTGCACGACGAGAATCCAGCCCTGCCGCCCCCCGGCGATATTCAGCTCGACTATGTGGGGTCCCTGGAGAATGCAGCGACGGTGATCACCTCCCTGCATCGCGGGGAGAAGCGGCTGGTGTTCTGTGAATCGCGTCGGCAGGTCGAGATGCTCGGCGAGAGCCTGCGGGCCAAGGGTGTGATTACATTCCTCTCGCATGCGTCTCTCTCAATGGCTGAGCGGAGGCGGGCGGAAGAGGCATTCGCCGATGCGCGAGACTGTGTGATCGTCTCCACCAGCACGCTGGAACTCGGCATCGATGTGGGCGACTTGGATCGCGTCATCCAGATTGACGCACCCCGCACCGTGGCCTCCTTGCTCCAGCGGCTGGGTCGTACCGGCCGGCGCTCGGGTTCCACTCGCAATTGCCTGTTCCTTGCCACCGACGAGAACGGTCTGCTCGGCGCAGCAGCCCTGCTCCTTCTGTGGTCCCGTGGCTGGGTCGAGCCGGTAGTGGCCCCACCAGAACCCCGGCACATCGTCGCCCAGCAGGTGCTGGCTCTCTGCCTGCAAGAACACCGGGTCGGAGACCGGCTCTGGCAGGAGTGGTGGGGCGGGCTCGGCCCCTTCGGTCCCTCCGCCGAACCCATCGTGCGCCATCTGATCGACGAGGGGTTCCTGGAGCGGGACGGCGGAATGCTGTTCATCGGCCCTGAGGCCGAACGTCGCTTCGGCTACCGGCACTTCATGGATCTCACAGCGGTCTTCACTGCCGCACCGGAGTTCACTGTGCTGGCGGGCCGCAACGAGATCGGCACCACCAACCCGGCGCTGCTGACGGAGGAAGTTGCCGGACCTAGGCGGCTGCTCCTCGCCGGACGGAGCTGGCAGGTGACGTACATCGACTGGTCCCGGCGGCGGTGCTTCGTCGAGCCGGTCGAGGGCGGCGGAAAGGCGCGGTGGGGCGGGGTCGGTTCCGGCCGTTCCGCCTCGTACGAGCTGACCCGCTCCGCCCGGGAGGTCCTGCTCGGCACCGATCCGCCAGTCGCTTTGACCCGTCGGGCTGAAACCGCCCTCGCTCAGGCTCGCGACAGCGGTGCGGAGTCGGTGCACCCTGCCGGAACAGTTGTTATCCGCGGTGGTCGGGACACGAACGTGCGCTGGTGGACCTGGGCCGGCTATCGGGCCAACGTCACCCTGGCTGCCACGCTCTCGGGCATTGCCGACCCTCTCCAGCGCCCTACAGACACATACATCCGGCTCCGCGAAGACTTGACTCTGGACGAGTGGAATCGGGCCAAGGCCTCGGCAATCGGTCAGCTCTGCCTCCCCGCCGTGGACACTCGCGCTATCCATGGGCTCAAGTTCAGCGCCGCGCTCCCTCAGCGGCTTGCAGAGGCCACACTCGCCGCGCGTCTCGCGGATCTCGATGGCGCATCGGCTGCACTCAAGGAAACCTCAAGGTTCGTGGCTGCGGGCGATTGAGCGACCCCGAAGGGCAGCACCGGTGAGTGGAACATCCTTCAAGTCGCGGGGCGGCGTGGGACGTGGCTTCTCCCCCTGGCTCAACCGGCCGCACTACACCCTGCGCGAGATCGGGGCGCGGATCGCGCCCCTGAACGCGTATCTGGACCTTCACGACGGTCCCCGCCTGCACGAGTACAACGCCGGAAGGCGGCTGACCTCGAACGTCGTGCTCGAATACGGCAGCGAAGCCAGCGCCTTCGGTGCGCTCAACTACCGGCTTGAGGCGGTCGACGGCCGGTCGCCGCGAATACCGCGAGCGTCAGGAGGAAGTCAGGCCCATCGTCCAGCGCCGGCTCCGCGAGGGTCTTCACGACCTCCCGCGACCGGTCCTGGGCACACCGCTTGACGGACACCCCGCGCTTCACCCTCACTCCGGTGGCCCTCGAAGCCACCACACCCGAGACCTACCTGGCGGTGGACGCCGACGGTCTGTTCCCACGTTGACCAACGCCGAGAACCACGCAGTACTGAGGAAGGGCGCACGTGAGCGCACACCATGCAGGCTCACGCTGCATGGGCCGCCACCGCTGGGAACGCCCTGGGACTTCTCTGGGACTTCCAGCTGCATCAACAGGCACGTGCGTGAAACAGCCGAAAGGCCGTTCATGCTGGTCAGCGCCCCACGACTGCCCATCGCCGCAGGTCACGGGCCTCTTCGGTCTCTTCCGGGACATCTGACGAGCCTGCACGAGAACGCCGCCGCACCCGGTACGACCTGCACGAATGCGGGTCTGGAAGGGGGGTGCGGCGGCATCTCCGGGAAGCGCAGCACAGCTTCGTCCGCAGCATCTTGACCTGGGGCCGGACGTGCACGACCTCCTCGTCGAAGTCGCTGTCCTCCATGACAGGCCAAGCGCCTCCCCCTGTCGGAGGCCGAGGCCCGCGCCGATCTCGACGAGGACGCGAGAGCGCTCCGAGAGAGCTGCTCGTACGGCCGCGGCACGTGTTCCGGCGGCCTTGCCTCGCCCCGGCCCGGTGCGGCTGCCGACGGGCGGACCGTAAGCGTTCCGGCGACGCGGCGTGGGGCGCCTCCCGGAGTGAGCCGGGGGGAGTGCCGTAGCGGTCGTCGTACGCCCGCCAGGGATTACGGGACAGCCCTTAGCGGAATTCGTCCGCATGCTCTTCCGCCCATGAGCGGAAGGTGCGCGCCGGGATTCCGGTGATCTCTTCCACCGTGGAGGTGATCAGGTTCGACTCGGGCCGCGTTTCAGCGCCGGCCAGCAGCGCCTCAACGAGAGCAGGCGGCCTGCCGTCGGCGAGCATCTGCCGGCGTGCGGCTTGTAGGGGGACCCTTTCGAAGGTCACCAGGCGGCCGATCGCTTCCCCGATCGTCTGTACCTGCTCGGCTCTGCTCAGTACCTGCGGACCGGTCAGGACGTGCTTCGCGCCCACATGCCCGTCCTCGGTCAGCACATGTACCGCCACAGCCGCGATATCGCGCTCATGGATCACCGCTGTAGCGGCGATGTCGGGGCCTCGAACGGCGCGCGTGGTGCGGATCTGCTGGGCCCACCCGCGCCCGTTGGAGGCGATCGTGTTCGACCGCAGGATGGTCCACTCCAGGCCGGATTCTTCGATCAGGCGCTCCATATCGGCGTGGAGCTGGGTGATCGGATCGGTCTGCCGTACGGCGTTCTCGTTCACACCTGACGAGGAGAGGTAGACGATGCGGCGGGTATGTCGTGCGATCGCCTCCAGCACGGCGGGCGCGCCCTTGGTCGTAAGGAATGGCCAGATCAGGAACACTGTGCCGGTCCCCGTCAGTGCCCCCTCCAGCGTGTCCGGCTCGGACAGGTCCCCGCCTGCGACCTTGACTCCATCCGGTAGCCCGGCTGTTGCGGGCTCACGCGCCAATGCACGCACAGCGGTGCCCGTGGCCAGGAGCTGAACCACAACTTGTCGGCCGACATTGCCGGTCGCGCCCGTTACCAGAATCTCACTCATGATCACGTCAGCCTCGGCCGTGCTCGGAGTATTCCGCCTGCCGGCCCCGGTGCACCGAGGCCGAGGCCGCCCGCACATCCGGCGCATGCCTGGGAAAGAGACCATCCCGTGGGCTGCCCACGACCCACCTGGCCGGCACCAGCAGCGTGATCAGAGGACGGCGCAGGCGTCGCCGATCGCCGTATCCAACATCGTCAAGCCGAGCGAGAGCTCGTCTTCGGTGGCGGTCAGCGGCGGCGCGATCCGGAAGACTCCGCCCATGCCGGGGAGCTGGACGATGTTCATGTGCAGGCCGAGTTCCAAGCAGCGCCGGGTGACGCGCGCGCCCAGTTCGTCCGAGGTCTGCTTCGTCTCGCGGTCGACGACGAGTTCGAGCCCGGCCAGCAGGCCCCGGCCGCGGATGTCGGCGACGACTTCGTGGCGCCTGGCGATGTCCGCCAGGCCGTGGCGGAGGAACGCGCCGAGCGAGTGCGCGCGCTCGTCGAGTTTGCCGTCGATCAGCACGTCGAGGACGGTGTTGCCGACCGCTGCCACCAGCGGGTCGGCGACATGTGTGGTGAAGAACAGGAACCCGCGCTCGTGCGCCTCCTGCTCGATCTCGGCGCTGGTCACCACGGCCGCGAGGGGCAGTCCGGCACCGAGCGTCTTGGACAGGGTGAGGATGTCGGGGACAACCCCGTCGCGTTCGAACGCGTACCAGGTCCCGGTGCGGCAGAGGCCGGTCTGGGCCTCGTCGAGGATCAACAGCATGCCGCGTTCCCGGCATTTGGCCTGCAGGGCCGCGAAATACCCGGCCGGTGGCTCGATGATTCCGCCCGAGCTGAGGATCGGTTCGACGAGGCACGCGGCCAGGCTGCCGGTCGACTGGGCGTCGATCAGGTCGAAGGCGAAGTCCAGCTGGCGTTGCCAGTCCAGCGAGCCATCGGCGGTGGTGAAGTCGGGCCGGTACGCGTTCGGCACCGGGATGGCGAAGTTGCCGGGCGCGCCCGGGCCGTAGCCCTTGCGCCCCGCGCTGTAGGTGGCGGACGCGGCGGCCTGCGTCATGCCGTGCCAGGACCGTGCGAACGAGACGATCTCGTGCCTGCCGGTGACGAGCTTGGCCATCCGGATTGCGGCTTCGTTCGACTCGGCGCCGGTCGTCAGCAGCAGCGCCTTCTCCAGCGGCGCGGGCAGTGTGTCGGCCAGCCGGCGGGCGAGGTCGACCACCGGGCGGCTGAGCATGCCGCTGTAGAGGTGGTCGAGGGTCGCGACCTGCCGCTGGACGGTCGCGACGATCTCCGGGTGCGAGTGGCCGAGGATCGCGCTCATCTGCCCGGAGGTGAAGTCGAGGATCTTCCGGCCGTCCGCGGTGTACAGGAAACTCCCGGCCGCGTGGTCGATGATCTCGCGGGTGAACTCGCCGCCGTAGCGTACGAGATGCCTCTCGGCATCGGCCCAGAAGGTTGCGGTGGACGGCGGGGTGGTGGTCGAAGCAGCCATGCCTCCGACGGTAGGTCGCCCCCGAGTGACACGTCCATCTCACCATTCCGGCTGTCCTGTTCGGCAAATCCGCACAACAATGAGGGCGTGATGAACCCCTGGAGGCTGCGGCTGCTGAGCCAGCTGGACACGCTGGGCACCGTCCGGGCAGTGGCCCAAGCTGCCAACCTGAGCCCGTCGAGCGTGTCTCAGCAGCTCGCCGTGCTCGAGGCCGAGACGCGCACTCAGCTCCTTGAACGGACGGGACGCCGGGTGCGGCTGACCTCGGCCGGGCTGATCCTCGCGCGGCGGGCGCGGGCGATCCTCGATCACATGGACACTGTCGAGGCGGAGCTGCGCGGGTTCGGCCAGGAACCGGCCGGGCTGGTGCGGCTGGGGGCATTCCAGAGCGCGATCCACACCATGGCCGTGCCGGCGGTGACCCGGCTGGCGCGCGAGCATCCACACCTGGACGTCGAGCTGCTTGAGCTGGAGCCGCACGCGAGCATGCCCGCGCTGCGGGTCGGTGACGCGGACGTCATCATCACCACCACGGACTTCGACGAACTGCCGTTGGGGCCGGACCTCGACCTCGTACCGCTGGCCACGGACTCGATCGTGCTGGTGGTCCCGGCCGAGCATCCCGCGGCCGGGCGCGGCGCCGTGGAGCTCGCGGCCTACGCGGACGAGCCGTGGGCATTCGACATGCCACAGTCGTACATGGCGAATCTCGCGCTACGGCTGTGCCGTCATTCGGGGTTCGAGCCGCGGGTGGTGTGCCGGTTCAGCAACTACATGATGACCCTGCAGCACGTCGAGGCCGGGCTGTCGATCGCGCTGCTGCCCGGCCTGGCGGTCGACCACCGCTATCGCGTCGCCACCCGGGAGCTCGCCGCCCCCGTGACGCGCACGATCACGGCGGCGATCCGCCGCGGCTCACCACCTCGCGCGGCGGTGCGCGTCGTGCTGGACGCGCTGCGGCACAATCCCGGCCTGCCGCTGCTGGGTCGTCGTGAGTGACAGATCGAGTCAGAACACTGATGTTCCCTGGCATGACGATGAGCACGGTGGCGCACCCGTCTCGGAGAGCGGCTCGCCCGCCGCCCGGCTCCCGGTGCCGCGGGCGGGATGGGCACCGGCCGCACGGGCCCGGGTCGTCTCCCAACTCGGCCGACCTGTAAGGCCCTTGTCGGGTCAGCCGCCAAGTATCTCCGTGTTCTGGCAGGCGACCAGGCGCCATTTCCCGTCTTCTTTCGCCATGACGTAGAGCGGAGTGCCCGGGTTCCCGATGGGCTGACCACCGAGCGTCAAGTACTGGGCGTGCACCTTGACGGCAGCCACGTCCGGGCGGATGAACAGCACATCCACCACCTCGTACGTGGCCGTCGATTCCTTCATCGCACCGGGGAGCACCTTGTGCGTGAAATCCGATATCTCATCGCGGCCTGTGAGGCGCTTGCCGTGGCCCGTCGTCCAGATCGCATCGTGCCGGAACAGACCGATGAACTCGCCGGGGAGCTCGTTCTGCTGGGAGTGCTCAAGGGTGGCGATCACCTGCTTGATCGCCTCGCTCTCGGCCTCCTGCACCTGGCCATCGCTCGCAGTCGTCTTCATGCGGATCAGCATGCAACCTCAACTGCACTTGAGATCAAGCACCTCTCTGGTAGTCGATTCCCACGTCGTTACGTCGCAGAGCAAGTCGCTGTCCGTGCTTGAGCTTGGGAGCCACATCACCCGGCACCGGCTCTGTCCGCAAGGAGGAGCAGCACTGCGACGCCGGTTCGGGAGGCTTGGCTCCAGCAAAGGCCCGTCGCACTCCACAGTGCGGCCCCGAGCCGGCAGGCCGGGATACGGGCCGCCTGTGTTTCGCGGTGGGCCAGCGAGCAAAGCGCAGCTGAGGTCGGCGACGGTATGTGCCTGCCCGCGCCCGGCGGGCCTTCTTGCACCACAACGCCGGTGCCGCTCTGCAGACGCCGTAGTACGCCACGCTGGGCCTCGTTGGCCGGTGGAGGGGAGAGCGGATCAGGCGCCCCAGAGCCGGCCGGATCTCGGTGCCTCCCGCTGCCCCAGGATTTTCGTTCGGAGGCAGGGGACTGGCTAGGCTGATCGAGAAGCGCCACGGAAGCTGTGCAGCCGGTAGGAGGTGACAGGTGGGGCCATCCGATCCCCCGGTCATACGTGTGCCGGTCGGGGAGGGCTCCGAGCGTTGGGTCAGTCGGGCGACCTGTCGCCGGGTTCTGTTCGTCGTGCACAACGTCACCTCGGCCGGACGCCTGCTCGACGTAGTACCGCTGTTCCGTGACGACTTCCGGGTCCAGCTACTGGTCACGTCAACAGGGTCATCCGCGTTCCAAGGCGGCATACGTGAGCTGTTCTCCGAGTGGGGTCTGCCCGTCCTGCCCTGGGAACAGGCGTTGGCGACGCCCGTGGACCTGGCTGTTTCTGCGAGCTTCGGCGGTCAACTTCAGCTACTTCATGGGAAGTTGAGCATTCTGTCGCATGGAGTTGGCTATACTAAGAGGCTGTCCGAGCCGGGAGCCGGGAGCCGGGAGCCGGGAGCCGGGAGCCGGGAGCCGGGAGCCGGGAGCCGGGAGCCGGGAGCCGGGAGCCGGGAGCCGGGAGCCGGGAGCC